>NZ_JAFNON010000001.1:0-429284 GCF_026536245.1 Gilliamella sp. B2824 | reverse complement strand
TGTAATAGGTGCTTTTGTTGGTCAAACTTATGGTGATCCTGACTACCGTAAAGGCGACGGCTCTTTAAGATCATTTAATACAGGGCTTTATACAACGTATTTAGATGAAAGTGGTTTTTACCTAGATGGTGTAGCGAAATATGCACGTCAAAAAAATCATTTCAAAGTGAAAGATACTGCTGATAATCGCGTTCAGGGTACCGGTCATACCAATGGACTTGGCGTATCATTAGAGCTAGGTAAAAAATATCAAATCAACGATTTTTATATTGAACCACAAACGCAAATCGCTTATAGCCACCAAAATGGTACATCAATTAATGCAACCAACGGGCTTAACGTCAAATTAGGTAACTATAACTCATTAATTGGTCGTGCTTCTGCATTGTTTGGTTATCAAGTCAATACCGAAAATAGCAACATTAACCTTTATGCTAAAACAGGCATTGTTCGGGAATTTGATGGCGATACTTACTACAAACTAAATGGAAATAAAGAGAGCCATTCATTTGAAGGAAACTGGTGGAATAACAGCATAGGTGTAAGTGCTCAAGTTAATAAAGCACATACTATTTACCTTGATGTTGAAAGCTCTACGGGTAATCGATTTAATTTACTACAAGTAAATGGTGGTTACCGTTATTCTTTTTAATCTAACCAGACCATAAAGCCGCATTATAATATGAAAATTAAAAATCACATTCTAAATCATATGAATGTGATTTTTATCTCAATAAATCAGCAAGTTTCTTACCGTATCATCTATTGCTCAAATAGAGAACATAGTCTGCTATTTTACAACGTTTTTATTTAGAATGAATTCATATAGATAAATGGGGAAATATTTATTCCCGCTAAGTAAAAATAATTTGACATTTATTATTTAAATGATAATAATTCTCATTAACATTTAAATAATAATATTTATGTAAAAAAAGATAACTATTTCTAATGATTATATCAGATATAACAACTCACGACTTTGTTACTATTTAATTGATTTCTAGTATGTTATACAACAGGAGCTGATAATGGAATTTAATTTATTCAATAACAATAATAAAACAGTATTTAGGACGATACTGTCATCGTTAATTATAATTGCTGGACTATTTTGTTCAGCCCAAGCAGCCGAAAAAAAATTTAAAGTCGTGACAACTTTTACCGTGATCCAAGATATGGCTAAAAACGTCGCCGGTGATGCCGCTGATGTTGAATCGATTACAAAAGTGGGAGCCGAAATCCACGAATACGATCCGACACCACAAGATATTACTAAAGCCCTTTCTGCTGATTTAGTATTATGGAATGGTTTTAACTTAGAATTATGGTTTAAACGTTTTTTTGAAGATATTAAAGATGTGCCCTCTGTTGTAGTTACTGAAGGGATTGAACCGATGCCAATTCAAGAAGGTAGTTATAAAGGTAACCCAAATCCTCATGCTTGGATGTCTCCGACACTTGCTTTAACTTATATAGAAAATATTCGCGCAGCGTTTGTTAAATATGATCCTAAACATGCTGATATTTATAACCAAAATGCAGCTGACTATATTGCCAAGATAAAAGCGCTTGATGCCCCACTGCGTGAACGTTTAACTAAAATTCCTGATGCTCAACGTTGGTTAGTAACCAGTGAAGGGGCTTTTAGCTATCTAGCTCGAGATTATAATCTAAAAGAAGCTTACTTATGGCCCATTAATGCAGAACAACAAGGAACACCAAAACAAGTTAAAAATCTTATCGACTTAGTCAAAGCAAAAAACATTCCTGTATTATTTAGCGAAAGTACCATTTCAGATAAACCAGCAAAACAAGTAAGCAAGGAAACCGGTGCCAAATATGGAGGCGTTTTATACGTCGATTCTTTATCAACAAAAGATGGGCCTGTACCTACATATATTGATTTATTAAAAGTTACTGTTGAAACAATAGCTAAAGGATTTGAAAAATAATGACTCAAATTTGCCTAAATGTTGATGATATTACCGTGACTTATAATAATGGTCATACAGCAATTCATGATGCCAGTTTTAAGCTCAATGGCGGCACTATATGTGCCCTTGTTGGCGTAAATGGAAGCGGTAAATCGACTTTGTTTAAAAGTATTATGGGAATAATCAAACCAACTCAAGGACGCGTAACATTTAATAATATTCCAGTAAGGCAGGCATTAAAGCAAAATATCATTGCTTATGTTCCACAGACTGAAGAAGTTGATTGGGACTTCCCCGTTTTAGTTTCTGATGTTGTGATGATGGGACGATACGGGCATATGTCTTTTTTTCGTATTCCGAGTCAGGAAGATAAAAAACAAGTTGATATTGCACTTGAACGCGCCAATATGCTTGATTTTAAACATCGACAGATCGGTGAACTTTCAGGTGGGCAAAAAAAACGTGTTTTTTTAGCTCGAGCATTGGCTCAGCAAGGAAAAGTATTGCTATTAGATGAACCCTTTACCGGTGTTGATGTTAAAACAGAAAATGCAATCATTGATTTGCTTAAAGCGCTGCGTAAAGAAGGGCATTTAATTTTAGTTTCAACCCATAATTTAGGCAGTGTGCCTGAATTTTGTGATCAGGTGGTGTTGATTAATCAAACTGTTCTGGCATTTGGTCCAACTAAAACCACATTTACTCCTCAGAATTTAATGACAACCTTTGGTGGTGCATTACGTTATTTAAGTCTATCTGGTGCTCAATTACATGAAGACGAAGATCCGCGTAAAGTATCGATACTAACCGATGACGAACGTGCAGCGATTTTTTATGGTGAAGGTAAGGATGATTCACCTCATCAAAATTTACTTGTTGAACAGCAAGGTAATGAACCAAAAGGACAACAATAAATGGAATTCCTACTTGAACCTTTTACTTATAGCTTTATGTTTAAAGCCATTTGGGTAAGTAGCATTGTAGGGGCCGCCTGTGCGTTTTTATCGGCTTTTTTAATGCTAAAAGGCTGGTCACTAATGGGGGATGCACTTTCCCACTCAGTAGTACCAGGTGTTGCCGGTGCCTATGCGCTTGGGCTACCCTATTCTGTCGGCGCTTTTTTTACAGGATTACTTGCCGCACTGGCCATTATTATTGTGCGCACCATTACTCGATTAAAAGAAGATGCAATTATTGGTTTTATCTTTTCTACTTTTTTTGCTGTCGGCCTGTTAATTATTTCACTCAATCCAACTTCCGTTAATGTGCAAACTATCATTTTTGGTAATATTCTTGGCATTGACGATAGTGATATGTGGCAAGTACAAATTATCATCTTAGTGTCATTTATACTATTACTGTTGTTTTGGAAAGATTTGTTAGTTGTTTTCTTTGATGAAACTCATGCCAGATCAATTGGTTTAAAACCCTTACAATTAAAAATTCTTTTTTTCACTATTTTAAGTGCTTGCACAGTAGCCGCTTTGCAAACGGTGGGCGCAATTTTAGTTATCGCAATGGTCGTCACCCCTGGCGCAACGGCTTACCTATTAACGAATCGTTTTTCACATCTATTAATTATTTCGGTCGTGATTGGTGCATCAACCAGTGCAATAGGTGCTTGGATTAGCTATTTTCTCAATGGTGAAACCGGTGGTGTAATTGTTACACTACAAACCTTAGTTTTTATGACTGCATTTTTATTTGCACCTAGACAAGGCTTAATTTCTAATAAGCGAAAAATAAAACAATCAAAGTTAAAGAAAGGGGCAAATGTATGACAGAATTATGGGATTTTATCTATTATCCATTAACCTTGCCCCTTATCCAGCGTGCTATTTTAGCCGCCATGGCAACAGGTATAGTTTGTGCACTACTTTCTTGCTTTTTGGTTTTAAAAGGTTGGTCATTAATGGGCGATGCCATCTCGCATGCTGTATTACCTGGGATTGTGTTAGCTTATTTAGCAGGCATTCCAATTATCATTGGTGCATTTGTTTCTGGCTTATGTTGCTCTGTGGCAACTGGCTACATTAAAGAACATAGCCGAATTAAAGAAGATACGGTAATGGGCATTGTCTTTTCAGGCATGTTTGCTTTTGGCTTAGTGCTTTTTTCAAAAGTCGACACATCACAACATCTAAATCATATTTTATTTGGCAGTGTGCTTGGGACAAGTTACGATGAATTAAAACAAATCATCTTAATTGCTGCCACAGTTTCAATTTTAATCATTATAAAACGTCGAGATCTTATGCTATATTGCTTTGATGCAATACAGGCTCAAGTGATCGGATTACCCGTTCGCTTATTACATTATGGTTTGCTCAGTGTGCTTGCTTTAACCATAGTCGGTTCACTCAAAGCTGCTGGGGTGATTTTAGTGATTGCCATGTTAATTTCCCCTGGCATTACTGCATTTTTACTTACTAAACGTTTTGATCTAATGTTGATTATTGCTGTTATCGTTTCGGTATTTTCAACATTGACAGGCACATTGATTAGCTACTATTCAGACGCATCCACCAGTGCCTGCATTGTTATTTTACAAGCAATTATTTTTGTTATAGCACAGGTTTATCGATATGTCGTTAATAAAAGAACACAAAACTAACTGAACTTGCGCAAATGTTTAAAATCAACCATTTGCGCATCTATATTAGCAATATAAAAGTAATTACTCGTCATCCAAATATTTACTTGAATCGGCGTAATTATCAAAGCGCGAAAACTGGCCTTGGAACTTTAATCTAACTTTACCAATAGGACCATTACGTTGCTTACCTAAAATAATTTCGGCAATACCTTTATGTTCTGAAGCCTCATTATAAACTTCATCACGATAGATAAACATAATCACATCGGCATCTTGTTCAATGGAACCTGACTCACGTAAGTCCGAGTTAACCGGTCTTTTGTCTGCTCGCTGTTCCAAACTACGATTAAGTTGTGATAAAGCAACAACAGGAATCTGTAATTCTTTCGCTAATGCTTTTAAAGAACGTGAAATTTCAGCGATTTCTAAAGTTCGATTTTCAGACATATTAGGAACACGCATAAGCTGTAAATAGTCGACCATAATCATACTCAAACCTTTATGTTCACGATAAATACGTCTTGCTCTTGAGCGTAATTCCATAGGGGTAAGTCCCGATGAATCATCAATATAGATATTTTTTTTCTCTAAAAGCAATCCCATCGTACTCGATATTCTGGCCCAATCATCATCTTTCAGCTGACCTGTTCGAATACGTGTTTGATCAACCCGAGAGAGCGATGCCAACATACGCATCATAATCTGTTCTGAGGGCATTTCTAAACTGAAAATCAGCACAGGCTTTTCTTGCATCATTGCTGCATTTTCACACAAATTCATAGCAAAAGTCGTTTTACCCATCGATGGTCTTGCTGCAATAATAATAAGATCTGAACGTTGTAAACCAGCTGTTTTCTTATCTAAATCAATAAATCCGGTTGAAACACCTGTCACTCCGTCGTGTGGACGCTGAAAGAGCTCTTCAATTTTGGCAACCGTTGCCTCGAGCACATCAGTAATACTCTTTGGTCCTTCACCCTGTTTTGTTCGGCTTTCCGCTATTTGGAATATTTTACTTTCGGCTAGATCTAAAATTTCGCTACTATCTCGCCCTTCAGTTGCATAACAGTTATCAGCAATATCATTTGATGCGCTAATCAGTTCACGTAAAATCGCTTGCTGACGAATAATATCACTGTAAGCAACGACATTAATTGCACTTGGGGTATTTTTTGAAAGTTCAGCCAAATAGGCAAATCCGCCAACATCAGCAAGAATATCCTTACTTTCTAAACTTTCCGATAGTGTAATTAAATCAATCGGCGTACCTTTACCGACCAAAGTATGCATTTCTGAAAAAATTAATTGATGATGACGAGAATAAAAATCGCGCTCAGTAATCATTTCAGCCACAACATCCCATCGTTGATTATCAAGCATTAAACTGCCAAGCACGGCTTGTTCTGCTTCAATAGAGTGTGGTGGCAATTTGATATTATGCAGTTTTGATTTTTTTGTTTCTTTATTTTTATCATCTTTACTGGAATTGATATCATCACTATTCATTGCATTCATCTTTTTAGTTAAATTGGATTAGTTATAAGCAATTATGCTTAATGTAAAAATAATGGACCTAAAAAAGAATTGGGGATCTGATATTTCGATGGATAGTCCACTTGAACCAAATACAACCCTTCCGGTTTTGCTGTTGCAGCAGCGAGTGTTCGATCTTTAGCTTTGAGCAAATCAAAAATCCATTGTGGCTGCTGATTGCCTGCACCGACCTCGATTAAACTGCCTACAATATTACGTACCATATGATGCACAAAAGCATTCGCTTTGATATCCACAATAATATATTCAGCTTGCCTTGTCACTTCAATATGATGAATATTACGCCAAGGGGTTAATGACTGACACTGAGCCGCTCTAAATGATGTAAAATCATTTTCACCTAATAAATATTGCGCAGCTTGATGCATTAATGTTTCATTCAATGGCAAATAATAATGAGAAACACCTTTAGCTAAAATTGCCGGTCGATAACGATGATTATAAATCACATAACGATACCGCCTTGCCGTTGCACTAAATCGTGCATGAAAACTATCATCGACTGAGTGTGACCACCGCACAGCAATATTAGTTGGTAAATGCGAATTCACCCCCATCGTCCAGGCACCGTGTGAACGTTGGGCTTGGGTTTCAAAATGAACCACCTGCCCTGTAGCATGCACACCGGCATCGGTTCTGCCCGCGCAAAAAACGGTAATGGGTTCATTAGCGACAATCGATAAGGCCGTTTCTAACCTTTCTTGAACAGAGTCGTGCGACTGCTGCTTTTGCCAACCAAAATAGTCACTACCATCGTACTCAATACCCAGTGCAATTTTACAGATAGTCATTAATGAGTATCTCTAGGGTCTCTATCAGCATCAATGCGCCTAAATAACGAATATTATCTGCAACTGACCAATATTGAATTTGCTCATAATTACCATAGCTGTGCCTTAGATTAGCTAATTTTATGGTTAATTTATCTTCAGATTCAGTATTGACCTCGGTAACAGGGGTAGGCAAATCATCATTTTGCACTTCGACGCCATAGTCATTAAAACGTGTCATATCTAATTCAATGGGTAAACTACTTGACACATTGACTGATTGCGCAAGCCCATAAAAAACTGGAACAATGATCGATTCAATTGATACCGGCAATTGATAATTATTCATTACTTTGCGAATTTGATTTACTTGTGATTTTTCGCTGAGTGTCAAATGCTCAGTTTGATGAGAAATCGGTAACAAATTAAAGGCTAATTGATTATCAAATATGGCATTTTCAACTGGCATTCCATTTAACAACCGAGCACTCTGCCCCGCTAATTCATCAACCCCTGATTTACCATATAAAGAGGATGGAATAAAATTAGTAACATGCAAATTGGTAAGTAATTCAATATCTGTCAAAGGTGCAATACAACGTAATAATTGGCAGACTGTTGCACTAGCAACAGCAATGATATTTTCATTACGATACTCAGTTAAAACATTATTATTTACCTTAGGAACGACTAAAGGAATATGATCCTCATCGACAAAATAACCACTTGCATCAATCACAATGCAGCCCGATTGCGCTGCTATCTGCGCATACGTTTCACTGGTTTTAACACCCGCAACAAAAAAAGCAAAATGGCATTGTCCCCAATCCATTTGATTACTATCAACAACCGTTAAATTTTTACCCGAAAAACGTACAATTTCGCCTTCACTATTATCACTGCCAACTAAATAAAGATTTTCAATTTCGAATCGATTAGCTTGTGCTAAGTTATCTTGTTGTAACAATTCAACTAATGCAGAACCAACTTGCCCTGTCGCACCAACAATCGCAATATTCCATGCAGACATATCTTAAACCTAATTAAAAAAAGTATAGGCTATTATACCATTATCTTATCTAAGATAGCGCAAAAGATCATAACAAACATGATGTAGTATTTCTAACCCATTTATGTTTAACCAAATAGTCTATATAAACTATAGGGTAATGTAATTATCATTCGCCAACATTGATTAAAATTAATAGTTTTTAATTCTATAATAGAATTTTAGAATTGATTATTTTTTTTATTACTATTACCTTATTTTTATAAATTATTCGGAAAAACTCCTATTAGTAAACGTCATATATCTTTTTAAAAAAGTTAAAACTTTTTATGTTTTCAAAATTGATAGGAAATCATTAATTGTTACCCTATTTTTTGCATAGAGCATATTAGTCCTTCTTCCTTATTACTCTTTCAACACCCTAAAAACAACCGACTCATTTTTAAACCATTATTGACCATCTTCATGTTGTGTCTTTTTATTATCCTCGGATAAAGGGTTACCTTCTTCCTTACAAAGCACTTCAGGATCATAATAAAAAAAGAACCATCCACAGCCATCTTTAGATGGCCTAATACACCAATCAACATCGAAATTCCAATCAGTTAAATATTTTCCCTGAACAATTAATTTGGTTATATAGTTTTTACTTATTTTGTCTAAATTAATATTATTAACGTTCTTCCATTTCAGAAGAGTAAAAATTCTTTCTGCAAGCTTTATATGGGTAGCTATAGAGTTTTTTCTTACGATTAAACAAGCCGATCCAATTAGTAAACCAAGCGAACTAAAACCGATGAAAAGATTTTCCAAAGAAAAGTCTAAAACAAGATAATTCATTAATAATACACAAAAAATATAAAATATTAACGCAGGCCAAAAACAAACTTTTAAAGCTTGGTTACGCCCAGCATAGCATGGTGGGATAAGAGAAATAATTTGCTCACTGGGTTTCAACATGGCATAAACCTCGTAATAATCATCACGTTTTTCAGCAATTACTTCAACTTGATCACCCTTATTAAATTTATAAAAACCCAGCCAACCTTTAAGGGTAATATCATTATCAAGTTTGGCAGTAATATATTGTGCTTTAACATAATTACTAAGATCACCGCCATTAGCATGACCCAAAGCCGCGAGCCCTGCTGCGGTATTACCGTTTAATGTAGCAAGTAAAGCGCCTCTTTGTAATTTAGCTTTTTGTTTTTCTCTTTGTTCTTCACTTAAATAAGCGCCATCAGCAAGTGGAGCATAACAAAAGAGCCCTTTAAAATCAGTTAGTGTACCTGTTAATTTTATTAAGTCTTTAGGTGGCAATGTTGGATCTTCTATTTTGAGTCCTGTTTTTTTTAACACCTGATCTTTATCTTTATAAGTGATATCTTTGCCGTCATATTTTGCATAGCACATATTCGGTCTTATTCCTTATTGCTATTTCAACACCCTAAAAACCACCGACTCATTTTTAAACCATTATTGACCATCTTCATGTTGTGTCTTTTTATTATCCTCTGATAAAGGGTTACCTTCTTCCTTACAAAGCACTTCAGGATCATAATAAAAAAAGTACCACCCATTACCACTTAGGGAAGGTTTTATATATGGATCTGTATCTTGCTGCCAATCAGTTAAAACTTTCCCTTGAGTAATTGATTTATCGATATATTGTTTACTTACAGTAATTAAATTAATATTTTTGACATTTTTCCATCCTAAAAGAGTGAAAATTCTTTCCGCAAGTTTTATATGAGTAGCAATTGAATTTCTCTTAACAATTACTGAAGCCGGTCCGATGAGTAAACCAAGCGAACTAAATCCGATTAAAAGATTTTCGAAAGAAAAGTCTAAAACAAAATAATTCATTAATAATACACAAATGATATAACATATAAATACTATCCAAAACCAAGCTTTAAAAGCTTGATTGCGACCAGCATAACAGAGGGGGATAATAGAAATAATTTGCTCGCTGGGTTTTAACATGGCATAGACTTCATAATAATCATCACGTTTCTCGGCTATCACTTCAACTTGATCACCCTCATTAAATTTATAATAACCCAGCCAACCTTTGAGGGTAATATTATTATTAAGTTGGGCAGTAATGTATTGTGCTCGAAAATAATTACTGCGGTCGCCACCATTAGCACGCCCCAATGCTGCAAGTCCCGCTGCGGTATTGCCATTTAACGTAGCAAGTAAAGCACCTTTTTGAAGTTTGGCTTTCTGTCTTTCTTTTTGTGCTTCACTTAAATAAGCGCCATCACCAAGTTGAGCATAACAAAAAAGTCCTTTAAAATCAGATAGTGTACCTGTTAATTTTATTAAGTCTTTAGGTGGCAACGTTGGATCTTCTATTTTAAGCCCTGTTTTTTTTAACACCTGTTCTTTATCTTTATAAGTGATATCTTTGCCATCATATTTTGCGTAGCACATATTCGGTCTTATTCCTTATTGCTATTTTAACACTCTAAAAACAACCGACTCATTTTTAAACCATTATTGATCATCTTCATGTTGTGTCTTTTTATTATCCTCTGCTAAAGATTTGCTTTCTTCCTTACAAAGGATTTCTGGATCGTAATAATAAAAACTCCAACCTGCGCCTGATTTAGGCGGTCTAATATATGGATCTGTATTATAATTATATGCACTTGAGTATTTACCTAGCATCGTTAATTTAACAACATATTGTTTACTTATTTTAGTTAAATTTATATTTGCAATATCTTTCCAACCTAATAATTTAAAAATTCTTTCGGCAAGTTTTATATGAGTGGCGATTGAGTTTTTGTTTACAAGTAAACAAGCCGATCCAAATAATAAACCAGTAACAGTAAAACCAATGAAAAGATTCTCAAAAGAAAAGCCTAAAATAAGGTAAGTCATCAATAAAGTTAACACAATGTAAAAAATAAACATTGGCCAAAAATACATTTTTAAAGCTTGATTGCGACCTGCATGACATAATGGAATAAGTGAAATAATTTGCTCGCTGGGTTTTAACATGGCATAAACCTCGTAATAATCATCACGTTTTTCAGCAATTACTTCAACTTGATCACCCTCATTAAATTTATAAAAACCCAGCCAACCTTTAAGGGTAATTTCATTATTAAGTTTGGCAGTAATGTATTGTGCTCGAAAATAATTACTTCGGTCACCGCCATTAGCATGGCCCAATGCGGCTAAACCTAAAGCTGTATTGCCATTTAACGTAGCCAGTAATGCCCGCTTCTGTAATTTAATTTTTTGTTTTTCTTTTTGTTCTTCACTTAAATAAGCGCCATCACCAACTGGAGCATAACAAAAAAGTCCTTTAAAATCAGATAGTGTGCCTGTTAATTTTACTAAGTCTTTAGGTGGCAACGTTGGATCTTCTATTTTAAGCCCTGTTTTTTTTAACACATGATCTTTATCTTTATAAGTGATATCTTTGCCGTCATATTTTGCATAGCACATATTCGGTCCTATTCCTTATTACTATTTCAACAGCCTAAATACAACCGACTCATTTTTAAACCATTATTGACCATCTTCATGTTGTGTCTTTTTATTATTATCTGATAGAGGTTTACCTTCTTCCTTACAAAGCACTTCAGGATCGTAATAAAAAAAATAAAGTCCTTCACCAGATTTAGTTGGTTTAATGTATTGATCAATAAGATCGTTGTACACATATGAATATTTACCACTAGCTATTAATTTCTTAACATATTGTCTACTTATGGAGATTAAGTTTATATTAGCGACATTTTGCCACCCTAAAACTGTAAAAATTTGTTCTGAAAGTAAAGCAAAAGTTGATATTGATTTTTTGTATAATAAAAAGTAAGCAGGACCAAAAAGAATTCCGGAGCCGATGTATGCACTAACAATATCGTCTAAATTAAAACTACCGAAAAAATATAAAATAATTGCGGTAAAAATCACATAGAATAAAAAAAGAGGTAATTTAAAGTATTTAAACAATTGTTTTCGACCACCTAAACAAAGTGGAATTATTGAAATAATATGCTCACTGGGTTTTAACATAGCATACACTTCATAATAATCATCATGTTTTTCAGCGACTACTTCAACTTGATCACCCTCATTAAATTTATAAAAACCCAGCCAACCTTTAAGGGTAATATCATTATTAAGTTTGGCGGTAATATACTGCGCAGGAAACAAGTTACTACGATCACCACCTTCAGCATGTCCCAAAGCCGCGAGCCCTGCTGCAGTATTACCATTCAAAGTAGCAAGTAAAGCACCTTTTTGAAGTTTGGCTTTCTGTTTTTCTCTTTGTTCTTCACTTAAATAAGCGCCATCACCAAGTTGAGCAAAACAAAAAATCCCCTTAAAATCAGATAATGTACCTGTTAATTTTACTAAATTTTTAGGTGGCAACGTTGGATCTTCTATTTTGAGTCCTGTTTTTATTAACACCTGATCTTTATCTTTATAAGTGATATCTTTGCCGTCATATTTTGCATAGCACATATTCGGTCTTATTCCTTATTGCTATTTTAACACCCTAAAAAAAATCGACTCACTTTTAAATCATTATTGATCATCTTCATGTTGTGTCTTTTTATTATCCTCTGCTAAAGGTTTGCTTTCTTCCTTACAAAGGATTTCTGGATCGTAATAATAAAAACTCCAACCAACACCAGATTTAGGCGGTCTAAAATACGGATCTATTTTATTATTATAATCATTTGAATATTTACCTAAAGCCATCAATTTAACAATATATTGTTTACTTATTTTGGGTAAATTAATATTAATGACATCTTGCCAACCTAATAAATTAAAAATTTTTTCAGCAAGAGTAATATGGGTTGCAATGCAATTTTTACATACAATTAAGACAGCCAATCCAAACATTATACCTAAAGTCCCGAAACCTATGAAAATATTCTCCAAACTAAAATCTAAGAAAAAATAGTTCATCAATACTCCACAGAAAATATAAAATATAAGCGTTGGGAAAAAATAATGTTTTAAAGCCTGATTACGTCCGCCCACACAAGGAGGAATGATCGAAATAATTTGCTCACTAGGTTTTAACATGGCATAGACTTCATAATAATCCTCATGTTTTTCAGCAATTACTTCAACTTGATCACCATCATTAAATTTATAAAATCCCAGCCAACCTTTAAGGGTAATTTCATTATTAAGTTTGGCGGTAATATATTGCGCAGGAAACAAGTTACTACGATCACCCCCATTAGCATGTCCCAATGCGGCTAAACCTAAAGCTGTATTGCCATTTAACGTAGCCAGTAATGCCCGCTTCTGTAATTTAATTTTTTGTTTTTCTTTTTGTTCTTCACTTAAATAAGCGCCATCACCAACTTGAGCAAAACAAAAAATCCCCTTAAAATCAGATAATGTACCTGTTAATTTTACTAAATTTTTAGGTGGCAACGTTGGATCTTCTATTTTGAGTCCTGTTTTTATTAACACCTGATCTTTATCTTTATAAGTGATATCTTTGCCGTCATATTTTGCATAGCACATATTCGGTCTTATTCCTTATTGCTATTTTAACACCCTAAAAAAAATCGACTCATTTTTAAACCATTATTGACCATCTTCATGTTGTGTCTTTTTATTATCCTCTGATAAAGGGTTACCTTCTTCCTTACAAAGCACTTCTGGATCGTAATAAAAAAAATAAAATCCATCACCATTTTTTGTAGGTCTTGAATAAGCATCTGTATTTTTGCGAGGTTCTAAAGAATACTTATTTTGAGCAATCAATTTAGCAATGTATTGTCTGCTCACTTTTAATAAATTAATATTACTTACGTCTTTCCATCCCAAAAGGGTAAAAATTCTTTCTGCAAGTTTTATATGGGTAGCGATAGAGTTTTTATTTACGATTAAGCACCCCGATCCAAATAAAAAACCAGTAACAGTAAAACCAATGAAAAGATTCTCAAAAGAAAAGCCTAAAATAAGGTAAGTCATCAATAAAGTTAACACAATGTAAAAAATAAACATTGGCCAAAAATACATTTTTAAGGCTTGATTGCGACCTGCAAAACATAACGGAATAAGTGAAATAATTTGCTCGCTAGGTTTTAACATGGCATAGACTTCATAATAATCATCATGTTTTTCAGCGACTACTTCAACTTGATCACCCTCATTAAATTTATAATAACCCAGCCAACCTTTAAGGGTAATATCATTATTAAGTTTTGCGGTAATATATTGCGCAGGAAACATGTTACTACGATCCCCCCCATTAGCATGACCCAATGCGGCTAAACCTAAAGCTGTATTGCCATTTAACGTAGCCAGTAATGCCCGCTTCTGTAATTTAATTTTTTGTTTTTCTTTTTGTGCTTCACTTATGTAAGCACCATCTGCAAGTGGGGTATAACAAAAAAGCCCTTTAAAATCAGATAGTGTGCCTGTTAATTTTACTAAGTCTTTAGGTGGCAATGTTGGATCTTCTATTTTGAGTCCTGTTTTTTTTAACACCTGATCTTTATCTTTATAAGTGATATCTTTGCCGTCATATTTTGCATAGCACATATTCGGTCGTATTCCTTATAGCTATAAATATTCATGCTTCCACAGAAATATAACAATATGATAAAACTAATTTTTTATCTAGTTGAATTGCTAAAAAAACAGGTCTTTTTACTACTTTAATCAAACTAGTTTTCCTAACCGAAAAACAGATTATCTACATAGTATATATTAAATTAACAAAATAATCTTTAGTTACTACATAGTCAAAATTATTTGGAAGGCAGATCGCTAAATTCGCTCAAAATCAATTACAGAACTTAGTAACTTGATTAATGTAATTATAATTTTAATAGACTACTTTAATTATTATGAAAAAAACTACACTGTCTGTGATTGCCAAACAGGCAAATTTATCGATTGCGTCGGTATCTAGGGTGCTTAAAAAACCTCATTTAACCTCTGTTACAACGCAATCTAAAGTTTACCGAGCGATTGAAGAGTTAAAGATTGATATAAGTTGTAATTTAAAGCCTCATAGCCATTTTGATAAATCTAATCGCATTTTAGTTTTGGATAATCAATTTACACCATATACATTAATTAACTATGGACTGGAGCAGACGTTAAGACAAGCAGGTTTTACAGTATTTTATTTTCGCTTTCCATGCCAATCTAAAACTGATATTCATCATTTAATTCAATTTATTAACCAAAACACCTTTGCCGGAATTTTAGTGATTAATGATGCACCTTACTTAAGTGAGCTTGAACAATTTAAAAAAGCATTGCCACCAATTGTTTTAATAAATCATTTTTCGCGTAATTTTACCTGTGTTTATTTTGATCATTTGATGATCGGTTACCAAATAACGCAATATTTATTAGAAAACGCACATCAAAAAATCGCAATTTTGATGAATGATAACAATAAAATTTGTTCCACACTTTTTTTGCAAGGGTATCAACAAGCGTTACTCAGAGCAAATATAGAATTTAATCCTCACTATCTTGTTGAGCGTTGCATTAGTTATGAACATGGCAGAGCTGCCGTAAAAAAACTAATCAATAGCAATAATCCACCTTCAGCGATTATTTGTGGTGATAATAGTAGTTTGAGCTATCCAGAAAAGAATTATCATAATTTGCAATGTCATCTTTCCGATTATCATGTTGTTTTAGGTGCATTACATCAAGCTCATGAAAGTCAAGCTCAGCTAGTTCGTCCGCTTACTATAACCTATGTGGGCCATGCAAGTGCAAGGCAATATAACGAATTAGATAAATTAAGTCGAATAAATAAACCATTGTATAAAATGGGCCAAGATTCCGCTAATTTGCTTTGTCAACATATTGATAATGCTATAAAAAACGTTAAAAGCTATCACATTATAGAAGCAGAACCTCGTTTTTATTAATGATTAACATCCATTTTAACTTTACCCGATATTACGAGCAATAAATAGCATAAATTATCTAGGCAACGATGTTCTATAATCAAACTGATATCAGGCGTTTTGGTGATAGTTGATTAAATTTTTGTATACCAATACCGATAAACTGTTGATCTTGATAAATTCGAACTAATGTTTCGCTCGATACTGATGTATCAAGTACAATATTTCGGCCTAACAATATGTCTTTTCCTTGAATATGAGTTAAAGTAATTTTTGGATAATCTTGCACAGGACTATCCACTGGCATAAGTAAAGCTTGTTTATCGGTAATGTGTTGTAATTCATCCAAGCTGATCATTTTATCAATCGGATAATTTGATACTTGCAAACGTCTTAAATAAATAACATGCGCGCCACAGCCAAGTAGTTCACCCAAATCATCAATAATGGTTCGAATATAAGTGCCCTTCGAGCAATGTATTTCTAATGTTAATTGGTTATCATCTGGATTAAATTGAATAAATTGATTTTGGTAGACAGTAATAGGCCTTGCTTCACGTTCAATCACAATACCTTGACGGGCATACTCATATAGGGGTTTACCTTGATATTTTAATGCTGAAAACATGGTCGGTACTTGTAAAATATCGCCACGAAAATGCGTTAATGCTTCATCAATTTGTGATTGAGAAATATTAACAACTTTAGAACAAATAATTTGACCATCTGCATCTGAAGTATCAGTTCGTTCGCCTAACTGGGCAACCACGCGATAGCGTTTGTCTGAATCTAACAGGTATTGCGAAAATTTGGTCGCCTCACCAAAACAAATTGGTAACATGCCTGTTGCTAAAGGATCGAGTGCACCTGTGTGCCCTGCTTTTTTTGCATTGAACAGCCTTTTTACTTTTTGAAGTGCATCATTAGAAGTCATACCTTGCGGTTTATCTAACAATAAAACGCCGTGAATGTCACGGCGAATTTTTTTTGTATTCATCATTGGTGCTTTATATTCAAGGTTTAAGTTTTTTTAATAATTATTTGCTAAGTATAATTTTAACTTTTTAGTTAATCTTTATGCCGTTCATTGTCTTGTCTAATCACATCAGACACTAAATTAGACATTTGCATTCCTTTAACCAGTGACTCATCATAAAAGAATTTGATTTCAGGAATAATGCGTAAACGCATCGCTTTACCAATTAAGGTTCGGATATATCCTTTTGCATCATTAAGCACAGTTAGTCCCTGCTCAATAACTTGTGGATCATCATCATTAAGAAAAGTTACAAATACTTTGGCATAGGAAAGATCGCGCGAAATATCTACGCCAGAAACAGTGACCATTCCTAATCGTGGATCTTTGATTTCTCGTTGTAAGATGATCGCAATCTCTTTTTGTAATTCATGCCCAACTCGTGATGAGCGGCTAAATGTTTTTGCCATATCTATTTTCCTTAAAATATGAATAAGCAAGGCTTAAACCTTGCTTATAACATGTTTGGTAATGATTAAATGGTACGCTTGATTTCGATAGTTTCGAACACTTCGATGCTGTCACCAACACGAACATCATTGTAGTTACGTACACCAATACCACATTCCATACCATTACGTACTTCATTAACATCATCTTTGAAGCGTCGTAGGGATTCAAGTTCACCTTCATAGATAACAACGTTATCACGAAGTACCCGAATTGGATTATGGCGTTTGACCACACCTTCTGTCACCATACAACCAGCAATCGCACCAAATTTTGGTGATTTAAATACATCACGCACTTCAGCAAGACCAATAATTTCTTGTTTGTATTCTGGTGCAAGCATACCGCTCATGGCTTGTTTAACTTCGTCAATTAAGTCATAAATAACAGAATAGTAACGAAGATCTAAGTTTTCAGACTCAATAACCTTACGTGCCGATGCATCAGCACGAACATTAAAGCCTAAAATTATCGCATTTGAAGCCGCTGCTAATGAAGCATCAGTTTCGGTAATTCCACCAACACCTGAACCAATAATTTTCACTTTCACTTCATCAGTTGAAAGTTTAAGCAATGAATCACAGATCGCCTCAACCGAACCTTGAACGTCAGCTTTTAACACGATGTTAAGTTCAGATACATCCCCCTCAGTCATGTTGGTAAACATGTTTTCAAGTTTCGCTTTTTGTTGACGCGCAAGTTTCACATCACGGAATTTACCTTGTCGATAGAGCGCAACTTCACGCGCTTTCTTTTCATCACGAACAACAGTGGCTTCATCACCTGCTGACGGTACGCCAGAAAGACCTAAAATTTCAACCGGAATTGAAGGGCCCGCTTCGGTAACTTCTTTACCTAATTCGTTGCGCATTGCACGAATACGACCATATTCAAAACCACACAGAACGATATCGCCTTTTCGTAAAGTACCTGATTGAACTAGCACTGTTGCAACTGAACCACGACCTTTATCTAAGAATGATTCAATTACCACTCCGCTCGCCATACCAGATTCATACGCAGTAAGCTCAAGGACTTCGGCTTGTAATAAGATTGCTTCAAGTAATTGGTCGATGCCGGTGCCTGCTTTAGCCGAAACATGAACAAACTGAGTATCACCACCCCAATCTTCTGACATAACGCCATATTGGGCCAGTTCACCTTTAACGCGCTCAGGATCGGCTTCTGGTTTGTCGATTTTATTCACTGCAACAACGATTGGTACATTTGCCGCTTTCGCATGTTGAATAGCTTCAATAGTTTGTGGCATCACACCATCATCAGCCGCTACAACTAATACCACGATATCGGTTGCTTTAGCACCACGCGCACGCATTGAGGTAAATGCAGCATGGCCTGGTGTATCTAAAAAGGTGATTTCGCCATTTGGTGTTTTTACATGGTAGGCACCGATGTGCTGCGTAATACCACCGGCTTCACCCGATGCCACTTTCGCTTTACGGATGTAGTCAAGTAATGAAGTTTTACCATGATCAACATGCCCCATGATAGTGACGACAGGCGCTCGAGCAACTTTTTCAGCACCGGTATCACGGTCGCTCATGAGCGATTCTTCAAGTTCGTTTTCACGACGAAGTACCACTTTGTGTCCCATTTCTTCGGCAACAAGTTGTGCCGTTTCCTGATCGATAACCTGATTAATGGTTGCCATCGCCCCCATCTTCATCATAGTTTTGATAACTTCAGAACCTTTAACAGCCATTTTATTAGCAAGTTCAGCAACAGTTATCGTTTCACCAATGACTACATCACGGTTAACGGCTTGAACAGGTTTAGTAAAGCTTTGTTGCAATGCACTTTTACCTTTCTTTTTGTGACCACTACGCGTAACTGCACGGGCTTCTTCTCGTTCAGCTTTACCTTCAGATAATTTACTAGCTTTTTTCTGTTTAGTTTGTTTACCGCCACGACCTCGGCCTCGACCACCTTCGACTTCTCGGTCGGTATCATCTTCAGCAGCGCGTGCATATTTAGATGTGGTGACATGATAATCATCATCTTCACTATTGTCGTTATCATCAGTATCACTATATTGCTCGGCTAGTTTGCGAGCTTCTTCGGCCATACGTTTAGCGTCTTCTTCTAATTTTCGACGATTTTCTTCTTCAGCTTTACGTTTTATTTCGTTGGCCTCTGCTTCTAAACGCGCTTTTTCTTCTTGTGCTTTTTTTACTTTAGGATCCGTTGTCGGCTCTTGCACAGGTTTAGCGGCTTGCTGTTTAGCTTTCTCTTCTTGAGCACGTTTTTTAGCCTCTTCTTCGCGTTTTTTAGCTTCTTGCTCTGCAGCTTCTGCAGCTAACTTCGCTTTCTCTTCAGCTTCTTTACGTGCTTGTAATTCTGCTAATTCTGCTTCTTGTTTAGCTTTTTCAGCTTCTAGACGTGCTTTTTCTTGCTCGGCAGCAATTTCAGCCGGATCGCGTTTTACAAAAGTACGTTTTTTACGGACTTCGACTTTAATTTCTTTGCTTTTGCCACCCGCACTTGACACATTCAACGTTGAATGAGTTTTACGTTGTAGTGTTAATTTTGTTGGACCTTGCTGAGGATTTAAATGCGCAAGCAAAGCTTCTTTTTCCTTTTGTGTAACAGTGTCAGACGCGGTTTTTTTCATCCCAGCATCGGCAAACTGTTGCAAAAGTGTTTGCACTGGAGTATTTATCTCTTGAGCCAGTGTTTCGATTGATACTTTGGTCATGTATTACTTTCCCTCAATTATTCATTTGCAAACCAACAAATATTACGTGCAGCCATAATAAAATCGCCAGCTTGTTTACTTGTTAAACCTTCAATATCCACGAGATCATCGGTACCTTGTTCTGCTAAATCTTCCAAAGTAATAACGTCATGTTGGGCTAATTGGTAGGCTAATTCTTGTGTCATACCCGGTAAATCTAATAAATCTTGCGCCGGTCTTTTATCGCCACTATGAGCAAGCGCTAAGGTTGTTAAAGCATCTTTTGCGCGATTTCTTAATGCTTCAACCAGTTCTTCATCAAGCTCTTCAATTTCAAGTAATTCATCAACCGGTACATAAGCAAGTTCTTCTAGCGAAGTAAAACCTTCTTCAACTAATAGTTGTGCCAGATCTTCTTCAATGTCTAAATGCTTCATTAAGTTACTGATTGCAGCAAATGATTCGGCATGATGTTTTTCTTGTAAATCTTCGGTACTCATTACATTTAACGTCCAACCCGTAAGTTGTGATGCTAAACGGATATTTTGCCCATTTCGACCAATAGCCTGTGGTAAAGTATCAGCATTAACAGCCACATCCATTGTATGTTTATCTTCATCAACAACAATTGACACAACATCAGCAGGTGCCATGGCATTAATCACGTACTGTGCAGGATTATCATCCCACAATACGATATCAATACGTTCACCACCAAATTCATTCGAAACAGCTTGGACTCGAGCGCCTCGCATACCAACACATGCACCAACTGGATCGATACGACGGTCGTTACTGCTAACAGCAATTTTAGCGCGAGAACCCGGATCACGAGCAACACCTTTAATGTCGATCATCTCTTCACCAATTTCAGGGACTTCAATACGGAATAGCTCTTCCATCATCTCTGGGTTAGACCGGCTAATGCATAACTGCGCAGGTTTATTGTCTTGTTCAACCAAATATAAAATACCGCGTACACGATCGCCAATACGGAAGTTTTCGCGTGGCAGCATATCATGACGTGACATCATTGCATCGGCATTATTACCTAAATCTAAAATCACGCTATCGCGATTGGTTTTTTTGACGATACCCGTTACGATTTCACCAATTCGGTTTCTAAACATGTCAATGACCATTGCACGCTCAGCTTCGCGTACTTTTTGTACAATAACTTGTTTCGCCGTTTGTGTTGTAATTCGGTCAAAAGCAACAGATTCAATTTGTTCTTGAACATAGTCACCAATTTTTAATGTTGGATCTTCATATTGCGCTGCTTCTAGGGTTATTTCTTTAGTTGGTTGTGTAACTTCATTGACCACCAACCAACGGCGAAATGTATCATAATCGCCAGTTTTATGATCAATTTTTACCACAACATCAATATCAACATTATGTTTCTTTTTAGTGGCTGTTGCTAATGCGGTTTCTAACGCTTCAAAAATTTTGTCACGCGTTAGTGCTTTTTCATTTGATACTGCTTCAACAACAGCTAAAATTTCTTTATTCATCCTTTACACCCGTACTCTATTTAAGGTTAAAATTAGGTACTATATTTGCTTTTTGAATATTGCTAAAAGCAAACACTTCATCGTTATTATCCACCGTTAGTGTAATCATCTCATTATCAATGGATTTTATCTGTCCTTTCCATTTGCGACGATTAGCAACAGGAATACGCAGACTAATTGTGACTTCTTCACCAACAAAACGTTGATAGTGTTCTAACGTAAACAGTGGCCTGTCCATACCTGGTGATGAAACTTCAAGGTTATAAGCATCTTTGATAGGATCTTCCACATCAAGCACAGCGCTAATTTGTCGGCTAACATCAGCACAATCATCAACAGTTATACCGTTTTCACTATCTATATAAACTCGTAACACTGGGTAACGGCCACGAATGTATTCAACGCCAACTAACTCAAAACCAAGGGCATTCACAGGTTCTTGTATGATATCCGTCAATTGCTGTTCTATATTAGCCAAACAAACCTCCACTGCAAAAAATAAAAAAAGGGCATATAGCCCAACATTCCTTTTAAACTTACGCTTAAATCAAAACACGAAAAAAAACCTCGACATGCGAGGCTACATTTAAAACTAACTATAATGAAGCCACTTGATTCGAACTTTCACGCAATAAAAAGGGTAAATTGATTTATGAATGAAAATCTAAGTGGTTGCGGGGGCTGGATTTGAACCAACGACCTTCGGGTTATGAGCCCGACGAGCTACCAAGCTGCTCCACCCCGCGATAGATGGTTGAAGATTATACCTTATTTTAAATAAAGTGCAACGTGTAATAATGTTAATTTTAGCAAATATAGCTGAAGTAATTGATTAATCTAACAGAATAAATTTCAGTCTTTTTTACAAAACAAATGTAAAATAAGTAAGCAAAATGGCATAACCAAATCTATAAAAAAATAAAATATTCCGCTGAATTCTCAGCGGAAAAAAATTATTTAGACGTCGCTAATTTCATCTTTTTAACAAACTCGGTCATTTCATTGAGCATTTTTTCAGGTTCATCTAAATTTTTCTCGATAATTTTGACTGTCGCAGATCCGGCGATCGCACCAGCTGCTCCTGATTTAATTGCTTCACTCACTTGTGAGGGTTCTGAGATACCAAATCCTTGAATCGCTGGCGGCGCGCCGTACTGAGTCAATTTTTGGATTAAATGCGTTAAAGGTTTATTGGCGCGATTTTCAGTACCGGTTACACCAGCACGTGACACAAGATAGGTGTAACCTTTACCCAATTCAGCTATTTTTTTAATAACTTCGTCATCAGCATTTGGTGGGCAAATAAAGATTGGCGCAATCTTATATTTTTCTGCATGTTTGGTAAATTCTTGTGCATACTCAACCGGTAAATCAGCAATTAATACTGAATCTACGCCTGCTTTTGCACATTTCGCATAGAAGTTATCAATACCATTTTTAAAAACTAAATTAGCATAGATGAGTAAGCCAATAGGAATATCAGTATGATAGCTTCTGATTTGAGTTAATATTTCAAAACATTTTTCAACACTAATACCACCTTTAAAAGCGCGAATATTCGCATTTTGAATGGTTGGTCCATCGGCCATAGGGTCAGAAAACGGAATACCCAGCTCTAATGCATCCGCACCAGCATCAATTAAAGTTTGTATTATTTGTAAAGAGAGTTCTGGATTAGGATCCCCAACAGGAACAAAAGGAACAAATGCGCCCCGCTTTTCTTGATTTAATTTATCAAATAATTTTTGATAACGGTTCATTCAATTTCTCCTTTTGCTTTTAAAATATCATAAACAGTAAAGATATCTTTATCTCCGCGGCCCGATAGATTGACAATCAACAGCTGTTCTTTATTAGGATTTTCTTTGATCATCTTTAGTGCATAAGCTAAAGCATGCGATGATTCTAACGCAGGAATAATACCCTCATGACGCGACAACGCTTTAAAGGCATCTAACGCTTCATCATCGGTAATCGAAACATATTGCGCACGGCCGATACTATCTAAATAAGCATGTTGAGGTCCAACAGATGGAAAATCAAGGCCCGCTGATATCGAATACGACTCTTCAATTTGCCCTTCATCAGTTTGCATCATTGGCGATTTCATACCAAAGTAGATACCCAATTTACCATGTTTTAATGATGCACCATGTTCACCGCTTTCAATGCCGTGTCCACCCGGTTCAACACCAATTAAGCGTACTGATTTTTCTTCAATAAAATTCGCAAACATCCCAATTGCATTAGATCCACCGCCAACACAAGCAATCACGGCATCAGGCAAACGTCCTTCTTTTTCTAATATTTGCTGTTTGGCTTCGCGGCTAATCATCTGCTGAAATTCACATACAATAGTCGGGAAAGGATGTGGACCTGCTGCGGTACCTAGCATATAGTGAGCTTTTTCATAACTTCCTGACCAGTCACGCAGTGCCTCGTTACAAGCATCTTTTAAAGTAGCTGAACCTGTTTCAACTGGAATCACAGTCGCCCCCATTAAACGCATTCTAAACACATTAGGCGCTTGCCGTTTAACATCTTTTGCGCCCATATAAATACGGCATTTTAAGCCAAGTAACGCACAGGCCAGTGCTGATGCAACGCCATGCTGCCCTGCACCGGTTTCGGCAATAATTTCGGTTTTTCCCATACGTTTGGCAAGTAACGCTTGCCCTAATACTTGATTGGTCTTGTGCGCACCGCCATGTACAAGATCTTCACGTTTTAAATAGAGTTTAGTTTTAGTGCCTGCTGTTAAGTTTTTACATAAAGTAAGCGCAGTAGGTCGACCGGCATAATTGACTAATAAATCATTAAACTCTTTTTGAAAACTTGGATCATGAATCGCTGATAAAAAAGCATCCTCAAGTTGCTCAAGCACAGGCATCAATATTTGAGGGACATACTGCCCACCAAACTCACCAAAATAAGGATTTAATTTTGACATAACTATTCCTTTTAACATTAATTAAATTTGTTCAAATACAGCTTGAATTTTGTGTTTATCTTTAATACCCGGCGAAATTTCGACACCAGAATTTAAATCCACCCCAATCACATTTGTAGCTAAAGCATTTTTTATATTTTGCGGATTAATGCCGCCGGCTAAAATCACATTAGTTAAATCTTGCCCAGCTAGTAGTGACCAATCAAAGCTTTTACCCGTTCCTCCGGCGCCATGATCAAATATATAACGACTGACTAACGGATTATTGTGTTCGGGGATGGTATTGCTGATACTTAATGCTTTCCAAATCTGACAATTTTTAGGTAATTTTTCACGTAATAATTGGATATATTGGTTATCTTCATCACCATGCAATTGAACAGCATAAAGTGAAAGTTGTTCAGCTATTTGACAAATTTGATCTATCGTTTCATTTTTAAACACACCTACCCAATTTAGCGGCGCAGCTGAAATGACTATTCGGGCATTTATTGGCGAGATATAACGAGGTGATTTTGGTGCAAATATTAATCCACCATATACCGCACCGGCTTGGTAAGCTGCTATCGCATCTTCAGCGCGAGTTAAACCACAAACTTTATTTTCACCCAGCATGACTTTACGAATCGCTAAGGTTAAATTAGGTTCTGACATCAGCGCGCTACCAATTAAAAAACCTTTAGCAAACTGACTTAATTCTTTAACTTGATTATGTGTGTAAATCCCCGATTCGCTGATAATAATGCGATCATCAGGAATCGTTTTCGATAGATTTTTAACGCGATTTAAATCGACACTCAAATCACGCAAATTACGATTATTAATGCCTATCACTTTAGCACCAAGTGCAATTGCTCGTTCCACTTCGGCTTGCGTGCTTGCTTCGGTTAATATGCCCATATTGAGTTGATGAGCGATACGGCTTAAGTGACGATACTCATCGTCATTGACGACTGATAGCATTAATAAAATGGCATCGGCCTGATAATAACGCGCTAAGTAAATTTGATATTCATCAATAATAAAGTCTTTGCAAAGAACAGGCTGAGTTACCTCATTACGTACGATAGGCAAAAACTCAAAACGTCCTTGAAAGTATTTTTCGTCGGTCAACACCGAAATAGCCGAAGCATAATCTTTATACACTTTGGCAATAGTTGCAGGATCAAAATCATCCCGAATTAACCCTTTTGACGGTGAGGCTTTTTTACATTCTAAAATAAATGCTGTTTTAGTTTGATTCAATGATTGATAAAAATCACGATCACTAGGCTTCACATCCATTTTAAATGTTTCAAGCGGTTTTGATGCTTGCTGTGAGACTAACCAACTTTGTTTATCTTCGATGATTTTTTTCAATACGGTTGCCATTTCAACATTTTCCGTTAATGCTGCAATTGCCATATTTTTCTCCACTGTTATCTTGCCGCTAATTGCTGTAATAGTTGATAAGCTTTACCACTACGCATCATTTCAATCGCTTGTTTAGCATTTTGTTTTAAATCGGACTGACCAAACAAACTCATTAACATCGCAACGTTAGCGGCGATCGCTGCTTCATGAGCCGGTTTGCCATGTCCTTGTAAAATCGCAATTAACATATCACGATTCATCTCTGGCGTGCCACCTTCAATATCTTTTAATGTATATTGCTGTAAGCCAAAATCTTGCGGTGTTAACGTAAAGTAACGAATTTTGCCATTATGCACTTCAGCCACTTGCGTTTCACCATGAATCGCAACTTCATCCATTCCTGAACCATGTACCACATAGGCATGGGTATAACCTAACATAGTTAACGTTTCAGCAATCGGTTTGATTAAATCTGGGTGATATACCCCTAATAAAATTCGTTTAGGACGAGACGGATTAATGAGCGGCCCTAGTACATTAAAAATTGTTCGAGTCTTCAATTGCTGACGAACCGGCGCGGCATGACGAAAACCTGAATGATATTGCTGAGCAAATAAAAAACATACACCAAGCTCATCCAACGCCTTACGCGAATCTTCGGCCGGCATATTTAATTTAATGCCTAAAGCAGACAACACGTCTGATGAACCTGATTTACTCGACACCCCACGGTTACCATGTTTAGCCACCTTATAACCTAACGCAGCAGCCACAAAGGCACTGGCGGTTGAAATATTAATACTGTTGGTGCCATCACCACCTGTTCCGACAATGTCGGTAAACGCATAATCTGGAATAGCAAAACTATCGGCATTTTCAAGCAGTGCTTGCGCGGCTCCTGCGATTTCATCTGGCTTTTCACCGCGAACTTTCATACTAATTATTGCTGTTGCCAATACCGTCGGTTCGATTTTACCTTGAATAATTAAGTTGAACAGTATTTTACTTTCTTGTTGGCTTAATACCTGTCCTAAATATAACTTATTGAGAATAGGTTGAATATTATACTCTTGCTTATCAATAATGGCTTCTTGTTTTGGTTGCGCTGTTTTTTGTGATGGATTAAGCGCCCACTCAATGGTTTGCTCAAGCAGTTTTACGCCTTGAATAGTTAAAATTGATTCGGGATGAAACTGAAAACCACACACCCGATCCTCATCATTACGCACCGCCATCACAATATTGTTACACAAGGCATTAATGGTTAGAGTTTTAGGAATATTTTCGCCTTTTAATGAATGATACCGCGCGACCGGTAATGGATTAGGTAAGCCTTTAAACATGGCTTGTTCATCGTGTTCAATAAGTGAAGCTTTGCCATGTAAAATATCACCCGCCGGTACAATGCTTCCACCATAAGACTCAACAATCGCCTGATGACCAAGGCAGATACCTATAATCGGTAATTTACCTTTTAGGCGTTTAAGTAATTCTGGCATACAACCTGCTTCACTTGGTGCGCCGGGTCCTGGCGATAACATCAAAATAGGATTTTGCATTTGTGAGAGTTTTTCAACTATCACATCAGCCGGGATCGTATTACGGTAAATCGTCACATGATGTTGGCTATTACGTAGTTGATCGACGAGGTTATAAGTAAAAGAATCAATATTATCAATAAATAAAATATTAGCCATTAGAATACACCTTCTACATTATGTGCTGCCATAATTGCTCTAACCACAGCGCGGGCTTTATTACGTGATTCGTCGGATTCAAATTGTGGTTCAGAATCTAAAACCACGCCACCGCCAGCTTGAACAGTCGCTATGCCGTTTTCAACATAAGCACTACGAATCACAATACACGTATCAAGGTCACCATTGGCAGTAAAATACCCTACTGCCCCACCATAGCTACCCCGTTTAACTTTTTCTGATTCGGCAATCAATTGCATTGCACGAATTTTGGGCGCACCGGTTAATGTCCCCATATTCATGGTCGCTTGATAAGCATGAAGTGCATCTAAATCTTCACGTAATTGACCAATGACTTTAGACACCAAATGCATCACAAACGAGTAGCGATCAACTTTGAGTAAATCTTTAGTATAACGTGTACCCGGCTGACAAATACGTGCTAAATCATTGCGTGCTAAATCGACTAACATTAAATGTTCTGCCAGTTCTTTCTTGTCGGTACGCATATCTAACTCTAAACGACTATCTAAATCATAATCAATGTCGCCATTAGCAGTTAAGCCTCGAGGACGCGTTCCGGCAATAGGGTAGATTTCAACTTGATTGGTGGCTTTACTATATTTAAGTGCGCTTTCTGGTGAAGCACCAAATAACACAAAATCCTTATCTTGCATATAAAACATATAAGGGCTTGGGTTATTAGTTTTAAGAAGTTGATAGGCAGACAAAGGCTTAGGACAAGGCAATGTAAAACGACGAGATGGCACTGCTTGAAATATTTCGCCTTGTTGAATCGCATCTTGCATCTTTTTAACTATGGTATTAAAGTCATCATCACTTTTATTACAATCAACCGTAATATTGGCAAGGGATTGAGTAGGAATTGGCTTTATCGGTTGGTTTAACAAAGTTTGCAGCTCATCAATACGTTTGGCTAAACGTTCCACTTCGTTGGGATCAGCCGTGAAAGCGGTCGCTTTTAATATTGAAACGTGATTTTGATGATTAATTTCTAATAACGTTTCGGCTAAATAAAAACAAAAATCTTGGCAGCGCATATCAGTAGGGAGTTTAGGTAAATATTCAAAACCAGCCACCAAATCATAACTAAATAACCCGCCAACAAAAATCGCATCATGGCTTGCTTGTTTCGAATAATTCACAAGACTAAGTAGCGTTCTTAACGCATCAAAAACGGATAGCGATTTTAATCGAGAATCCTCATCTTGCATGGCATCAACTTGAGGAAACACCAATGTCAACTTTGACGTTTCAACTTCAACTTTCACAGTACTTGCTGAAAATGCATCGGCAAGTAAAGGTAACAACGTTTGCCCATTTGAAGTTAAGGCTTCAAATATCACCAGCTGATCGATTGCCGAAATGCGTAACGCACTATCCACAATCATCACACTTTTTATGCCTTGCTTGTTATCGATTTCGGCTGATTCAAGCAGCAATGTAGCTGGCCTGTCATGACATAATTGATAAAATACCTGAGTCGGATCTTGATAATAACCAATGGTTTTGGTTATCTGCGTTAATGTTGGCTTATTCATTGTTGACTCTCTATTTTTAAATTTTTATTTAAACTATGCATTTAATTATGAAAAACTAAAAACCCGCGCTAAGCGGGTTTTATAAACAAAGACAATGCTTTATCAAATCACCCGCCCAAAGTGATACGCCACCAACCAAAATTAGCGAATTTGCAAGCAATCAAATAACAGTATTGTGATTTCATGATTATTATTAATGTAAAATGAATGTTGTACTATTAAACTAGTTCATTGATGCAATGTCAAGTGAATATTTTGTGTGCAGAAATAAAATTTATTTTAGTATATCAATAGCAAGTTTAACCAAAGGATGCTATTTGTTATAAAGCATCCTTTGTAAAAATTAGCGCAATGGCATTTCGGATTGAATCACTTTAACCAACTTAGATCTTGGTTTTGACGAAATCCGAAAGTGGTTAGTAATCCATAATTTATGATGTGCTTCACATTGCGGACCTAAATAAATCTTCTCAATATAATCTTCCACCGTTTTGTAATTAATAAATAAACTGCTGGCTTGAACATAATCTGTCGGCGCTTGAATTTTTTCATCGGCAATATTTGTGATATAAATCATTCGACATTCATCTTCATCTTCAAATGCAGCATGTTTAATTAAGCACGAGATAGGCATGACAGCTAAAGTTATTAATTGATCGAGAATAGAAAGATTTTTTATCTTTTCGTTCGCCTTTAATTCTTTTATTTTTTGTTTTATTTGATTTAATATCTCTCTAATAGTTTCAATTTTATGCTCTTCATCTAATTGTTTTAGGTAGTCATTCCATTTTTCTTCAATCTCAGCTGCAGAACTTTCTCGGTGCTCCAGATAAAAAGAAAATTTATTACGTTTGGCAAGACTAATATATTCATTATTTGGATCAAAATACAAACAACGGAACAAAGATAAATCATGAAAAGAGGATTGTGTTAACGGTTCGTTCTTCTCATTAGCATCAGTTTTATTATCAATAAAATCTTGTTTTGGTATTTTAACTGATGTGAATTTATTTAAATGATTAATACCATCAGGATTGATGCTGTGTTCAACATCGTCGCCAAAAAAATTTTGATTAAATACGACACTAACACTCGAGCCGACAATATTGTTTTCATTGCCATATAAACGAAATTGATTTAACGAATTATGATTAAATGAAAAACTGGCTAAAAAGCTTTTTATTTCACTATCCCTATCGGTTTTAATATCGAGCCAATTAGTCAGGATCTGATTTTCAGTAGGATCGTTCATAAAATCAACCACATTTAAACGAAAATCGCTAGTCTCATTTTTTAAAAGACTAAATAACACGCCCGGTCTGGTATAATGCGCAACCTGCCGTTCATATTGTTTGTTTTGACTTTTTAACTTTTTATTTAATTTAAATGTAACCAGTAACTGCTTCTGAATATTTTGTGCTAATGTTCTGATATCACAAATGTAGTGAGTAACGGATTGCTCGCGTTTATTGGCATCGGCAAATAATGTAGAAGCTTCATTATTATTATCAATGACTGATAACATGATTTGAGCAATAGTATAAAGCATAAATAAATCATTGGAATAAGATACATTCAGATAATATTCTTCTGCTTTTTTTAAACTACCTTTTGTTTGATTAAAATAGATATTATCCCCTAAATAAATATTTGCCATATTTGAAATTTTAAGATCAGAGCTCTTATAACATTGTAAGAAACATTGACTGGCTTTGTTATAAAGCTGTTTTTCAGTTTGATAGATAAGACCTAAATTCCATTGAGCCCAAACATAAACATCGGCATTATCCTGCTTTTTCACCCGTAAATAATGGCGTTCGGCCTTTTCGATATCCTGTTTTTTAAATTGGTTAATAAGGGCTAAATTCCATTGAGCCCTAGCATAAGCTTCGGCATTATCCTCCCTTTTCACCCGTAAATAATGGCGTTCGGCCTGCTCGATATTCTGTTTTTTAAATTGGTAAATACCCGCTAGATTAAATTGTGCCTTAGCATAAACATCAGCATTATCCTGCTTTTTCACCTGTAAATAATGGTATTCTGCCTGCTCGATATCCTGTTTTTCTTCTTGGTAAATACCCGCTAAATTAAATTGTGCCTTAGCATAAGCATCGGCATTATCCTGCCTTTGTACCTGTAAATAATAGTGTTCTGCCTGCTCAATATCCTGTTTTTCAACTTGGTAAATAAGTGCTAAATTCCATTGAGCCTCGGCATAAACATCAGCATTATCCTGCTTTTTCACCTGTAAATAATGGTATTCTGCCTGCTCGATATCCTGTTTTTCTTCTTCGTAAATAAGCGCTAAATTAAATTGTGCCTTAGCATAAGCATCGGCATTATCCTGCCTTTTCACCCGTAAATAATGGCGTTCTGCCTGCTCGATATCCTGTTTTTCTTTTTCGTAAATAAGCGCTAAATTACATTGTGCCCTAGCATAAGAATCGGCATTATCCTGCCTTTGTACCTGTAAATAATGGTATTCTGCCTGCTCGATATCCTGTTTTTCTTCTTCGTAAATATCCGCTAAATTACATTGTGCCTCGGCATAAACATCGGCATTATCCTGCCTTTCTACCTGTAAATAATAGTGTTCTGCCCGCTCGATATCCTGTTTTTTAAATTGGTAAATAAGTGCTAAACAATATTGAGCCCTAGCAAAAGCATCGGTATTATCCTCCCTTTGTACCTGTAAATAATGGTGTTCTGCCTGCGCTATGTTATTTTCATCTTGATATATCAGGGCTAATTTGAACTGAGCTTCGGCATATAATGTCGAATTACCTAGCTTTTTAACCTTTAATAAATGTTTGATTGCGGCTTCACTATTTTTTTTATCCAAAAAATAAATTTTGGCTAACTCAAATTGAGCCTCTGAATATGCTTGATCGCCATCGTTTTTGGTGATTTTTTTTAAATCTGCAATTTTCTGCTCGATCGTTTGTTGTTTAATATTTTGTTCAACTGTTTGCTCTTCCATTATTATTCCTATTCTGTTTTTCTTGTCATATTTAATTGTAGTAAACAATTAAACGACAGCCAGTATGTATTTGGCTGGAATGATTCTTGTTGGTTAATATTAGCGCGTCGTTTAAATTAATAGACACAGTTTAGCGTTAAGTTAAAAAATCACCAAAAATTTAACAAGGGATAGAGCAAAAATATGACTAAAAATAAATTAGCTTCATAAAATCAATAATAAATAACATAAAGATTATTTATTAATAACTGGTCAAAAAATCTCATAGCCATTAGAATGCTTATACCGTCGAAATTCATATTACTAAGAGAAATTAATCTATGCCTATATTTTATATTTTTATCGGTATCATCGTGTTACTCGCACTAATCACCGTTTTAAAATGTATTACGATTGTTCCGCAAGGTTATCAATACACCATTGAGCGTTTTGGTAAATACACCCACACACTTGAACCGGGATTGAATATCATTATTCCTTTTATGGATGGGATTGGTCGTAAAATTAATATGATGGAACAAGTGCTTGATATTCCATCACAAGAAGTTATATCAAAAGATAATGCCAACGTACAAATTGATGCCGTTTGCTTTATTCAAGTGCAAGACGCAGCTAGAGCCGCTTATCAAGTCAATCAACTTGAACGTGCTGTAATTAATTTAATGATGACCAATATTCGTACGGTACTCGGCAGCATGGAACTTGATGAAATGCTATCACAACGTGATCATATCAACTCAAAATTACTTAGCATTGTTGATGATGCAACAAACCCTTGGGGCATTAAAATCACCCGTATTGAAATTCGAGATGTTCGCCCGCCGGCAGAACTTATTGCCGCGATGAATGCACAAATGAAAGCAGAACGTAATAAACGTGCGGAAATTCTGGAAGCTGAAGGTGTTCGTCAGGCAGCAATACTACGTTCAGAAGGTGAAAAACAGTCCGAAATATTAAAGGCCGAAGGTGAGCGACAAGCTGCATTTTTACAAGCCGAAGCCCGTGAACGTGCGGCCGAAGCCGAAGCAAAAGCCACACAAATGGTGTCTGATGCAATTGCAGCAGGTAATATTAATGCGGTTAATTACTTTGTTGCACAAAAATATACTGAAGCGCTACAACAAATCGGATCGGCAGATAACAGTAAAGTCATTATGATGCCTTTAGATGCATCAAGTTTAATGGGCAGTATTGGTGGCATTGCGGAGCTCATTAAAAACTCTAAATGATGTCACAAGGTAGTTTCCGAACTGGTTGTATATATTTTCCAAGGTACTTTAAGTACAAGTTATTTTGGAATTAAATAAATACTTTTGCAATTTCAATTATGTAATTAGGTAAATTAAACGATGACTGATATTTTAACCGTTATTTATAATTCCCCTCATTGGGTATTTTTTATTTTAGGGGGAACATTATTAATTGCAGAATTGCTTGGTACTGGTGGCTACTCACTTTGGAGCGGCATCGCTGCAATTGTTGTTGGTCTTATTGCTTGGATTTTGCCTCTGTCTTGGCCTGTTCTATGGATTTTATTTGCTATATTTACCTTGGTTTCAGCATATTTATGGTGGCTATGGCTTAAAAAGTCTGGGCAAAGCAAACCGAATAGCAACGAAATTAATCAGCCACAACAAGATTTAATTGGTATTAAAACCCTTGTTACCGACGCCATTATCAATGGCTCAGGCCGAGTCAAAATCAAAGACGGCACTTGGCCAGCACAATGTAATATTAATTTACCGGTTGGTCATGCTGTTGAAGTTATCGCGGTTAATGGTCTAGTTTTAACGGTACAACCAATAAAAAACTAGTCACATTTTGCTTTTTACCAGTAAAAAAACGCGCCTAAGGCGCGTTTTTTTTAGATTGATAATAGTTGAAAAGCAATAATAACAAACTGTTGTTCGTTAGGGTAAATATCACTAATGACTTTTTTCAGTTCAGTTAGGCTCATATTTTCTTGCTTAGCCTGTTCTTCAGTCAATTGATTGAGTGTTACAGGCGTCACATTAGTAATTTTTATACTACAAAAATATGCATCCGTTTCAAAAACGCCCACTCGCAACGTATCACCAACCTTAAAATGTGATTCACTTTTATCACGAATAGTAATAGTTTTTAAACCTGCCAAAATATCCGATTTAAAACGTTGGTAAAACGTTATATCATTTTTCACAACGATCATCCTTTTTATTAAACGAGCGGTTAAGGTTCGATGCCGATCACTTGCCAGTTATGGTTAGATTCATCAGTAATTTTACCTTTTTTGACGTCTGTAATATATTTTATCGTCATATTACGGATAGTGCCTTGTTCATCACCAAAAGCGGTTCGTGAATCCCAAGTTGGTTCAACACGTCTTCCTTCTAATGGCCCACCTTTTTTGACTAACATTTCGTAACGATAAGCGTTCATACCTAATTTTAGCTTCATATCCGCAGTGATAGCCTGACCATTAAGCAATGTTAAATTTTTAATTCGCTCACCAACCGGTTGAGTTAAATCAATAGTATATTTGACCCCACCAAACATATCGTAAGTCATATATTTTGACGCGCCACGAATCGGATCATATTGATAATTTTTATCGCCGGGTTGTACTTGTGCAAAATAAGCAGCCGACCATTCCATATAGTCTTTTAGATCTTGACCGGTGACTTCGAATATACTGGTTTCACCAGCGGTATATTGATAATTATTGGCGATATCTTTACGCGTGATTGGGCCTTTATTTAGTATTGCTTTTTTATTATCAACCAACACAGAAGTCACATCCGCACCGCTATAATATAATTGAACAGCGTTGAGTAAATGAGTTAGCCCTGTTTCTTCAAGGTAAATCGCAGGAATACCATGAATCATTTGCTGGGGAACCAAATCACGATCGGTTTCACCAATAACCTGATTGGCTATTTCCCTTAATTGTTGATGATAAGGCGCATAGATTTTTTCAATTGCCGGATCGGCGGCATACGATTTAACTGGCTGTGTTTCAGCTTTTTTATTAACTAAAGAGGTTTTGTTTTTTTCAAGATCAAAGGTTAAATCAACCACCGAAACCACGGTACCATAACGATGTGGTTCAGTAATCAAAACATTATTGATCACTTTTTCACTTATATTTTGATGATTGTGCCCAGCTATAATCACATCGATATCGGGCACTTGGTTAGCCACATCAGCAACGCCGGTTCCTGGTTTATTGTTTTCATTATCCACCCCCATATGGGTAACTAAAACAATAGCATCAACATGTTGTTGTTTTAACTTTTCAACTTGTTTTTGTATTTCTGGAATTGGCATAGTGAATTCCATTTGTTTTACATAACCTGTTTTATCTTCATATTCAGGTACAAATGGTGTCGTTGCCCCAATAAAACCAATTTTTACGCCATCTTTTTCAATAATGGATGTAGCGGGTAAATAGGCTTTACCTGAGTCTTTATAAAAGATGTTCGCTGCCAATGTTTTACCTTTAAATTCAGCAACGATTTTATCAACAACTGGCATGCCAAAATTAAATTCATGATTACCTAATACCATAATGTCATATTTCATAGTATTAAGAGCCTCAATAGCTGGATGATTTTTCACATCGTGAAAACGTTCAATTTGGTTATCTTGAATAATATCACCCGCATCAACCAAAATGACATTAGGGTGATGCTCACGAAACTGATTAACAAAGGTAGATATTTGTGCGTAAGAACCGGATAAATCAGCCTTATCTGTACCATAATCCCAAGGTAACATTCGTCCATGAACATCGGAAGTTGCTAAAATAGCGACATTTACCTGTTTAGCCAACAGTGGCAAGGGACTGGATAAAGCCACAATGGTGAATAATGATAACAATCTTTTATTGAGTAACATTTTAAGCTCCTTTAAAACTCGACAAACAAATGATCTTCCCTATACGAAAATAAAATAACTGATACGTTAAAAGCATCGTTCATTTATAATCACAACTCGCAATAAGATAATATTAAATGATATAAAAATACCCAACAATATAACAATATTATTGGGTATGAGATAGACAACCATCAATATTTTTTGACAACTTGATAATGTAACGTCATCAATAATACAGACTTAATGTGACATTGAAGTTTTTACACCGCCTTCAGGAATTGGCACATAAGCTGTCTCTTTATCTGTTCTTTGTTTATTATTACGTACTTTTAATGCAGTTTTAATACCAAAGAAAATAATACTGTAAACAACCACTAAAAATAGAATACTTAAACCCGCATTAGTATAATTGTTAATAACGATATGGTGCATATTATCAATTTGTTGTGCGGTTAATTCACTACCTTCAGCAATGCGACGTTTATACTCATTGGCTAAATAGAAGAAACCTTCTAATTGCGGATCATTACTGAATAATTTCAATGCTAATGCCCATGTTGTACAAATGAGTAACCATATTGCTGGAATAATTGTCACCCAAATATATTGAGCACGTTTCATTTTAATTAACACAACCGTTGCTAACACTAACGCTACAGCCGCTAACATTTGATTTGAGATACCGAATAATGGCCATAAGCTCTTAACACCACCTAATGGATCAACAACGCCTTGATAGAGTAAATAGCCCCACAAACCAACACAACCCACTGTACCAATAAAACCGGCAATGAGTGAATCGGTTTTTTTCAAGAATGGGACAAAGTTACCTAAAAGGTCTTGTAGCATAAAACGACCAGAACGGGTACCAGCATCAAGTGCAGTTAAGATAAATAACGCTTCAAATAAAATACCAAAGTGATACCAAAAGCCCATATTGGCACCAGGAATAATTTGATGGAACACGTGTGCAATACCTACCGCTAGCGTTGGCGCACCACCGGCACGATTAAGCACTGACGGTTCACCAATATCTTTGGCTGTTTGTAAAATTTCGTCAGGTGAAATGACAAATCCCCACGAACTAACCGTTGCAGCAGCATGGGCTGTCACATCTTTAAGTTGCTCCATTATCATTGGCGCTTGATCAGTACCTAATTTATGCAAATCAGGCATAGTAATCCCTAAAGCTGCCGGTGGAGTATTCATAGCGAAATAAAGACCTGGCTCAATAATTGAAGCAGCGACTAATGCCATCATGGCAACGAATGACTCCATTAACATTGCACCATAACCGATGAAGCGAGCATCCGTTTCGTTAGCAAGTAATTTTGGCGTTGTACCTGATGAAATTAATGCATGGAAGCCAGAAACAGCACCACAAGCAATCGTGATAAATAAGAATGGGAAAAGTGAGCCTTTCCAAACTGGACCGGTACCATCAACATATTGGGTCACATCTGGCATTTTTAAATCAGGATTTAAGATAATAATACCAATAGCTAAACCAACAATTACACCGATTTTTAAAAATGTTGCTAAATAATCACGAGGTGCTAGGATTAACCAAACAGGTAACATTGCTGAAACTAAAGCATAGCCCACTAATACATAAGTAATAGTCGTTGCTTTGAAAGTTAAAGCTGGTCCCCAATATGCATCATGCGCAATTACGCCACCAAACCATATTGATAACACTAATAACACAATACCAATAACAGATACTTCTAATACCCGTCCTGGTCTTAAAAATCGCATATAAATACCCATAAATAAGGCAATAGGTACTGTTGAACAAACAGTAAATACCCCCCAAGGGCTTTCAGCTAGCGCTTTAACCACAATCAATGCTAAAACCGCAAGTATTATAAGCATGATAAGGAAGCAACCAAATAGCGCTATGGTGCCAGGAATCGCCCCCATCTCTTCTTTAATCATTTCGCCCAAAGATGAGCCATTACGTCTAGAAGATAAAAATAAAACCATAAAGTCTTGTACCGCACCGGCAAACACGACACCTGCAAGTAACCAAAGTGTGCCTGGTAAGTACCCTACTTGAGCGGCAAGTACCGGCCCAACCAATGGACCTGCGCCGGCAATGGCAGCAAAATGGTGACCAAATAATACATATTTATTAGTCGGTACAAAGTTTAAACCATCATTATTAATGACAGCAGGGGTTGCACGCGTCGGGTCTAATTGCATGACCTTTTTGGCGATATACAAACTGTAATATCGGTACGCGACAAGATAAATTGAAACAGCAGCAGCAACAATCCATAGTGCGCTGACATGCTCACCTCGCCGTAATGCAATTACGGCTAAACAACATGCACCAATAAAGGCTAAGATCAGCCATGGAATATGCTTAAAGACTTTATTATTCATAATAACTCTCTTCATGGGTTTTAAATTTAATTAGTTCGAAATTTAACACCATTTAAAACAGATATAGACTTACTATGTTTTGATATTAAAAAAACCATTATTTTTAATTTCATTAAAATAGCTTGTCTGTATTGTTATAGCCTAAAATAACGACTAAAAGTTCCTTTACATCCAAGCCTATAGTAATTTTTTAATGAATACAGAGGTATCGATATTTAAGTTATAGGTTAAATAGAAAAGATGAGTGGTTAAATTTAACGGATGAGTGGTTTTGACGAATTACAACAAAAAACTATAATCCCAACATCTCTTTGAGCTGTTTTAAATAACGACGGCTAACAGGAACTGAAATATCATTATTTAAAATAATATCAACGCCATTTGTATCATTGAAACGAATTTCTTTAAGCTTTTTTAAATTAACCAAATATTGACGATGACAGCGGATCAATGGAGTTTTATCTTCTAGAGTTTTTAAGGTTAATTCGGTAAAGTATTCTTGATTGGTTTGGTTAAAAACATAAATGCCGCTAATTTTAGATGACACATAATAGACATCCTCAATATTCAACAGATAAATACGATTATGCCCAACACAGGGAATATACTCAAAATCCTGCTTGATTCCTTTTAATTGGCAAATATCACAAGGAATACAATGATGATGCAATCGATTTAGCGTTTTATGTAAGCGCTCTGATTCAACAGGTTTCAATAAGTAATCAAAAGCTTGCTCTTCAAAGGCTTTGACCGCAAACTCACTATAAGCAGTTAAAAACACAATATGTGGCATGGTTTTAGGATCTAACATAGATAACATTTCAATACCATTTATTTTCGGCATTTGAATATCTAAAAAAACCACATCAGGTTGCAAACGATGAATTTCACGAATCGCTTCCATTGCATTATTACATTCAGCAACAATATTAATTTCAGGATCACTTTCAAGCAAGCAACGTAAATTTTCACGGGCAAGCAGTTCATCATCTACAATAATTACATCTAACATTGGATACAGCTTTCCTTTTGTAAAGGCAATGTTAATACTACTTTAGTATAAGTATCAGGTTCACATTCTATTTTTATTCCGTATTGCTCACCATAACGAATATTAATTCGTTTATCAACCAAATTTAGACCTAATCCTTTTGTGTCTTTTTTATTTTCGCAGTAGTTACCAGCGTTATCCATAACCTCTAAAACTAATGTTTGATTTTGTTCATAGGCATAAATCGCCACTTTTCCTTTACCAATTAATTGCGAAGTACCATGTTTAATCGCATTTTCCACTATCGGTTGTAGTGAAAAAGCCGGTAACTGAGCCGATTCTAAGTGTGGGGGAATAGCTATTTCGACGGTCAATTGTTCCATAAAGCGCATTTTTTCAATTTGTAAATAAGCATTAACATGCTCAATTTCGTCTTTCAGCGTAACAATTTCATCTGTTCGCTTAAGATTTTTGCGAAAAAAAGTCGAAAGATTCTGCACTAATTGTGATGCTTGTTGTTTATCTCGACGAATAACGGCCAATAGCGTATTGAGCGCATTAAATAAAAAATGAGGATTAACTTGAGCGTGCAATAATTTAATCTCAGTTTTAGATAATAATTGTTTGTAGTGCTCATTTTGCCCAGCTAAAATTTGTGCGGACAGTAAACTGGCAATACCTTCACCAAGCGTACGATTGATCGAACTAAATAATGTATTTTTAGCTTCATAAAGTTTAATTGTACCAACAACAGTATTGTTTTCACCTCTCAGCGGAATAACTAACGTTGAACCTAAGCGGCAATATTTATTAATTGAACATTGATAAGGTTGATGAACGCCATCAAGATATTTAACATCATTTTGTTCAATTGCTTCTAAAGTAATATTAGAGGTAATTGGTGTGCCGGGTAGATGATGATCATCACCAACACCAATAAATGCTAAGATCTTTTCTCTATCAGTAATCGAAACTGCACCAATATCTAACTCTTGATAAATAATTTGTGCAACTTTAGTACTATTACTTTGATTAAAACCATCACGAAGTAAACCTTCGGTACTTGCGGCAATCTTAAGTGCCTTTGCGGAAAAGGCTGACGTATATCGTTCAAAAATAGCGCGCCTATCGAGTAAAATTCGCATAAACATAGCAGCGCCAATGCTATTAGCCACGATCATTGGCACAGCAATACTTTTAACTGCATGTAAAACCACGTCAAAAGGGCGTGAAATTAGTAACACCATTATCATTTCAAGCGATTCAACTAATAAGCCTAAAACCCCGACTAACAACGGATTATAGATAAGATCAACTCGACCTTTTTTCATTAAGCCATAATGCAATAGACCACTAATCAATCCTGTTAAAATAGTCGAAAGCATACAACTTTCAGCGGTAATTCCACCTAACGTATAACGATGAATTCCTCCAGTTATCCCTACTAATAGCCCGACCATGGGGCCGCCAAGCAAACCGCCTAAAATAGCACCAATGGCTCGAGTGTTGGCTATTGTGTCTTCAATGTGTAAACCAAAATAACTGCCCATAATACAAAATAGAGAAAAGATACAATAACAGACTAACTTATGAGGTAGATGCACAGTTACTTGCATTAATGGAATAACAATAGGTGTTTTACTTAGCAAATAAGCAATAACTAGATAAATACACATTTGTTGAAGAAGTTGTAAAACAAGATCAAATTCAAACATAATATTGACCACAAAATAAAACCGTCGACAGATGTCGACGGTTAATATAATTAATTTATTTATCTAATAAGGTAAAGGTCTGTTTATCTTGCGTTGTCGAATCAGAGCCAACGTAGATATTGAATTTACCTGGTTCTGCAACATATTGCATTTTGTCATTCCAGAATTTTAGCATATCTGGTTTGATTACTAATTTCACTTCACCTTTTTCATGAGGTTTTAAAGTAATATTTTCAAAACCTATCAACTGTTTAACGGGTCGACTGACCGAAGCTGTGATATCTTGAAGGTAAAACTGTACCGTTTGGCTACCTTCTTTCTCGCCAATATTCTCAACATTTGCAGTCACCACAATTTCACCATTTTGCGGCATCTCAGTACTTGATAAGGCAAAATCTATCGTAAAATGGGTATAACTTAAACCAAATCCAAACGGGAATAGCGGTTCATTAGGACTATCAAAGTACGATGTTGTATATTTCCCCATATTTTCAGTACCATGAGGGCGACCAGTATTTAAATGACTGTAATAGACGGGAATTTGCCCAACATTATCAGGAAATGACATTGGTAATTTAGCCGATGGGTTATAATCACCGAATAAAACATCAGCGATAGCATTGCCCCCTTCGGTGCCTAAAAACCAAGTTTCGAGCATAGCATCAGCTTGTTCATACTCTTCTTTTACAGTTAATGGGCGACCATTCATTAATGCTATAACTAAAGGTTTGCCTGTTGCCTTTAAAGCTTTGATTAACCGTTTTTGGCTTGCTTGCAATGAAAGATCGGTGCGACTAGATGACTCATGCGCCATTCCCTCAGCTTCCCCTACAAACAACACAACAACATCGGCTTTTTTAGCTTTAGCAACTGCTTCGGCAATCATTTTATCAGCAGGACGAGGATCAAATTTGGTGGTTTCTTCATATAAATTTAAAAATTTATATAAATTAGAATCATCGGAAAGATTAGCACCAAATGCGTAACTAATTGTTTTAGGATCTTTTACTGCATTTTTGATTCCTTCTAAAGGTGTGACAGCTAGATTAGCGCGTCCGGCACCTGACCAACTACCTAAAATATCGCGCTTAGAATCGGCAAGTGGTCCAATCACGGCTATTTTCTTGTTTTTGGCTAAAGGTAAAATGCTATTTTTATTTTTCAACAACACAATACTTCGACGCGCTACATCTCTGGCTTCTTCTCGATGTAGACGGTTGTCGGCAAACATCGTATCGATATCTAATTTAGGATCTAAATTACGATGAGGGTCATTAAACAGCCCCATGTCATATTTGAGTTCTAATACATGTCGACAAGCTTTGTTAATATCCTCTTCTGTGAGGACACCTTCATTAACAAGTTCAGGTAAAAATTGAAGAAAATATTCATCATTCATACTGATATCAATACCTGCTTTTATCGCCACGCGAACAGCATCTTTAGCATCGCTTGCCACACCATGATTAATCAATTCACGAATCGCACCATGATCACTTACAACCACACCATTAAAATGCCATTGGTCACGTAATACTTCAGTCAGTAGCCAATGATTAGCTGTCGCTGGAATACCGTTAACACTGACTAAAGACACCATTACAGCACGACTACCGGCATCAATGGCTGCTTTATAAGGTACAAGATACTCTTGGAACATTTTACGTTCACTCATATCGGTGCTGTTATATTCGCGACCCGCTTCGACCGCACCATATAGCGCAAAATGCTTAACGGTTGTCACTAACGATTTTTTATCATCAAGAGACTGTTTTTGCATTTTTTCGACAAAAATACGTCCTGCTTCAGATGTTAAATAGGGATCTTCACCAAAGCCTTCAGAAACGCGTCCCCATCTAGGATCTCGGGTAATATCAACCATTGGAGCCCAAGTAATATTTAATCCATCTGAGGTCGCTTCGTCGGCAGAAACTTCAGCAACTTTACCTATAACATTACGATCCCAACTCGATGCAACACCTAAATTAACTGGGAATACCGTACGATGGCCATGAATAATATCAAATCCAAAAAATAGAGGAATTTTATTCGGGGACTTTAAAGCGCGGTCTTGCATATTTGTCAAATCTGGCTCAACAACAGTATTAAAAATACCGCCAATCTCTCCAGCCTCGATTTGGTCTAATACTTTTGGTAAAGTGAGATCGCCACCTACACTAATTAATCTTAACTGACCCACTTTTTCTTTTATGGTCATTTTTGATAATAAATTATCAATAAAAGCTTTTTTTTCTTCGTTATTAGAATCTTGTGCGAACAAAGAGCCTGAAAACAGAAAAAAAACCAAAACAACTATTAATTTTTTCATCATGATAAATATTGTTATAATTTAAAGGATAGACATGAAGATAGCATAACTTATTCGCGCATAAAAATCTCGTTATTTACATTGTTTTCATTTATGTTTAAAACAAGATCGCATTTATTATATAAAAAAATTGACGTGAATATTATTTAACCTCAAACTTTTTTACATAATAAATGCGGGCTAATCGTTTAGCGTGAGTGATTGCCAGACGACGTTCATGAAGATTACACTAATTAGTCTCTAAAATTAGTAAATTGAAACGGTTGCCCTAATTCTCCGTTTTTAACTAATGCCATCGTTGCTTGTAAATCATCACGTGATTTACCCGTAACGCGAACTTGTTCCCCTTGTACTTGGGCTTGCACTTTAAGTTTACTGTCTTTAATCAACTTAACTATTTTTTTAGCTAACTCTTTATCAATACCTTGTTTTAGTTTTACTGTAATACTGTATAGTTTTCCACTATGTTCCATCTCTTCCGGAATTTCGAGTGCCCCACCATCAATACCACGCTTGGCTAACTTATCACGTAAAATATCCAATAGCTGTTGTACTTGGAAGTCAGATTGGCTGGTCGCTTTGATCGTTTCATTTTTTTCATTAAGCTCAAATGAGGCTTCCACATTTTTAAAATCCCAACGCGTAGTTAGTTCACGGGTCGCGTTTTCAACACCATTTTTCACTTCTGGCATTTGAATTTCAGAAACAATATCAAAAGAAGGCATAAATTCTCCTTTGCGAATAATTAAAAATAAAATTAACTTGATGAATGTTATGAGAATATATTGACTGTCCCTATATTAAAAGCAAAGACAGTCAATTAATTTATGGTAATTGATTGCGATTAATCGATGGTACGAAGTAATTCGTTAATTCCTACTTTACCTAACGTTTTAGCATCGACTTTTTTTACAATTACTGCACAATAAAGGCTATATTTGCCATCTTTAGTTGGTAAGTTACCTGATACCACAACTGAACCGGCTGGCACGCGGCCGTAATGGACTTCACCTGTTGCGCGATCATAAATTTTAGTACTTTGACCGATGAAAACACCCATTGAGATCACACTGCCTTCTTCAACAATCACACCTTCAACGATTTCACTACGTGCACCAATAAAGCAGTTATCTTCAATAATCGTTGGATTTGCTTGCAACGGTTCTAACACACCACCGATACCAACACCACCTGATAAATGAACATTTTTACCAATTTGCGCACAAGAACCAACAGTTACCCAAGTGTCAACCATTGTACCTTCATCAACATAAGCACCAATATTTACATAAGATGGCATTAATACGGTATTACGAGCCACATACGCACCTTTACGTGCAATTGCTGATGGAACGACACGGAAGCCTTCTTGTTGGAAGCGTGCTTCATCATAATCAGCAAATTTTAATGGCACTTTATCATAATAATTTGTTGCGCCACCATCAATAAGTTGGTTCTCATTAATACGGAAAGAGAGCAACACTGCTTTTTTTAACCATTGATGAGTCACCCAATCGCCATTAATCTTTTCCGCGACACGCATTTTACCGCTGTCTAATAGAGCGATACATTGATTAATTGCATCACGCGTTACTGTATCAACATTTGAAGGCGTGATTTCAGCACGACGTTCAAATGCTGCCTCAATAATAGTTTGTAATTGTTGCATTTCTCGTTTCCTTTAACTTTAAGTCCGTTAGCAAATTTAAATAGATGCACAGTATAATATAATATGTCACGCTTTTTAAGCGGTTTGTCGTATCAAACTAGCTTTCTTAGTAATAAACAACATTTATTTGGAATTAAGTTCACAAATACCCCACACACATAAAATACCAAAACCAAACTTTTTTATACTTATCCATATTAAAAGTTTACTAGACAAAAGATAAATGCAAAATTTTGGATTTTCATTGTTAGAATTATTGATTGTTATTTGCATAAGTGCAATTTGCGCCGCTATTGGCATGCAACAATGGAAAGAGATACAGCTCCGTAACGAATTAGTCTCAACAACACACCAATTAGCCTATTTTTTAAATGAAGTCCAAGTTAAAGCTAATACTGAAAATGAAAATTATAATCTTCATCTATTTTTATCCCCTTGGTGTTTAACTATTACATCCGGTGAGCCGCCAACAAGTTGTCAAACTGGCCTATTACAGTTTATCAAACCTAACAATTCGGTTGACATTAAATTATTAAACGAACAAAAAATCATTACATTTTGGGGAAGACGGAATATGGCTCAAACAGGCTCATTTGAACTCAGCAACACAATTGGTACAACCAGAGTGTTAATATCATTTCGTGGGCGAATTCGATTTTGTCGCATCAACAGTTATTTGCCAAGTTTACCCGCATGTTAAAACAATCAGGATTTTCACTACTTGAAATGTTGTTATCAATAACACTTTCAAGTTTAATTTTTATTGCAGTGACAGAATATTACTTTCAGATACAAGCACAAACTTTACAATATTATCGAGCCATTCATCTGCAACAAACTGTTCAACAAACACTATTTGGCATAGCCAAAGATATAAAGCGCGCAGGGTTTATTGCTAACGATCCGAGTAAACCAAATAAAACTGCATTAGCCATTATTAACGAAAAAAATTGCATTATTATTCGTTACGATAGTCAAATCCGACATGATTGGATCGATGATGCTTCAGCCATGAATAACGCAGATAGTTTTGTCTATCGCTTTATCAACAATAATATTGAATATAAAACGGGTGCGACTGCTTGCAATGAACCCAAGTGGGAAAAATTATTCGATCCAGCTGAGATTAAAGTGACAACCTTCCATCTGAAGCAACAGGCTAATAGTATCGAAATAGTATTAGCAGCTGAACTCAAACAACATCAACAAGTAAAATATCAAATAAGCAAAATAGTGAGAAATGAAAATTTTTATCCATCAAAACAACCATGAACAAGGTTTTAGTACGATTATCATGGTTATTATTTTAACCATTATTGGTGCTATATTATTAACAAGTGCTCACTTATTAATGATCTCATGGCATAAAACACTCGCCAGAGAAAGTCAATATTATCACCGTTTTAATCAAGCAAATTCCGCATTAAATTGGGCACTAACCCAAAGTTGGCAAATACCAACAGATAATTGGCAATGCTTATTTGAAGCAAAATATCAATGGAAAGTGTGTATCAAAAATTCTTTATTACAAATCGACAACTACGTACTGATACGCGGTGAATCAGAAGGTTTATTTGTTTATAGTTTGGCGCATCATCAAGGTGGTAAACTTATCGTACAAAAAGGTCATTGGCTTGATTATTGCCCAGAAAAAAGGAGAGCTTATTGTGAATAACAATGCTATGACAGGATTTAGTATAATTGAAGTGATGATAGCCTGTTTGATATTTGCCATTGTTATTATCAGTTTTAGCAATTATCAACACACATTAACCTATTTTTATCATTATCTTTCAAATCAACAAAAGGCACAGCAAATTGCGTTTTCATTACTTGATAGTTACCCTAATATAGCGAGGCACATTGTACCTAACAATTGGCAATATAATATTCGCAGTGAGCCTTACACAAGCCAGTGCCAACTCGTATCGGTCACAATAACAACCAAGCCTAACAAGCAAATTAATCAGCAACGATTATTTTGTCATATAATAAATGAGTAGCGTATTGGCCAATGGATAAGTTATCTTAAAGCCACTGTTTTAAAAGTTGCAAAACTTGCTGAGTTTTTTCTGCATGAACATTGTGCCCTGCTCCTTCAATTGTTTCTATCACAGCATTGGGAAATTGACGCAATATTGCTTCATAATATTGTTGCATTACATAATTGGAATTGCTACCGCGCACGAAAAACGTTGGCTTATACCAAGGAGAAATAGGTTGCCAATCACGTAAATGACTATATTGACTCACAATCACATTAGCATTAAATAACCAATGTCCATTTTTAAAAGATTTGAGCAAAAATTGGATTGTTCCATCTGATAGTCCTTGACTTTGCATAAGGTCAATAATCTGTTTTTTATCGGTAAGATTTTCAGCAAGGCAAGTACTTAACGACTCTAAAACCTGCGCATTATCCGTAGTCGGGTATTTAACTGGCGCAATATCAAGGGCGACAATTTTTTTGATTTTTTCAGAAATAATTTGGGTTAGTCGCAACGCAACCTTGCCCCCCATTGAATGACCAATTAAGATGATTTGATCTAATTGCAAATGATGACAAAGCGCTGCAATATCTTCTGCCATAACATTTAAATTCATCTCATTTGACCATGGCGATTGGCCGTGATTACGCAAATCAACTTGAATGGTCTGATAATCAGATACAAAGTGCTTAGCTAACATATTTGAATTATCCAAACTGCCAAACACACCGTGTAAAAAAATTATTGGTTGTCCTTCACCTTGTAATTTATAGTGTAAATTCATTTTTACGTAATCCTTCATATCAAAACTTAACTATTATAAGCCTAATTTCATTAAGATGATTAATTAATTCAATAACAAAAATTGCAATAACTATGATAAAATCCCAGACTAATTTTTTCAAATAATGTTAAGGCATATGTTTCAAAATAACCCACTATTAGCCCAATTAAAACAAGAACTTCATCAACAAACACCGCGCGTTGAAGGTGTTGTAAGAGCCCACGAAAAAGGATTTGGGTTTTTAGATGTTGATAATAAAACAAGTTATTTTATTCCTGTTGCTAAAATGAAAACGGTGTGTCATGGCGATAAAGTATCAGGAACCATCATCGCCAATAATGATAAAGAGTCTTTTGATCCAGAAATATTAATAGAAAGTGCGTTACAAAAATTCATCGGAAAAATTGGTTTTCAAGATAACGCAATGATTATCCATGCTGAAAATATGCCAGAAAATCTTGTTATTCGCTGTAAAGTCAATAAACACGTTACCGAAAAAATCAAAGAAGGTGATTGGGTAACTGCAACACTGATTGCCCATCCACTACAAGAAGATAAAAACAGCTTTTTTGCCGAAGTTACCCATTTTATTGCTGAAGATAACTCTAAATACCTTCCTTGGTTAAAAACATTAGCCCGCTATAATTTAGATGATAAAGCGCCAACAGCTAACACATTGGCAATAACAGAAAATGAGCTAACCGATCGTCAAGATTTAACCTATATCGATTTTTTTACTATCGATAGTGAAGATACTGAAGATATGGATGATGCCATATCGATTGAAAAAGATGCACACGGTAATTATTTACTCAAAGTAGCTATTGCCGACCCTACCGCTTATGTAAGCGAAAATAGTGAACTTGATGATATCGCTAAACAAAGAAGCTTTACAACGTACTTGCCTGATTTCAATATCCCAATGCTGCCAAAAGAGCTTGCTGATGAGCTTTGCTCACTAAAAGCCAATCAAAAAAGGCCAGCTATGGTATGTGAAGTAAAAATCGATGCTAATGGTAATATTGATGACAATGCAATTGCATTTATTCCTGCATTTATCGAATCGAAAGCAAAACTTTGTTACCATAATGTTTCTGATTTTTTAGAAAACGGCAGTTTACTATCATCTGATAATTTAACGATACCGGAGCAACTTAATTGGTTAGCTAGTCTAGCAACACTAAGAACAGCGTGGCGACAAAGTCATGCTTTGGTATTTAAAGATATAACCGACTATCGTTTTATACTCGATGAGAACCGACAAGTAAAATCAATTATTAAAGAAACACGCGGTATTGCTAACCAAATCGTTGAAGAAGTGATGATAATAGCCAATCAAGCTTTAACCATGCACTTAACTGACAAAATTGGTTTTGGTATTTTTAACGTCCATGCGGGTTTTGACCCTAAATTTATGGAGCAAATTTTAAAGATCTTAAATGAACATGGCTTAACGCAATTTGATAAAGATGCTTTATTATCGTTTGAGGGGTATATCCAGCTGCGCCGTATCATCAATAACGATACCTTTTTAGCCTCGCGCCTGCGAAAATTTCAAAGTCCTGCCGATTTTTCCCTTGAGCCAAGACCACATTTTGGACTCGGATTTAACGCTTATGCAACATGGACTTCGCCAATTCGAAAATATGGCGATATGATAAACCATCGTTTAATTAAAGCTTACCTACGCCAGCTTCCATTAACGTCACCTAACATAGAGCTACTTAAAATAATGAGTGAAAAGCGTAAAACATTACGCCTCGCCGAGCGTGATATGGCTGAAAATCTTTATGCACAATATTTATCGGATAAAATTAGCCATTGTTTTACCGCTGAAATTATTGATATTAATCGCGGCGGTGCTCGGGTACGCTTAACGGATATTGGCGCTTTTGCATTTTTACCGCTGTCAATGATTCATCCTGTACGTGAGCAAATTTGCTCCCTTCCGGAAGAAGGCGTTATCAAAATTAAAGACGAAATTTGCTATAAACTAACCGATACTATTTCGGTTGTTATCCATCAAGTTAAAAAAGAAAATCAATCGATTATAGTGAAATTAGCGGATAGTCACTAATGCACATTTTTTTATCATGATAAGCGGTATTAATTTCTCATTTTTCCCCTGAAATCAATCAGGGGAATACTGACTAATAATTAATGATATTTTAACGCTTAACCTCTTTTTTTTCTTGATAATATCTGATATCTTTCTTCACTCATTAAAATAATTATTATAATTAAATAGGCAAGATGCAGAGGGTACTATGTTATCAATTCATGGGCATGAAGTCTTACATATGATGGCTGGCAATAGCTATACAGAATCATCTCTAAAGGAAGCTATCGAAAAACAGTTTGGAAAACATGCTAAATTTCACACTTGCTCTCAAACTGATATGGATTCAACACAACTTATCTGCTTTTTAAAATTAAAAGGTAAATTTAAACCCGTTACTGATGTTGAATTTACGGTCAATGAAACAAAGATTTGTCATCATTAAGTTTCAAAATATGTTTACGTGTTTTGAGACTGTTATAAATTTAAATTAATCGTATAGTGTATTTAATAGAATATGAGTATATAATTTCGGGCAAAGACTAATAGCCAGCCCTCAAATTACAACTCTAAAATATATTCATGGAATTTAATATGAAAATTAGTAACATTTTAATCTGCGCAATTGTTCCTATTCTTGTCGCCAGTTGTGTACATAGATCGGCTGCACCGGTGAAAAAAATAGAACAGCCGATTGAAACAGATGAGTTAACATTAATCAAACAACAAACCGAATTAAACAATCCATATGTTGTTAATGCAAAAACACAATTACAGCAACTTATTGGCACAAAAAACTTCGATAATTACATTAAAAAAACCGGCATATTAAGTTGCCAAAATGATGAAAATCAATCATCTTGCGTGCTGAATTTTTACCTGACTGAATATTACAAATTAAAATATAATCAACAGATTAAGAAAGTTCTTGAAGAAAACCTGACCGAACATAAAATTGAATTGAGCAAAATAAAAGCAACACCTGCTAATATAAAAAATTATTGTAACCTCTCAGCAGATTTTCTTGCTGCTGTTTATACCAATGACAATCAGAAAGTTTCTAACTACTTCCAACCTTTATTCAAAATGTCAGAAGAAGATATGTCATCATTACATGCTAAAATCATCAAAGATAATTATTCACACTTCTTAATTGATGAAAATCCAAGTATTTTGCAAGAAATGAAAAGTGAGTTTCTTGAAAAATGTTTAGACGATCCAAAAGACAACATTATTAATTATATAAATATTTTTAGATAATCCTAACGCGAGTTTTTTATGCACAATTTATTACCAATTAGTCAGTTTAGTAAAACATTCACTGGCAAGATGCTTTGCGTAGTGTCGGCTTCTTGTATCAGTTTTTCTTCATGGGCTTTTTCGTTTAATGATGTGGTGACGCAAGCTGAAAATTTATCAAAACAAGCTTATGTACAACCAACTAAAAATATTCCAAACGAACTATCATCGTTACAATTCGCTGATTATCAGAAAATTCAATTTAATCACCAAAAAGCTTACTGGAGTGATCGAAAAAGCCGTTTTAAACTTGAGTTTTATCATGAAGGTATGTATTTTGATACGCCTGTAAAAATCAATGAAATTGTTAATAACCAAGTTAACGAGATTAAATTTGATCCAAGTTACTTCGATTTAAGCAAAATTAATCTCGATAAGTTAGACACAAAACATCTTGGTTTTGCTGGATTTAAAGTCCATTATCCAATTAATAATCCGACTAAAACAGATGACGAAATTTTCACTGCACTGGGTGGTAGTTATTTTAGAGCGGTAGGTAAAGATCAACGTTATGGACTTTCAGCAAGAGGGTTAGCCATCGATACGGGTGAAATGTCTGGTGAAGAGTTTCCTCGATTCAAAGAGTTTTGGATTGAAAGGCCGCTGCCTAATCAAAAACATTTAGTGATTTATGCACTTCTTGACTCTCCACGTGTAGCTGGTGCATATAAACTTACTTTGGTACCGAGTGTCGATACAACAATTACCGTTGAAGCTAAAGTATTCTTCCGAGATGGCGTGAAAAAACTCGGTGTCGCACCATTAACCAGCATGTATTTATATGGACCAAATCAACCTTCCCCATTACTTAATTATCGTCCTGCAATGCATGATTCAAATGGATTATCAATTTTGTCAAATAATAACGAATGGATTTGGCGACCACTCAATAATCCAAAACGTTTATCTTTCTCATCATATAGTTTAGATAATCCTAAAGGATTTGGGTTAATTCAGCGAGATAAAGGTTTTGATGATTATCAAGATCTTGATGATCACTATGAACAACGTCCGAGTGTTTGGACAGAAATTTTGGACGACTGGCACAAAGGACGAGTTGAATTAGTTGAAATCCCGACCGCAGACGAAACCAACGATAATATTGTCTCTTATTGGGTGCCAGAAAAACAATACAAAGCTGGTGACAGTCTTAGTTTTAAATATCGCCTACATTATACATTGGATGAACAACAACGTTATCCAGATAATATAGCAAGAGCAATTAGCACGCGATTATCACTCGGTGATATTAAACAGGCTAACTTAATTCGTAAGCTTGATGGGTCTAATGCATATGTTATTGATTTTGCAGGACCTCAACTATCAGAACAAGTTCCGGTGAAAGTCATATCAAGCATCAATAATGGTTCTATTGTCAGTAGTGATGTCCAGTACAATCCGGTTATTAAAGGTTGGCGAGTGCTGGTTCGATTTAATGTTGAAGATAATAAAAAACCAACGGATATCCGCATCCAATTAGCATCAGAAAAAACGAATGAAGTTTTATCTGAAACATGGAGCGGTCAATATCCTGGACAATAAAATTATAATAATAAGCCAATAATATGAAAAACAATTACTTTTCAACTCTTTCTGGTGCAGCTAACTGGCACCAGAATTTAAAAAACAATGATATTCCTTCAGATGATAGTGAGTTTTTAAAATATCGCCTAAACCAAATTGGTGATACCTCAACTTATATCGATGAAAGAAAGCAGCAACCAAGTTACCCGGAAGTTGAACGGGTCTCGATTCAACCACAAATATGGAATAAGCGTTATCACGCCAAAATGAAGTCCGGCTTGAATATCTTAGCTCTTATACGACGATTAATCATGCTTGCGCTTATTGTGGTTCAAACCTATTTTGGTACCAGCTATCTATCAACACTATTACCCTATCAAAGCTGGCAAAAAATTAATTTTATGGCCAACTGGGCAATCAATCCTGAATTGGCAATATATAGTATCATTCCTTATATTATACAATGGTTTATTATCGCTCTGTTTGCAATTTTATTTGCCTGGATCTCAATTGGATTTTGGACCAGTATTATGGGGCTTATTTTAGCTATTATGGGGAAAGATCGTTATACCATTGAAATCCCAAAAGATGCTGCAGCACATATTGATGCCAAACATCGCACAGCCCTTGTTATGCCAATTTGTAATGAAGATGTCGCACGTGTGTTTGCTGGGTTACAAGCAACTTATCAATCATTGGTGGAGACCGGAAACGCAGCTTGCTGTGATTTCTATATTTTAAGTGATACCAATGATCCTGATCTTTATGTCAATGAACTAAAAGCTTGGGCTGATTTTAATGCCCAAAAACAGAATAATGGTTGTAATGTTTTTTACCGCCATCGTAAGCGTCGTGTTAAGCGCAAAAGTGGCAATATTGATGATTTTTGCCGACGTTGGGGACATTTATATGAATATATGCTAATTCTTGATGCTGATAGCATTATGACAGGTGATTGCATACTGAATATGATTGCAATGATGGAGATGACGCCTAAAGCAGGTATTTTACAATCTCCGCCTAAATCAGTCAGAATGAAAACCCTTTACGGACGAATTCAGCAATTTGCTAATCAAATTTATAGTGATATTTTCTGTTCAGGAACCCACTTTTGGCAACTCAGTGAAGCCCAATACTGGGGACATAATGCGATGATTCGCTTAAAGCCATTTATTGAGCACTGTATTTTATCGCCACTACAAAAACGCAAAGGACCAATACATATTTTATCGCATGATCTTGTTGAAGCAACCTTAATGCGCCGTGCCGGTTATGGTGTTTGGATTGCTTATAATATGAATGGTAGCTATGAAGAGTTACCTGGAAATATGATTGAAGATCTTAAACGAGATAATCGCTGGTGTATGGGAAATTTAATCAATTTACGCTTAATTTTTAAAAGTGGTATTACGCTAACCCACCGTGTTATGTTTTTAACCAGTGGTATGGCATATATCTCATCTTTGTTATGGTTAATATTTTTGATCTTCTCAACATTACTGCTATTAGTTTTTAATTTGTCAGATCAGCAATATTTTTTCCAGCCAAATCAATTTTATCCTACCTGGCCCAAATGGGATGAAAATTTAGCAATCCAACTATTATCTACCACTATGGTATTATTATTTGCGCCAAAATTTTTCAGTTACGGCATTATTATTGCTAAAACAGGCGCTAAAGAGGTAGGTGGAATCTTTAAATTGACACTATCTATATTTATTGAAATGATATGGTCAATGATTTTAGCGCCGATACGGATGATCTTTCACAGTAAATTTGTAATAAAAGCCTGGTTAGGGAGTAAAGTACAATGGAAATCACCTTCCAGAAACGATGATACCTTAACTTGGGGGGAATCGTTCTATTTTTGTTGGCCACTTTCATTATTAGGCATAGTTTGGTTATGTATTATTATCTGGTTAAATCCGCAATTTACATTATGGTATATCGCCATACTTATCCCGTTAACCATTTCACCACTGGTCATTAGGGTATCGGGCTTATCAAGTATTGGTATCAAAGCGCAAAAAGCAGGTTTGTTTTTAACCCCTGAAGAAACGCACCCAGCAAGAGCGGTAACACTTACAGGTGAGTATTTGGTTAAAACTGAAGCAAATATTGTTGAACATGGTTTTATAATGGCATTAGTTGATCCTTTGTATAATGCATTAGCTTGTGCATTATCCACATCGCGCCATTTATCTAATGTAAAAAATCAGCAAAAACGTAGTGAACTGATTGAACAATTTGAACAGGTTGATTTAGCAAAAATCAATAAAGAACAACAATTAGCAATTTTAGAAGACCCAATTATTCTTTCTGCACTTCATCGTCATATTTGGCAACAGCAAGAAAAATACGACAATTTATTCACTTTGTGGCAAAATGAACGCCAGTAATAAAAAATAGGGCATTAGCCCTATTTTCTTTTTTTAGTAACTAATCAAAATCCATGGATATTTTTTTATGACTTGGCAACCTTCCTCATCTATCAATAATTTACTTAAGCGCGCGAAAATTATTTCACAAGTACGACAATTTTTTGCTGATCGCTGTATATTAGAAGTCGAAACGCCGACATTGAGCCAATATGCTGTTACAGATGTACATTTAAGTTCATTTTCTACAACATTTTTTAAACCAGGTGAATTTGACGAACAACTTGGACGAAAGATGTCTTTAATCACCAGCCCTGAATATCATATGAAACGTCTACTTGCCGCTGGTAGTGGTCCAATTTTTCAAATATGCAAATGCTTTCGTAATCATGAAGAAGTTGGTCGTTTTCATAATCCAGAGTTTACCATGCTCGAATGGTATCGTATACAGTATGATATGATGCAAATGATTAATGAAGTCGACGACCTATTACAAACTATTTTAGACTGTGAACCGGCTGAACGAGTCTCGTACCAAAAGGCGTTTCAACGTCATTTAAATATTGATCCACTAGAAGCCGATCACGCGACATTAGTAAAAGCCATTAACCAACTTGATATTGGTATTAATGTTGATGATTATGACAAAGATGGGCTATTACAATGCTTATTCACTTTTGGTGTAGAACCTCATATTGGACTTGAAAAACCGATTGCGGTGTATCACTTTCCCGCATCCCAAGCCGCATTAGCTGCAATTAGTAGTGAAGATCATCGTGTAGCTGGCCGTTTCGAGTTTTATTATAAAGGGGTTGAGCTTGCCAATGGTTTTAAAGAGTTAACTAATTCACAAGAGCAAAAACAACGTTTTGAGCAAAATAATTTAGATCGCTCTAAACAAAATCTACCTCAACAAAATATCGATATTGAATTACTTGCCGCCATGGAGTCAGGTTTACCGGATTGTGCAGGTGTTGCTATAGGCTTAGATCGTTTAATCATGTTAGCCCTCAATTCAACGACCTTAGATGACGTTATATCGTTCACTTTTGATAGGGCTTAAACCATGCTCGGAACTTTAGGTTTAACTCAATGGGTTGCTATCATCATGACTGTGATAGCATTGATATTATTAATTGTAGTGATTAAATCTAAACTCACTATAAATAATATAAATCAATTATTTGAATTGCAACTGTCGCAAAAAAATCATGAAAGTCAATCTTTGACTGAAAAGTTACAACAATTAGAAAATGAACTCAATCAATATCGTCTACAATATGTGACACAAAATGCAACTATTACTGAGCTAAAAACCCGTTTGGAAGAAACGAAAAGCTCAGCTTATGAAAAGCAATCAATACTTGAGCAAAGTGAGCAGCGACTAACAACTCAGTTTGAGAATTTAGCTAATCGAATTTTTGAGCAAAGTGGTAAAAGAATAGAACAACAAAATAAGCAAAGCCTTGATTATTTACTTTCTCCGCTAAAAGAGCAATTAGAAGGATTTAAAAAGCAGGTACAAGATAGCTTTGGTCAAGAGGCAAAAGAACGCCATACCTTGACGCATGAAATCCGTAATTTGCAACAACTTAATGAGCAGATGACAAAAGAGGCCAACAACCTAACTAACGCTTTGAAAGGTAATAATAAAACCCAAGGTAATTGGGGCGAATTTATTTTAAGTCAAATACTTGATAATTCAGGGCTAAGAGAAGGTTATGAATATGATACACAAGTTAATTTGACCAATGAAAACAATCTGCGATTGCAACCAGATGTTATCGTTCACTTACCACAAGGTGGAGATGTGGTCATTGACTCGAAAGTAACACTCGTTGCTTATGAACGTTATTTCAATAGCGATGATGATACGATTAAAAGTAAATCAATGGCTGAACATTTAGCCGCTGTACGTAATCACCTAAAACAACTAAGCCAAAAAGATTACCATAAACTTAATGGAATTAATTCGTTAGATTATATTTTAATGTTTATTCCTGTTGAGCCAGCGTTTTTATCGGCCATTGATCATGATCCTGCGTTGATTAACGATGCTTTAAAAAATAATATTATGATAGTCAGTCCAACCACATTATTAGTTGCTTTACGTACGATTCATAACTTATGGCGCTATGAATACCAAAACCGCAATGCTGAATTAATTGCCGACAAAGCAAGTAAATTATATGATAAAGTTCGTGGTTTTATTGAAGATATGGAAAACTTAGGAAATTGCCTTGATAAAGCTCAGCAAACTTATCAAAATTCGTTAAATAAACTATCCAAAGGACGTGGTAATATAATTGGACAAATTGAACGTTTTCGTGAAATGGGCATCGAAGTTAAAAAACCGATCAATCCTGATCTAGCTTTAATATCGAAAGATGAAGTAGATAGTGAAAACGAAGATTAACTGTTATTGTCAAATAATCTTAAATTGTAAATACCATGAGTTATTATGTTATTAAATTTTCAGAGGAAACACATATTTCAGCATAAAAATAACCTTATTTATCCTTATTGAAATTATGTGTACACTCATTTACGCAAAAAAGGAAGCGCATATGGCAAAAAAACCAGTGACAGAACCAAGTTTTGAACAAACACTTAAGCAACTTGAAGCGATTGTTTCACAACTGGAAAATGGTGATTTACCATTAGATGAAGCATTAAATGAGTTTGAAAAAGGGGTTAAATTAGCCCGAACGGGGCAAAAACAATTACAACAAGCAGAGCAACGTATTCAGATATTATTAGCTGAAAATAGTGATGCGCAGTTGTCTGAATTCTCAATTAATCATGATGAATAATCTTAATGTATTACAAGAACGGATTAATTCGTTTTTAGCAGCCTACATTTCGCAGTTTCCTTGTTCCGAATTACAACAAGCAATGCGTTATAGCTTGTTAGCAGGGGGTAAGCGAATTAGGCCTATTCTAGTTTATTTAACAGGACAGATGTTTAGTTGTTCACTCGCTAAGCTTGATGATGCGGCGGCAGCCATTGAAGCAATACATACCTATTCGTTAATCCATGACGATTTACCCGCTATGGATAATGATGATTTACGTCGAGGCAAACCAACTTGTCACATAAAATTTGGGCAAGCGCAGGCAATATTAGCCGGCGATGCCTTACAAACGTTAGCATTCACTATACTCTCTGAAAGCCAACACATTAATGACCAAACTAAAATTTCAATGATTGCTGAATTAGCCAAAGCTAGCGGATTAAATGGCATGTGCATTGGACAGTCACTGGATTTACAAGCTGAACATCAAACGGTAACACTTGAGCATTTACAACAAATACACAATTATAAAACTGGTGCACTAATCAAAGCAGCCGTCCGACTTGGTGCGTTGGCATGTGGAGAAGACAGTAAACCTTACTATGCCATGTTAGACAGTTATGCTCAAGCAATTGGGTTAGCGTTTCAAATTCAGGATGATATTTTAGATATAATCGGTGAACAAGCAATTATGGGCAAACCTCAAGGTTCAGATATCGCGCAAGAAAAGAGCACGTATCCCGCTTTAATTGGACTACAATCAGCAATAAAAATGACCCAAACGTTGTATGACCAAGCTATCGATAGTCTTAACCAAATACCTTATGATAGCCAACCATTACAAAAACTGGCTGATTTTATTATTAATCGTAAAAGTTAAACAATAGCTCAATGATGACAATGAATTTGGATAATTATCCGTTACTAAAAACCATCAACTCGCCAGAAGATTTAAGACGATATCCTTTGTCTCAATTACCCGAAATTTGTCGCGAGTTAAGACAATTTTTACTTGATAGCGTTAGCAAATCGAGCGGTCATCTTGCATCCGGATTAGGTGTTATTGAGTTAACTGTTGCATTACATTATGTATATTATACGCCCTTTGATAAGGTTATATGGGATGTTGGGCATCAAGCTTATCCACATAAAATTTTAACTGGTCGCCGTGATAAGATGCTCACGATTCGACAAAAAGATGGATTACATCCATTTCCTCATCGTGAGGAGAGTCTATATGACGTATTAACAACCGGTCACTCATCTACATCGATTAGTGTTGCGCTTGGAATAGCTATTAGCGAGCAAAAAAAACAATCAGGGCAAAAAGTTGCCGCAGTTATTGGTGATGGAGCATTAACTGCAGGCATGGCGTTTGAAGCCATGAACCATGCCGGGCATATTAAGCCAGATATGTTAGTGATTGTTAATGATAATGACATGTCAATTTCTGAAAATACAGGTGCGCTTAATCAACATCTAACCCAAATTTTATCAAGTAAAGCTTATGCCTCTTTTCGTGAAAGTGGTAAGCGAGTACTTGCCAATATTCCACCACTTAAAGAGTTATTTAAAAAAACGGAAGAACATTTAAAAGGATTAGTCACGCCAGCTATTTTATTTGAAGAACTTGGCTTTAATTATATAGGCCCCGTTGATGGGCATGATGTTGAAAATTTAGTTCTCACATTGCAAAAAGTGCGTCAACTAAAAGGACCACAACTACTTCATATTATTACCAAAAAAGGCAAAGGATATGCGCCAGCTGAACAAGATCCAACATTATGGCATGGCGTCCCTAAATTTAACCCAGTTGACGGCACTTTGCCTAAAACCAACAACGTTGCCCCAACTTATTCACAAGTCTTTGGTGATTGGTTATGTGAAATGGCAAAGCATGATAAACAGCTAGTTGCAATAACGCCAGCTATGGGTGAAGGATCAGGCATGACAAAATTTGCTGATCAATACCCTGATCAGTTTTTTGATGTTGCCATTGCAGAACAACATGCTGTCACGCTGGCAACAGGATTTGCAATTAGCGGTTTTAAACCTGTAGTTGCCATATACTCAACATTCTTACAACGCGCTTATGATCAAGTTATTCATGATGTTGCCATTCAAAATTTACCCGTACTATTTGCTATTGATCGAGCTGGGATTGTTGGCGCTGATGGTGAAACACATCAAGGTGCATTTGATCTAAGCTTTTTACGCTGTATACCCAATTTTGTTATTATGACACCAAGCGATGAAAACGAATGTCGGCAAATGCTCTATACCGGTTATTTACATCATGGCCCTGCTGCTGTGCGTTATCCTCGTGGTGAAGGTATTGGTGCTTTATTAAAACCGTTACAAACAATACCGTTAGGTCAGTCAAAATTGTGCCGTGAAGGGCAAAACATAGCTTTACTCAATTTTGGCACATTACTGCCTGAAGTTTTACAGGCAGCCAACCAAATTAATGCTACAGTCATAGATATGCGCTTTGTAAAGCCATTGGATGAAAAAGTCCTTTTGCACATTAGCCAAACACATAATATACTGGTCACCGTTGAAGAAAACAGTATCAAAGGCGGAGCTGGTAGTGGCGTCTGTGAATTTTTATTATCGAAAAAAATAAAATGTGATATTTTAAATATTGGGTTACCTGATAAGTTTATTGCGCAAGGATCACAAACTGAGGTTCGCAATGAACTGGGTTTAAACTGTGAACATATTATCAAAAAAATTAATAATTTTATAAAACAATAGGTTAAATATGGAAACTAAAGCTGTCACTATTCAAATTTTTGGACGTACTTTAAAATTTAATTGTCCGGTTGATGAAGTTGACGCACTCGCTAATGCCGCAAAAGACTTAGATGCGCGCTTAAATAATTTACGTGAAAAGTCATCACAAATAAGTAGTGAACAACTCATTATGACCGCAGCACTGAATATTTCTTACGAACTAACAAAAGAAAAAGAAAAAAGTAATGAATTCAGTGATAGATTAAAAATGTTACAACAATTACTTGATTCAGCTTTAAATGGCAACAATTAATGGTTTTAATTGTAAATTTAATCAAAACGATCTTGTATCATTTGTTAATTTTAGTAATATTATACCCATCTCTGAGATGTTCGCGATATGGGTTAGTCCCCTGAGCCGATATTCTTTACTTTAGAACGGTGTGATTTTCAATTGGTGTGTATGCCTTATTGATAAGGAAACCTAAAAATTGGAACATGCTGTTCACCTTGAACCTTGGGTTCAAGGGTTACGACCCTAACGACATCTTGGAGTGCCTTTCATTGTTTTGACTTTGTAGTGGTAATTGATGAACATTAGACAGATTATCCGTCAAAAAAGACGGCAATTATCCCACCATGAACGCCAAGTTGCCCAGCAAAATATTTATCATAAAATTACCCATCATGCCGATGTTAATTCAGCTCAAAATATAGCGATATTTCTACCATTTGATGGAGAAATCGATACGCTACCAATAATCGAATACCTCTGGCAACAAAATAAATCTGTTTATTTACCCATTATTCATCCATTTGTGAAAACACATTTATTGTTTTTACACTACACCCCAAATACGCCTTTATTAAAAAATCGGTTTGGTATTTTACAACCGGCTTTAAACGTTTCAACTGTCATACCGTATCAAAAACTTGATATTATCTTTACGCCATTGGTTGCATTTGATGAACGAGGATACCGAATGGGAATGGGCGGTGGCTATTATGATAGGCTACTTGAAAACTATCCAATATACAATATTAAACCTATTGGACTCGCTTTTGCTTGTCAAAAAGTCGAAAAAATCAATAATCAACCTTGGGATGTTCGATTGCCAGAAATTATTTATGCTTAACTGATAACCAAGCCCAAAGGATAAATACGAATCATTCGCATTATTACCCAAAAAAACATCAATTTATTTTATTTATCTATGATAAAAACCAAATTTAGCTATATAATAATTTAGCGTTAACTTTTTATCATGCACTACCGCCCTATTCTTTTGTCTTTTGAGCCAATATTTAATTCCAAATGGAGATAAATATTCTTGAAAGCACGTTATAAATATTTAAAAAGGAGTATTGCAATGTCAGAAAATAAAGTATTAACCACCAACAACGGCGCACCAATTGCCGATAATCAAAATTCTCGCACTGCTGGTCCTCGAGGCCCTGTATTACTCGATGATTACCAACTTATCGAAAAACTAGCCCAATTCAATCGCGAAAATATTCCTGAGCGTCGAGTCCACGCCAAAGGATCGGGAGCACACGGTACTTTTACAGTAACAAATGATATAACAAAATATTCATTTGCCAGTATATTTGCTAATGTTGGAAAACAAACACCTGTTTTTGTGCGATTTTCAACCGTAGGCGGTGAACGTGGTTCTTCTGATACAGCCCGCGATCCACGTGGTTTTTCAGTAAAATTTTACACAGATCAGGGTAACTGGGATATTGTTGGCAACAATACACCAGTATTTTTTATTCGTGATGCAATTAAATTCCCGGATTTTATTCATACCCAAAAACGTGATCCCAAAACAAACCTAAAAGATCCGCAAATGATGTGGGATTTTTGGTCCTTATCACCAGAATCACTTCATCAAGTGACCATTTTATTTTCTGATAGAGGAATTCCTGATGGTTACCGCCATATGCATGGGTATGGTAGTCATACTTATAGCCTTATCAATAAAGATGGGGTAAGAACTTGGGTGAAGTGGCATTTCAGAACTGAACAAGGAATTAAAAATATTGATCCTAAAAAAGCCTCAGAAATGGACGGAACTAATCCTGATTCAGCTCAAGAAGATCTATTCAAGGCGATTGAAAATGGCGACTATCCAAAATGGCGGCTTTATATGCAAGTGATGACTGAAGAACAAGCCGATCAACATCCAGAAAACCCTTTTGATGTGACTAAAGTTTGGTCACAAAAACAGTATCCATTAATCGAAGTCGGTGTAATGGAACTGAATCGAAACCCTGAAAATTATTTTGCTGAAGTCGAACAAGCCGCTTTTGAACCAAGTAATATAGTACCAGGAATAGGTTTATCTCCGGATAAAATGTTACAAGGTCGAGTTTTTGCTTATGCCGATGCTCACCGTTATCGAATTGGTACGAATTATCAACAATTACCTATAAATGCACCAAAATGTCCGGTACATAATTATCAGCGTGATGGCGCAATGCGTTTTCACAGCCCAGATAATGCGCCGAACTATGAACCGAATAGCGTTGATAGTGCACCTAAAGAGCAACCACAATATGCCTACCCGCCTATGCATGTCCCGGCAGGCACAATGGATAAGCATGATCATCGTGTTGATGGTGATTATTATTCACAACCAAGAGCATTATTCAATTTAATGAAACCAGATCAAAAACAGTTATTAATTGATAATATTGTTGGGTCGATGAAAAATGTTGATCGCAATATACAAATTCGTCAATTAAAACATTTTTACAAAGTTCATCCCGATTATGGGCAAGGTGTCGCTAAAGGTCTCGGTATTGATGTTAATTTAATCAAAGATTAACTTCATAAACAAGAAAAGCCGACGTAATAACGTCGGCTTTTTTATTTTTCAGATAACATGAACATTATTGAATAATAAACGTTGTTACAAATATCTATAAAAAAATGAATTAACTTGATTAAAATTATTTAGCTTTATTTTTTTTAGTTAATTTTTTTAAGATAATCGACATTAATGGTCGATGGCATTTATATATCATATCAGGTGAAACCATAATCAATTCGGCAAGTGGTACTGTCCAATCGGGTTTGTCGGTATTGTCTAAATGTTTATCATCGATTGGAATCTCAATAGTATAACGCTGCGTATTGGCAAATAGCTGTTGTTTTTTAGCAATATCATTATCATCTTCATCACTCAGCATTTTACAATTATCAAGGACTTGCTGGGCGAAGATATCTGGCCAATTTTCTACGACATTTTTCATTTGCACATAATCAGAAATGTGTCTTAGCATGTCACGAAACAGTAGCAAATAGACCATTTGGACATTACGCCCCGATAAACTTGCTATCTGCTCGTCAGTTAGCGCTTTATTGATAACACTTGGACCCCATTTAAAAAACAGCGTATCTTTGTACATGTTTACAATCGGTTTTATTCGACGGTACTGTGTTTTAACTAGCTTATCAATTTCATGTGAAATTTGCAGAGTTGGGTAACCAACTCTGTTACGTCCATTAAGATCCCGCTCAGACAGCGATTTTTGCTGTTTTTTGGGCAAGAGTTTTTTTAACAATCCTAACATATTGTCATCCTTGTGATTGTTCTTTTTGCCGAACAATTTCGAACAGACAAACGCCAGTAGCGACCGATACATTTAGCGATGAGACAATTCCTGCCATCGGTATACTCACAAGTTCGTCACAATGTTCTTTCGTCAATCGACGCATGCCTTCTCCTTCTGCGCCCATGACTAAAGCAAGAGAGGTGGGTTTAGTAAAAAAATTGGTTTGATAAAGTGTTTTATCTGCTTCACCAGCAGTACCCACAATCCAAACTTGATATTCATCTTGCAACATACGCATTGTACGCGCTAAATTGGTCACCCTAACCACCGGCACACTTTCAGCCGCACCACAAGCAACTTTTTGTGCTGTAGAGTTTAGCGAAGCGGAGCGATCTTTAGGCACAATAATAAAATTAACGCCAGCAGCATCAGCCGTTCGTATACAGGCGCCTAAATTATGCGGATCAGTGACACCATCTAAAATCAATATAACAGGATTCAATTCTTGTTCCATCAACAATGGAATATCGTTTTCTTGATAACTTCGACAAGGTTTTACCATAGCTAAAATACCTTGATGGACACCGTTCTTAGATTTTTCATCAAGCCATTGACGGTTAGTTATTTTCACCGGTAAAGCTAACTGTTCAAGCTGATGAACCAGTGAAATAAGGCGTTTATCTTCTCGACCTTTGATAATAAATACTTCAATAATTCTTTCCGGCGCACGGGTAAGCAGTGCTTCAATGGCATGAATGCCATAAACTGTTTCACTCATCTATTTGCTACTCTTTTTTCGTTTATTACTGGTTTTTGACTTTGCTCGTTTACTGTTTTTATTTTTAGGTTTACTTTCAATTTTACTTTGAGATTTTTCACTATTTTTACTGGTGGATTTTGTACTTTTGCGCTTAACAGGTCGATCAATTTTTGGCTTTTTCTGTTCTTGTTTCGATTTAGTCTTCGCTGTTTTACCTTGACGCATTGGTTTATTATTGCTGCCTACCAATGAAAAATCAATTTTACGCTCTTCTGGATTGACATTATCGACTTTAACTTGAACTTTATCGCCCAGACGATAACTGTAACGAGTATTTTCACCAATTAAACGATTACGTGATGGATCAAAAATATAATAATCGTTTTCTAGCGAGGATACATGAACCAAACCATCAATAAACAGATCATCTAAACGAACAAAAAAGCCAAAATTAACCACACTTGAAATCGTGCCATTAAATACTTCACCAACATGATCTTGCATATAATCGCATTTAAGCCAATCAACAACATCGCGTACTGCTTCATCAGCTCGCCGTTCAGTCATGGAGCAATGTTCGCCAAAATAGAGCATTTCATTCATAGTATATCGGTGCCCACCAGTTTTACTGGTTTTATCATGCTCATTGGCTAAAATCCATTTAATCGTGCGGTGCAATAATAAATCAGGATAGCGACGAATTGGCGAAGTAAAATGCGCATATTCATCTAATGCTAAGCCAAAATGACCTCGATTTTCGGGATCATAGATAGCCTGCTTCATGGAACGAAGTATCACCGTTTGTAGCATTTCATGATCAGGACGTTCTTCAATTGCTAACATCAATTGGGCAATATCTTTAGATTTAGGATTGGTTCCGCCACCCAGTGATACGCCTAATTCGCTTAAAATACTTCGCAAATTATTCATGCGATCTTCATCGGGTTTATCATGGACACGAAACAGTGAAGGCACGTTTGCCTTAATAACCAATTTGGCCGCTGCTACATTAGCTAAAATCATGCACTCTTCAATAATTTTATGGGCAACATTGCGCTGCACGAGCTCAATACTTTCAATACGTTTATCGGCATTAAAAATAAATTTTGGCTCTTCTGACTCAAAACCTATCGCACCACGTAAGACTCTTGAATTATCGAGCACATTATATAACCCGTAAAGATTTTCCAGATGAGGGACTAAATCATGATAATGTTCTTGTAACTCGCGATCACCTTCTAAAATTTTAGCCACTTTAGTATAGGTTAGCCGAGCATGCGAATTCATCACCGCTTCATAAAATTGATAACTTGTTAATCGACCTTTGTTCGATACCGTCATTTCACAAACTAAACATAACCGATCAACTTGTGGATTAAGTGAGCAAAGTCCGTTAGATAACGCTTCAGGTAACATTGGCACAACACGTGACGGAAAATAAACCGAGGTACCACGTAAACACGCTTCTTTATCAAGTGGTTTACCGGGACGAACATAGTAACTAACATCTGCAATGGCGACCCATAATCGATAGCCTCCACCTCGATTTTTTTGACAATACACCGCATCGTCAAAATCACGAGCATCTTCACCATCGATAGTCACTAAAGGAAGCTCTCGTAAGTCTTTTCGACCTTTTTTCGCACTTTCAGGAACGTGATCGCTAAATTTGCTCACTTCTTTTTCGACAGGTTTTGGTAATTCATAAGGAATTTCATGATTACGTAGTGCGATGTCGATAGCCAGATTGGTCCCCATGATTTCACCAAGAACCTCTTTAATAATACCGACTGCTTTTTGGCGGCGTTCAGGGCGTTTTTGCAACTCAACCACCACCACTGCGCCCATACGCACAGTGAGATTAGGTTTGCCTGCAATTAAAATATCGAAGTTTAAACGGCTATCATCCGGTACTACAAACCCAACACCTTGTTCAATAAAATAACGTCCGACAATTTGGTTACTACGAGGTTCTAAAATACGAACAACACGCGCTTCTGTTTTTCCACGATATTGATTACCCATAGGTTGAGCTAAAATAACATCACCTTGCAGTACCTTTTTCATCTGATCCGGCGATAAAAAATAATCCTCAGGCTGACCTTCTACACGCAAAAAACCAAACCCATCACGATGCGCAATGACACTGCCTTTAACCATCGCAAATTTTTCTGGCAAGGCGTAGCATTTACGGCGCGTAAAGACAACTTGTCCATCACGCTCCATTGCGCGCAAACGACGATGTAACGCGACTTTTTGCTCTTCGTTTTTAATTGCAACAGCCTGCGCAATTTTCTCTAAACTTGCGGGTTTGGCTTCTTTAGTTAAATAATCTAAAATAAGTTCGCGGCTCGCTATGGGAGATTCATATTTTTCTGCTTCTCGATCAAAGAAGGGATCTTTTATCATAAGGGATATCCGGTGATCTAATATTGCTGTTAGCATAACATAGAGTGGTATAACTTAAAATGAACATTATTGATCAGGCAAGAATAATCTTTACCTACCTCACTGAATAAAAATAGAAGTGTTTCTATTGATTTTATTTGATTTTTTTAAAGTTATTACTATGATTTTTTTAGTATGTTTTTTTATTTTGCCTACATTAAAAATATGGCGCTGTTATTAGCGCCATCATTGTATAGTGTCATTTATTGGTTAAGCTTTTCTCGTTCAATTGCCCGATAACCAATATCTTTACGATAAAAACAACCATGCCAATAAATATCTTTAATTTGTTCATAAGCGCGCTTCTGCGCTTCAAGCACAGTATTACCTAAAGCTGTTACGCAAAGCACTCGACCACCATTGGTATAAACTCGTCCTTTTTCTAAACTGGTGCCAGCGTGAAATATTTTACAATCTTGAGTTGATTCTGTCGGTAAACCAAGAATGACATCTTGGGTATTATATTCACCAGGATAACCACCGGCGGCTAATACTACCCCCAATGCTGGTCTTGGATCCCATTTCGATTTGACGGTATCTAATTTACCCTCGACAGCTGCAAGGCAAAGTTCCACTAAATCAGATTGCAGTCGCATCATAATAGGTTGCGTTTCAGGATCACCAAATCGACAATTAAATTCAATGACTTTAGGGTTGCCTTCTTTGTCAATCATTAACCCAGCATATAAAAAGCCAACATAAACATTACCTTCCTCAGCCATACCATTGATTGTCGGGTAAATAATTTGATCCATCACTCGGCTGAAAACTTCATCAGTAACAACAGGGGCGGGCGAATAAGCGCCCATACCACCAGTATTTAAACCAACATCACCATCCCCAACACGTTTATGATCTTGGCTCGTTGCCATAGGTTCAACATTTTTACCATCAACCATGACAATAAAGCTGGCCTCTTCACCTTCTAAAAACTCTTCAATGACAACTCGGTGCCCGGCATCACCAAAGGCATTTCCCGCTAGCATATCGCGCACCGCATCTTCAGCTTCTTTTATTGTCATTGCAACAATCACCCCTTTACCTGCCGCAAGTCCATCGGCTTTAATAACAATTGGCGCGCCTTTTTGACGAATATATTCAATGGCCGGAGTAACTTCGGTAAAATTTTGATACTCTGCAGTAGGTATATGATGTCTGGCTAGAAAATCTTTAGTAAATGCTTTAGATCCTTCTAATTGTGCGGCAGATTTTGTCGGACCAAAAATTTTTAAACCTGCTTTTTGAAAGCTATCTACCACACCTATCACTAATGGGGCTTCAGGTCCGACAATGGTTAAATCGATGTGTTCTTGCTGTGCAAAATTTAACAATCCCCCAACGTCCGTTGCTTTAATGTTAATATTTTCTAAATTCGGTTCAAGCGCAGTGCCTGCATTGCCGGGTGCAACAAAGACTTTTGAAACTAATGGTGATTGTGCTACTTTCCAAGCTAGAGCATGTTCACGCCCACCATTACCAATGACTAAAACTTTCATAAAAGATCCTTTAAAAACTTTAAGCTAAAAAGCGAGGTGAAATTTGAGTTTTTGCAAACTGAGTTTAGCACGCTCTTTTCTCGTGACATTGTATTGTCTTGTTATTCAATTATTAGTGTCTAAAATGACGCATATGGGTAAAAATCATTGCAATATTATGTTCATCTGCTGCCTGTATGACTTCGTCGTCACGAATCGATCCACCCGGCTGAATCACACAGGTGACGCCCACCGCTGCGGCTGCATCAACGCCATCTCGAAATGGGAAAAAAGCATCAGAGGCAACAACGGAACCTGCAACTTGTAAGTTTTCATCTTGCGCTTTAATTCCTGCAATTTTTGCTGAGTATACTCGACTCATTTGCCCCGCACCAATACCAATTGTCATATTATCCTTGGCATAAACAATTGCATTTGATTTAACAAATTTAGCCACTTTCCAACAAAATAGTGCATCTGAAAGTTCTTTAGCTGTTGGTTTTCGTTTAGTTACTACAGTCAATTGAGTTTCATCAACTGTGCCTAAATCACGCTCTTGCACCAAAAGTCCACCGTTTACTCGTTTAAAATCTAAGCTGGCTTTCGATGATGTTGATAATTTTCCGGATTCTAATACACGCACATTTTTCTTAGTTTGTGTAATCGCTAACGCCTCTTGCGTCACTGATGGCGCAATAATGACTTCAACAAATTGTTTATCAACAATAGTTTGTGCTGTTTTAGCATCTAACGTTCGATTAAAAGCGATAATGCCACCAAATGCCGACGTCGGATCAGTTTTAAATGCATTTAAATACGCGGTTAAAATATTATCACTCACCGCAACACCGCAAGGATTAGCGTGTTTTACAATCACACAAGCTGGTTCAGCAAATGATTTTACACATTCAAGTGCTGCATCTGTATCTGCAATATTGTTATACGAAAGTGCTTTACCTTGTAGTTGTTTAGCGGTTGCAATTGAAGACTCTTGGATATCTTCTTCAATGTAAAAAGCCGCTTTTTGATGAGCATTTTCGCCATAACGCATGTCTTGTTTCTTAATAAATTGCAGATTGAGTGTTCGAGAAAATTCACCAGAAGGTTTATCGGTTTCACCATAATAAGGTGGCACCAGTCTTCCAAAATAATTAGCAATCATGCCATCATATTTAGCGGTATGTTCAAAAGCTTTAATCGCCAAATTAAACCGGTATTCGAAAGTCAGTGAATTTTGCTGTTTATCGAGCATATTAATAATTGTCGCATAATCACCACAATCAACAACAATAGCCACATCTTTGTGATTTTTAGCAGCAGATCGCACCATAGTTGGTCCACCAATATCAATATTTTCAACCGCATCTTGCAAGGTACAATCGGCTTTAGCCACGGTTTGAGCAAAAGGATATAAGTTAACCACAACCATATCGATAGGTTCGATGTGATGATTTTGCATTATTTGATCATCTATGCCACGTCGACCTAAAATTCCGCCATGAATTTTTGGGTGTAACGTTTTAACTCGTCCATCCATCATTTCAGGAAAACCCGTATAGTCAGATACTTCCGTTACCGGTATTTGATTTTCGATTAGCAATTTAGCGGTACCACCAGTGGAAAGGAGTTCTATTTTTCTAGCTGATAATGATTTGGCAAATTCAATGATTCCGGTTTTGTCAGAAACACTTAATAAAGCGCGACGGATAGGACGATACTGCTGCATGAAAGGCTCCGAAGTTGATATTCTACATCCAAGTCAGTGAAGTGGTTATTATATATAAAACAAGGGTAGATGTTTAGTATTAAGTTTCTAAAAAGCCATCAAAAATTTTTAACCATAATATTTGAACTTGATCACATAACTGAGATTTTCCTGTCAATTGCGGCTTTGCTCACTTTATTTTTTTTATTTTTAGTAATAATGTTATGCGTAACTGTTATGCATAACATTATTATGGAAAGGGAGAAAAATATGCAATCTTTATTCGATTTAAAAGGCAAACGCGCTTTAATTACTGGTTCGGCTCAAGGTATTGGCAATTTATTAGCTAAAGGGTTGGGACAATATGGTGCCAGTATCATCATCAATGATATTACCGATGAAAGAGCAAAAAATGCTGCAACACAATTAGTCCAACAAGGTATTGATGCAGTCGGTATTGGTTTTGATGTGACGAACTCAAGTTCAGTTAAACAAGCAATTGATGATATTGAACAAAACATCGGACCAATCGATATCTTAATCAATAATGCGGGTATTCAACGGCGTCATCCATTTACAGAATTTCCTGAAGCGGATTGGGACGCCATTATTAATGTTAATCAAAAAGCGGTGTTTTTAGTATCACAGCAAGTTGCCAAACACATGATTGCTCGCAAGCAAGGCAAAATTATTCATATTTGTTCAATGCAAAGCGAATTAGGGCGCGACACAATTACGCCTTATGCGGCATCGAAAGGTGCGGTAAAAATGCTGGTTAAAGGTATGTGTGTTGAGCTTGCTCGTTACAACATTCAAGTTAATGGTATTGGTCCGGGCTACTTTGATACCGAAATGTGTAAAGCATTAGTTGAAAATGCAGAATTCACTAAATGGCTATGTCAACGAACACCTGCTGCCCGCTGGGGAAAACCAGAAGAACTTATTGGTTCAGCGGTATTTTTATCGTCAGCAGCATCGAACTTTGTCAATGGACATATTCTTTATGTGGATGGCGGAATGTTATCTGCGGTGTGATGTTTTTTACGGTGAGATCGTTATCAAATCACTTTTTTATCAATTTAATGCGTGTATTTGGTTTCGATATCTCCTTACCGACTGAACAATTTTCTTTATTATTAAATCACGAGAACTAATATGAATATCACTAATAAACTAGCCCCCTCTCGTTGGTGGCGATTGATGCCTATTATTTTTATTACCTATAGTTTAGCTTACTTAGATCGAGCCAATTATGGTTTTGCCGCAGCCGCCGGTATTAATAATGATCTTGGTATTACTAAAAGTACCTCATCACTAATTGGTGCCCTCTTTTTTTTAGGTTATTTTTTCTTTCAAGTCCCTGGATCAATTTACGCAGTTAAACGTAGTGTACGAAAATTGATTTTTATTTGCCTAATTTTATGGGGAGGTTGTGCTGCATTAACCGGTATGGTTACTAATATTGCATCTTTAATGATCATCCGATTTGTTTTAGGTATTGTTGAAGCTGCCGTTATGCCTTCTATGTTAATCTACATTAGTACTTGGTTTACTAAAGCTGAGCGTTCAAAAGCCAATACGTTTTTAATATTAGGTAATCCGGTTACTGTGCTTTGGATGTCAATTGTATCAGCTCACTTAATCGATCTTTATGGTTGGCGTGAAATGTTTATTATTGAAGGACTTCCTGCCGTCCTTTGGGCGCTAATTTGGTGGATAGTCGTCCGAGATAAACCTTCACAAGTAAACTGGTTAACCGATCAAGAAAAAGCAGATTTTAAAGCGGTGATGGACAAAGAACAACAAAATATTAAACCTATGCGCAATTATGGCGAGGCTTTACGTTCTGGAAATGTCATTAAGCTTTGTGCTGTACACGCGCTATGGAGCATTGGTGTTTACGGTTTTATGATGTGGATGCCATCAATTATTAAATCTGCCGGTAATGTCGATATTGTCTCTGTTGGTTGGCTTTCAGCCATTCCATATCTTGTTGCAATTACAATGATGTTAATTGTCTCTTATTATTCAGATAAATTGCAAAACCGAAAACTTTTTGTTTGGCCTTTATTATTAATTGCAACGATCGCTTTTTTTACCGCTTATATATTAGGAAGTGATCAATTTTGGATCTGCTTTATATTATTATCAATTGCTGCTGGGTGTATGTACGCACCTTATGGTCCTTTTTTTGCATTAATCCCTGAATTATTACCAAGTAATGTGTCAGGGGTTTCTATAGGTTTAATTAACAGTTTCGGCGCACTTGGTGCATTTATTGGCGCTTGGCTTGTTGGCGTGATAAACGCAGCAACTGGCAGTGCTGGAGCCTCATATGTTTTTATGGGAGCTGCATTGATTTTATCAGTAATATTAATGGCGAGTGTGAAAGCCCCTAAACAGTAGTTATCCATTAAAAAATAGGAAGATAATAGTAACGATTATCTTCTTATTTAGTACAGCAATAATGGGATTTATTTTTTATTTTTATTTTTACTGGTAAAATGGCTAAATTCAACTGGCTTGTTTACCTATAAAAATAAAGGGTTATGAAAGATAAACGCATTAGTTTACAAGATATCGCAGATTTGACCGGCGTGACTAAAATGACTATTAGTCGCTATTTGAGAAATCCAGAACAAGTCTCTGAAAAAAACAAAGAAAAAATAGCAAAAGTTTTAAAAGAAATTAATTACATTCCTAATCTTGCACCGCAAATCATGTTGGGCTCACGCAGTAGGTGTATTGGTATTGTTATTCCTTCATTTAAAAATCACATATTTTTAGAAGTGTTAGCAGGAATTGAGTCTGTTACCTCAAAGCACCATTATCAAACCATTATTACCAATTATAATTATGATAAAAAAATCGAAGAAGAAAAAATTATCAATTTGCTATCCTATAATATTGATGCCTTGGTATTAATGGAAAAAAACCATACTAAAACAACTTTGCAGTACTTAAAAACGGCCAATATTCCTGTTGTTGAATTGATGGATGTGACTCAGCAATTTTTTGATATCCAAGTTGGGTTTGATAACGAACAAGCCGCCTTTGATATGACAATGCAAATGTTAGCTTCAGGCAAAAAAAATATTATCTACTTTAATTCTATCGCAAGTGCCCGTGATAGCCAACGCTACAATGGTTATCAACGCGCCATGAAACAATCAGGATTGATGGCAAAGCAGATTATTCCTGATGCAATATCCTCAATTAATTTAGGTAAAAGCTTATTTAACCAAGCTATCGAACAATATCCCGACCTTGATGGAATATTTTGTACTAATGATGATATGGCAATTGGCGTGTTACTCGAATGCCAAAAATATAATATTGCAGTACCTGAACAAATTGCTATTGCAGGCTTTCATGGTTTAGAAATTGGTCGCGCTAATCAACAAAAAATAGCAACGGTTATCACACCCCGTTTTGAAATTGGAAAAGTTGCAATTGAGCTTTTATTAAAAAGGCTAGATGGAGAACAAGTCAAAAACAGTATGTGTTTAGCGTATAAAATAGAAAAAGGACAAACAATATAAAAATCAGTCAAATCAATTAAGTAATCAAACAACAAAAATAGTTTAATTACTTAATTTGAAGTGATGTTAATTAATCATCACTATAACCTAAGCTTCGCAGAGCCCGTTCATCATCAGCCCAACCCGCTTTGACTTTTACCCACAGCTCTAAATGAACTTTGTTATCAAAGAAGGACTGCATATCTTTGCGCGCTTCAATACCAATTTTTTTAATTTTTTCGCCCTTATTACCAATAACCATTTTCTTTTGGCCATCTCGTTCCACTAAAATTAAGCCATTGATACGATACATGCCGTTGCGTTCATCAACTTTAAATTGTTCAATTTCAACAGTAACTGAGTAAGGTAACTCATCACCTAAAAATCGCATTAGTTTTTCACGAATAATTTCTGATGCCATAAATCGTTGAGAACGATCGGTAATATAGTCTTCAGGAAAATGGTGTTCACCTTCGGGTAGGTGTTTTTTGACAATACTTTTAATAATGTCAATACCTTCCCCTTTTTCAGCACTAATAGGCACCACATCGAGAAAATCAAGTTTTTGACTGATTGCTTGAATATGGGGTAAAAGTTGCGTTTTATCCATAACATTGTCAATTTTATTAATGACAAGTAAAACCGGACATTTACATCCTTTCAACTTGTTAGCAACCATCTCATCGTCATCATTCCAATGCGTACCTTCAACGACAAAAATAACTAGTTCAACATCACCTATTGAGCTACTCGCTGCGCGATTCATTAAGCGATTAATTGCGCGTTTTTCTTCAATGTGTAGTCCTGGCGTATCAATGTAAATAACTTGATCATTGCCTTGTGTATCAATACCAATAATTCGATGGCGTGTAGTTTGAGCTTTACGCGAAGTAATTGAGACTTTTTGGCCAAGTAATTGATTTAATAAGGTTGATTTACCTACATTTGGTCGGCCAACAATGGCAACAAAACCACAATGTGCTATCGTTTCTGTCATTTTATACCTAATTGATTGAGTGCTTGTTGTGCTGCGGATTGTTCCGCCTTACGGCGACTTAAACCGCGCCCTAAATATTGATTATCATCGTTTTCAATTTTACACTGAATTAAAAACTCTTGTTCATGATTGTCACCAGTCACTTCAAGAATTAAATAACATGGCCTTTCATGATGAATACCTTGTAAATATTCTTGCAAACGCGTTTTAGCATCTTTTTGTTTAATGCCGGGTTTAATTTCAGTTAAGCGAGTTTGGTACCAAGCTAAAATTAATTGACGTATATTTTCAATATCACTATCTAAGTAAATTGCACCAATTATGGCTTCTACAGCATCAGAAATGATGGATTCACGACGAAATCCACCGCTTTTTAATTCACCTTGTCCTAAAATAAGATGATCACCTAACTTAAAGTCTTTACCAATTTCCGCTAAAGTTTGACCACAGACTAAGCTTGCTCGCATTTGACTTAAATCACCTTCGTCTTGTTTGATAAATCGGTGATAAAGCTCATCGGCAATAACAAAACTTAAAATAGAATCACCAAGAAACTCTAAACGTTCATTATGTAATTTATTAGCACTACGATGAGTAAGTGCTAATTCAAGTAAAGATAAATCGTTAAATTGGTAACCAATTGATTGTTGTATTTGACTAAATTTTTTCATCATCATTGTTATTAATGTATACCACCAATACGGCTGAATCTTATACCGGTAGGCCATTCATTAGGTTGTTTTTCAAAACTAATCCAAATTGCGGTTGCTCGTCCAACAAAGTTTTCTTCGGGTACAAAACCAAAGTAACGGCTATCACCACTGTTATCACGGTTATCCCCCATCATAAAATAGTGCCCTTGTGGGACAACCCATGTCGCAATAGGTTGACCTTCTTGATGGTAAAAATAATTTGGATCTTCTTGTGAACCTTGAGTGGTTAAAATATCGTGAGGTTGCTCGCCCAACGTTTCTTGTTGTATTTTCATATCAAGCGATACCACAGATCGTGAATTGACAATATCTTGCTTTGCATATTGTTCTAGCGTATAAAAATTCGGGTTGGCTTTCATTTCTCTGTGCACTTCTTTCCAATCACTAGGTTTGGGTTCAGTGTAATGTAAATCTAACGGCTGAGCTTTTTGTCCAACACAATTGAGATCACTTATTTGACAAGCAGGGTAAATAAATATCTTTTTATCATTGACTGAATAGACAATTTTATCACCAGGCAACCCCACAACACGTTTAATTAAATCCATTTGTGGAACATTTGGATGTTTAAATACCGCTACATCACCTCGCTTTGGGTGGCCAGTTGGAATCAATACTGTATTTGTGATGGGATCTCTAAGTCCATAGGAGTACTTTTGGACGGCAATAAAATCGCCGACCAGTAAAGTTTGCATCATTGAACCAGACGGTATTTGGAAAGGTTCAAATAAAAATGAACGAATCACAAATACAATAAATAAAACTGGAAAAAATGAGGATAACGTCTCTATCCAGCCATTTGGTTTTCCAACTTCAGCAAGTATTTTGCCATCAACTTCACCATTGCATTGTTGGCGAACTTCTTCAACTTTTCTTTGTCTTGCTGGTTTCCATTTAAATTTTTCTAAAAACCAAAAGATTCCAGTTATAAATGTTGCTAACGTTAATATGATGGCAAATATTCCAGCCATTTTTTTACCTCTTCAACTAATTAATCTTTTCCTACATGCAAAATAGCTAAAAATGCTTCTTGCGGTAGTTCTACGTTACCTACCTGCTTCATGCGTTTTTTACCTTCTTTTTGCTTCTGTAAAAGTTTCTTCTTACGGCTTACATCACCGCCATAACATTTGGCTAATACGTTTTTGCGTAACTGTTTGACTGTTGATCGAGCAATAACATGATTACCTATAGCTGCCTGAATAGCAATATCAAATTGCTGACGAGGAATAAGATCTTTCATCTTTTCAACTAATTCACGCCCACGATAAGGTGCATTATCTTTATGTGTAATTAGAGCTAACGCATCAACTCGCTCACCATTAATCAGTACATCTAGTCTGACCATATCAGCAACCTGAAAACGTTTAAAACTATAATCTAATGATGCATATCCACGCGAAGTTGATTTCAATTTATCAAAGAAATCTAATACAACTTCAGTCATTGGGATTTCATAAGTCAGTGCAACTTGATTACCATGGTAAACCATATTAGTTTGTACACCACGTTTTTCTACACATAAGGTAATAACATTTCCTAAGTAAGTTTGCGGCACTAAAATATTACATTCAGCAATCGGTTCACGAAGTTCTTGAATATTATTTACCGCTGGTAGCTTAGCTGGGCTATCAACATAGACAATTTCATTTGATGTGGTTAAAACTTCATAAACAACAGTTGGTGCAGTTGTAATTAAATCAAGGTTATACTCGCGCTCTAATCGTTCTTGAATGATTTCCATGTGTAATAACCCAAGGAAACCACAACGAAAACCAAATCCTAAGGCTCCTGAATTTTCTGGTTCATAAAATAATGACGCATCATTTAAGCTTAATTTACCGAGTGCATCACGAAATGCTTCGTAATCGTCAGAACTTGTCGGGAATAAACCAGCATAAACTTGTGGTTTTACTTTTTTAAACCCGGGTAATGGTTTATCCGCTGGAGCTCTGGCGGAGGTTAAGGTATCACCAACTGGTGCACCTAAAATATCTTTGATTGCACAAACAACCCAGCCAACCTCGCCACAGTTTAGCGAATCTTTATCAACTTGTTTTGGTGTAAAAATACCAAGGCGATCGACATTATATGTCATGCCAGTACTCATTACTTTGATTTTATCACCTTTGTGCAGTTCGCCATTTTTAATCCGAATTAACGACACGACACCTAAATAGTTATCAAACCATGAGTCAATAATCAATGCTTGCAATGGTGCATTAGAATCACCTTCAGGAGGGGGAATATCTTTTACTAATTGTTCAAGTACATCAACAACACCTACTCCGGTTTTGGCTGAACATCGAACAGCATTACTTGCATCAATACCAACAATGTCTTCAATTTCAGCAGCAACGCGCTCTGGTTCTGCTGCTGGCAAATCAATTTTATTCAGTACCGGGACAACTTCCAGGTTCATGTCTAAAGCGGTATAACAGTTAGCAAGGGTTTGTGCTTCTACCCCTTGACCAGCATCGACAACCAATAAGGCACCTTCGCAGGCGGCTAGCGAACGAGAAACCTCATACGAAAAATCAACATGTCCAGGCGTATCGATAAAATTAAGCTGATAGGTTTGACCATCTTTAGCATGATAATCTAATGTCACGCTTTGTGCTTTAATTGTGATACCTCGTTCACGCTCAAGATCCATCGAATCCAGAACTTGGGCTGCCATTTCGCGATCAGAAAGACCACCACAAATTTGAATAATACGATCTGAAAGTGTCGATTTACCATGATCAATATGAGCAATAATTGAAAAATTGCGGATATTTTTATTCATATCAATAAATTATAGTTTATATTTTAGTTATATACTGTTGATTATCCAATAATGGTTTTGACAAATAATAGAGCAATTAGATAATCACGGAAAATAGAAAAGCAACATTCTACACATTAATAGCCACTAAGCATAGTCTTATCGAAAGGTTTGCAGCTATTTCTCAACAATATTTTGAGCAATTCGCTCAATGGTAGTTTTAGGCAAGTTACCAATAATAATAATATTTTTGTTACCAATATTTGTTGAAAAAATTGTACGTCCACCTTGTTGGATAAGCTGGTTTGATTGATTTGATGAATCAGAAGAAACATTTACTGTGAACGAAAATACGCCATCCGAAAAAAGTTTGGTTGCAATATCAGAATTGTAAAAATTGACATTATAAGCAGCAACTTCTTTAAATCCTTTTGGTAACCAAGCTAATCGCCATGCATCTAACATATTGTTCTGTTTTTCAATAGATAATAAGATAGGATAAGTACGGCTATCGATATAATCTTTCATTTTTTTCTGATCAAAGTCTTCATCGATATCTACTACTTTGAATTGATTGATAATCTCACCATCTTGATCAAGTAAATCGATTCGTATCGGTAAAAAATTCTTGTCATCTATCCAAATAATATAGCTATAGCGATCTTTATCTTTAGCTATCATTTTTATTAGCTGTACACTGCGATTGGCCGTTCTAGTTTTACCTAACTTCACAAATTCGTATACATCAGTAAGTTTAGTAAAATCATTATAAATGACATCAGGGAAGGCTTCGGTTATACGAGGGCTGGTAATAGAAAAAGATGCACTATCAGGTTGAAAATAACTGGTAATATTATTGTGTAAAATAATCTCTTTTGCAGGACCTTCAAGATAAAGCAATTGCGCTTTGACCTCCTCTTTTTGTAAAGCCCCTAAATGGCTATATTCAAAGGTCGTGACATACTGATCTTTATCTTGTGAAAGGAAATGGATTTGATAACTATTTGTTTGGACAGATTTGCTCATTTTATTTAACAAATTTACCGCTTTATCGGTATCAGCAGCAAAAACAGATAATGCAAACAACATAAAAAACAGAGTAACAATAATCATTATACTCTGTTTGATTTTGCACTTAGTTAAATAAAATGAAAAATTCATATAAAATTAGTACGCATTGAGCCTTTTTTGCAATTCATAATCTTGGACCAACAGTCGAATTTTATCATACTGTCTTTTTTCAATTAGTTGTTGATCATTGTGCTGTTGTATACCACCAACTGGCGCGACATTTACCCCAATGGGTACAGTATTTAAGACTGGCGAACCGTTGGAATCATCGGATTGCCCTTGGTGATATTGAACGCCTGCAATAATCGCTAAAGTCACACAGGCTGCTAGTCCAACCTGACTTACTTTACCTAAGCAATCTTTAATTCGAAGCCAAATAAGATTTTGTGCTTTGGGAATATCAACGTTATTTTGATCAGGTTGATTTGGTAGAGGTAAATATAAATTATCAGCAGCGATTGCTTTTGCGACTTGATTTGAAATATCTAACGTCAATGAACTATCGTGCAATTCACCACGCATTGCAGATCTTACAATGTGATAACGATGCCAACATGCTTGTAAACTTTCATCTTTTGATACAGCATCAATGAAGTGATCGTCGTTTAACTCGTCATCCATGAGTAATGAAAGTTGCTCTTTTTGTTCTATTTGCATAATAGATACCTTAAATTTATCACTGCTTATTATTAATTCATTTCAACCATTTATTAATGGTTTAATCTTTTCATCAATAATATCACGCGCTCTAAAAATACGTGATCTCACTGTTCCAACTGGTGTATCCATAATTTCAGCAATTTCCTCATAACTTAAACCGTCTATTTCCCGTAAAGTAATAGCCGTTCTTAAATCATCAGGCAAAGCTTCAATAGCGTCAAATACAACTTTTTCAACCTCTTTTGACAGGACTAAACTTTCTGGATTGTCCAAATCTCTTAACGAATCTGCACCTTCATATCCTTCAGCCTCACTTGCATCGATATCTGAAGATGGAGGACGTCGTCCTTGAGAAATTAAATAATTTTTTGCTGTATTGACTGCTATTCGATACAACCACGTATAAAATATACTTTCACCTTTAAATAGACTTAACGATCGATAAGCCTTAATAAAAGTTTCTTGCACAACATCAGGTATTTCTGAAGCTAAAACATAGCGAGAAACCAAATGAGCGAGTTTATTTTGATAACGTAGTACAAGCAAATTGAACGCATTTTTATCTCCGTTTAATACACGATCAACTAATACTTGGTCTGTTACTTTCTCCCCCATTACAGGCCATTCCTCATTATGTTAATAACTGCTATGTGGCCCAAAATTGCGCTTACAAACAGTTAGATTCTTAAATTTAAAAAAAGTTCCCACATTTTAATAGAAATTTTAAAAATTTACCTATTAAAATTACTTTTTTACTCTTTTTTATACTAAAACGTAATGTGTTTCTCAAATTTTTTTACATTAATTTTTAATTGAGATCGATTAATTTAATAAAAAGATCTCACGATCCCCATTATCACTGTAGGTAATTTGATAGAATTGCGGAAGATTAAAATTAACAGAGCTGCTTGTAGTAAAAGTAAAGCGATCATCAGACAAAACATAAAAATCGTTGATTGCTTTGACCATATTTTCTTTATTACCATTACAATTGCGATAGATCTCGATCTGATTATGTTCATTTAAAATATACAGATCAAAACCTGTTTGGGTATCTTCAAAAAAGAATTGTATGATGCCTTGATAAGCTACACTGTCAATTTCTTTTGGGAGTTCATTGGTTTCATCTAAAATGTTTAAAGGCCTACCTTGAACTTTGTTATTCGATACCGCACCATAAAAGTCGATAGCATTTTCAAATTGATGGAATGAAACACCTAAACGTTCAAAAAATAAATACCAAGATGCTCCATCAATTCTTAATGGTTTAACTTGAGTCGAATTATTGATAGTGGTAGTCAAACGTAATTCGACACAGTCATCCATTAATTTTTTAATCTGTTTTTTAATTTCAACACTAAAATATTTACTGTAACAAAAAATTTCCATTGAATTGGGTAAATCCGCATCTTTATGCATTCGGTTTAGTAATGCTTTTATGGCTTCAAGGACACATAATGTACCACTAAAGTGCAAAACGCGAATTTCATTCCATGAGTTGCGATAAAGCAAATCAACCGATCCCACTAAACTTAACTCTTTTTTACCATAATTTAATATATTAGTATTAATTTCATGGTCTAATTCACATTGAGTAGTTGGATCATTTTCTAAATTCAAGATGATCGCTAAATGTCGGATTTCACATGGGCCATACAATTGCTCTTCGGTTGCTGCTGGCACATCAATAGGAAAATATTCTTTTAGGTCATCAATAAATTTGGTTATTTTTGCTTTATCCCGATCCTCGCCATCGTGATAATAAAATTCAGTAGAGTCTGAGATTAAACGATTAAAGTAACACCAACTTACCAGCTTAACTAAATACTTACTATATTCTAAATATTGGTGACCAATAATTTGATCCAATATTGGTTTTTGTTTATAAACATACCAACCAGCTCGATTTATTCTATCTTCTTTAACATGAATAAAGGTTAACGCCTCTTCTTGTAAATTATGAGAAATGTTAAGCTTTAATGTGGTTATTTTACCCGGTAATACTTCAAATGAAGCATACAATTTACGTGTTAATATTGCTAAGTCTTGGGGACTAATTAAAGAATCCAAATTATTACGGCGACCAAAATTAAGTAAGTTACGATACCCCGTCATCATAGTTTGCAGTAAAACTTCATGTATTTCACGAACTTGTTCTATTTTCCAAGTATCGCTGGTATCGAGTTTAGCAAAACATGATTTATCCCATTTCCATTGCTTTACCAAATCTTCAAGTACTTTACGACGCCACGATAGCGTAGAATTTGCAATAGATAATTTTTCATTAACTTTTAGGTAAAAACACGTTCTTACTAATTTTAATCTCGAGAAATCTTTAATTTCAATTAGATAGTTACTGATTCGTTGCAATAGCATATAGTAAGAATCAAGATAACACCCTTCATCGCTTTTAAATGTTTGTATCAAATCGCGCATTTGATAAGCAATAGGTTTGTTTTCTGGATATATCCACGAATAGGCTTCAAGTAATAATGTCTTTAATACCGCTTTAAAAGGTGAATCAATACTTTTATAAAGTTGCCACAAGCTGGCGCCAAAATATTCTTCTGCCGATAGCCCAGTTAAAGGTCCAAAATCGATCCATTGATCACGTTCAATTATTTTTTGTTCAACTAACGCTTCAATACATTTTTCATAGCTAGGATAGGTTGTATTATTCACGGTTAAATTTGCGGGCACAGCAAACCACAATAATAGTTTGCCTGCAAGTAAATTAGCTGATCGATAAAACTCTTCCAATAATAAAATATGTTGAGCAGAACCACAGTTTTCGCCCATTAAACATTCATGATGTTGATTAATAAAACGATCTACATCAACAACAAATAATGTTAATTTTATTCCAAGCTCTTTTGCCCATTGTTCAATCAATCGGCATTTTTTTTGTAATGACGATTTTCTAACTGCCGATAAATTATTTTCAATACAAATCCAAATATCAAGATCTGACGTTACTGACTGGCCGATAGAGCAAGTACTGCCCATTGAATATAATGCGGAAATATCTGCCTTATTAAATGCTTGTGGAAGATTAAAATTAAATTCATTTTTTAACTGAGCAAAAACTTCATCAGAAGCTTGATAACAAGCAATGCCCATCGGGGTATCTTCGTTTAAATAGCCAGGCAAAGCCGGATGATGAAAATGAAAAAGCGCAGGCAACAATGTAAAAACACGTTGGAACTCTAAGGACATACCATCGAGTGCTCTTTTATGTTTTAGTAAAGCAAGATCTTTAAGTTCTTTTTTTATGTTGTTAATATAATATTGCATGACATTATCAAGGTGAACCACGTGTACTACTAACAAACAACTTCAATCTACCATGTTCATATTATAACGTAAATACAGCGTAAATTTAAAAACAAAACTAAATAAATATTATGATCACAACAGAACAGATAGCTAACTTATTGAAAACAGATAAGATAGCAAACGAAATGAATCAAAAAGCAGCAGTTTTAATACCGCTTGTTAAGGTCAATAATCAATTGCATTTACTGTTTCAAGTCCGCTCGAAAACATTGAAATGGCAACCTGGTGATATTTGCTTTCCAGGTGGGCGAGTAGAGGTAGACGATAGTAATCCAGAATATACAGCCAAACGTGAAACTTGCGAAGAATTAGGTATTTTACCCACACAAATAACTATTTTAGGACAATTACCTAAATTTATCACAAATTTTGCTATGACTATTTACCCTTTTGTCGGTGAAATCAAATCTATAGATAACTTTATCCTTAATCCTGATGAAGTTGAAGAAGTTTTTACCGTACCGCTTAATTGGTTTATCAACAACAGTCCTAGCCAAGCTACCGTTGAAGTTGGCCATAAACTTGGCAAAGACTTTCCTTTTCATTTATTGCCTAATCGCCCTCAAAAATGGCAGAAAAGATCAGAACATTTAGTTTACTTTTACCAATATAATAATTATATTATTTGGGGATTAACAGCTCAAATATTGAATAACTTTATTCATCAAATTCAGGTAGTTGTTTAAATTTCAAAAATAACCAAGTAATTCAAAAAGTTGTTGTATCGTTTTAAATTAACTATTGTTAGCAATTTGTTGCATTTTTAGCAAAAAGTGCTATGAAGTTTTATTTTCCACTATAAATATCTTGAGAATTATCTTAAAATTCATACATATATAGGAAAGAAAAAAGCTATTTTATAATTATTCAGTGAAAAAGCTTTATGTCTAAACGCATTTAGTAATAAGTAGATTAAGGCATTATACCGTAGAGTACGTGATATTCCATTTGCTCTATAAGTTATGCCATGAATTTACAAATTAAAAAAAGCGTTAAATTTAATTCTAATTTCAATAAATAAAAATGAAGGAAATTATCATGAAACGTTTTAAAAAATCATCTGTTGCATTAGCACTATTGTTATCACTACCAGTTGCAAGCTTGTATGCAGCAGAACCACTAACAGCTAAAGAAAGCAGTAATTTAATCCCACTTAAAGAAATCTCAGTAACAGGTAAATATTTACAAGCAGATAATGCGGCAAGTGATATTTCTCGTGCAGCTGATGAAGCAGGCGCTAAATATTATCATATTAAATCAATTGAAAGTGCAACAACTAGTGATTCAGCTGATCAAGCAATCGTTTATGCTGATATTTATCAATCAAAAGAACCTGTTGCAGTTAAAAAAGAAGAAGTGACTCAAAATGGTGTTGTTGTTTATCCTCGTGCGAAAGCACTTTACTACTTACCATTTGAAGTGATTAAATTTAAAGGTAATTACAACAACACTTCAGATATTATGAATGCAGCAAGTAAATTAGCAGCAGAAAAAAATGCATATGCTTTCTATGTGTATTCAATTGCACCTGCTGATGTAAAAAATCAAGCACAAGATATTGATGTTGCATTATACAAAAAAGATGCTGTAGCAAGAGATTTCATCGTGACTAAAGCAATTGAAGGTGAAGACGCTTACGAAATCAGCAGCGATGCATTCAAAAAAATGAAACCATATGACACTATTAGTTTCCATGGTTCATTCAACAATACAGCTGAAATCAGTGCTGCTGCTCAAAAACAAGCAATTGCTAATGGTGCACATTTCTATTATGTGAAAGAAGTATCTGCAAATACAAAAGGCACTTCACAAACTGTATATGTAAACTTATATAAATAATACGTTATAGTTTATACGTATTCCACATGCTATATAAATTATGCATGTGGAATACATCTAATGATAAAAATAACTATCAAAATATCAATATCTTTATATTCTAACAAATCGAAAACTTATTTTTTATTAACAGATTTTATTCCCTCTTTATTACACAATCCAAACACTTAATTGATTTGAGCCTATTTCACAATCCTTTATTTAGCTTTTTAAATTAAAGATAAGACAATACAGTTCGCTTTATAAGTTAATTTATGTATTGTTTAATTTCACTTCAACTTTAGATGTCCAAACAAACCATTTATTTAACGAGATATGCCCTACTTTTGCCACTCTTGAACCACGCTAATTCAATACAGCACTCAACCATAATAAAAGAAACTTTATTTATTTTGATACACTATGATAATGAACCAATATTATCAATTATTAAAATTCAATCGAAAGAATAACTCAGTTAATTTTGTTTGTACCTCATTCAACCGCTGATCTTAACAAACAATTGATAATTGAAATTTCACTGTAACTGATTCAAGTGATACTCCAGCAATTTGCTTGAAAAAACTCTAATTCGACAGAAAATTGTTGCCGGCAACCATATGAACTTGAATGGATGACCCATTTATTATTGATTAACCTTACCGAGTAACCAATCAAGCTTGCAACAGTTAGCCGATAAATAGCATTCTTAAGAATTACACAAGATAGAAAATAAAATCCAGACATTTAAATATCAAGCTCTATAGCCCAATATTAACGATGCTATTACCAATTTATAAAAGTGGTGCCCAGGCTCACTACAACTTATTAAGTTACACAGTTAACTTTCGGCTTAAACTGACAATTCGCACATACTGCGCTTTGCGCTGGGGAATAATAAAAAAGATTTTTTTGTTCGAAATAATCATTTATTTATTCATCAAACGAAAGGGCGTAAATATGTGACTACTACATATGGCGAAAAAAAATTGATCAAACACGGAGCAAAAATTGCGTTACCGCCGAATTTAACTTTAAATGTAGTTAATATGTGCATTGAAGATGCGATTTTGAATTGTGGCGGCAATGAATGCTTTATCGAAGTAAATGGTAAGCCGGTCCAATACTGGCGGCTTAATCGTAATTTGTGTAAATTATGTGATACAATTTTCCCCGCAAAATATTGGGAAGACTATGACCCGCCAATTTTTTTGAAATACGCTCACTAGCAGAACGATTATACCGAGATCAGGGAGTTAATATACAAGTATTGCTGGGGCACAAATATCGTAGCACAACAGATACATACAATGATTTAAGGGGCAGAGGATGGCATCACCTGAGAATTTAAAAACATATAGAATTTATGTGATAAAACAACGAAAAGGGGGCAGTGAAATACTCCTTCACACTCGTACAAATACGACTAATTTTGATGTTGCAAAAATGGCATTTTGGCAATTATACAATCAAGATTTTGATAATAAACATTTGCTACTAATGACATGTAATAGTAAAAAAATTAATGTATATCGCTTTCAATCAAAAGTGGGGGACGATTGCTATATCAATATAGATTCGGAGTTAAATTATGAATAGAGAAAGACAACGCAAAAATGAGCAAGCATATAGAGACAGGAATGCGGGGCGTCCTCGACTGGCTGGTACATATTTAACAGAAGATGAGAGCTCACTATTAAAAGAGTTGGCGGCAATTTGTGGTACCCAGAAAGCGGCAATATTTGAAGGTCTAAAACTTTTAAAAGAAAAATTAAAAAATTAAAATAATTGCTGACTAATAACCTCCCCATTATATTATATATCCAGAGTTAAGAAACAACTCGGCAGATTCTGGGGTGTAAAAAGGTAAACAATTAAAAAAAATTTAAATTTTCACATTACATTTCAAGAATGGCTCTTAACGGTATTTTAATCGCGGTATATTGTAATAAAGATGAATCAATTCATAAGCTAGTTGCGGAAAAAGATGGTATGAAAATTGCCGTGCATTCCCGATAAAGGTATTATTCGTTTTTTACGTGCGGCTTCAATGTGTGGAATTGACTTTCTTTAAAAGCTAATAAACAAGGCCGGTTATTCCGGTCTTTTTTCTGACCAAGAAAGCCCACCGTCATTTTACCGCCATAAGCTATAGTTGCTATAATTAACCATGCAATTATATACGTTTAACTCATTGTTTTATAAAAATTTAGTGGCTGGGGTACAAGGATTCGAACCTTGGAATGGCGGAATCAGAATCCGCTGCCTTACCGCTTGGCTATACCCCACTATAGTGTGAAAATGATATCTGGTACGGGTAGTGAGATTTGAACTCGCACACCTTTCGGAACTAGAACCTGAATCTAGCGCGTCTACCAATTCCGCCATACCCGCATATGAATAATTTAGAAATCGATATGATTAACAATAAAATACAAAAGAGTGAAATATCAAAAATATGCAGATTGGAATGGCTGGGGTACCAGGATTCGAACCTGGGAGTGGCGGGATCAAAACCCGCTGCCTTACCGCTTGGCTATACCCCAATAAAGGATAGATACTAAGATTAAAATGGTGCGGGTGGAGAGACTTGAACTCACACACCTTGCGGCGCCAGAACCTAAATCTGGTGCGTCTACCAATTTCGCCACACCCGCACTGTATACTTCCGGTAAAAGTATTACTTAACCTTAATGGTGGCTACGACGGGATTCGAACCTGTGACCCCATCATTATGAGTGATGTGCTCTAACCAACTGAGCTACGTAGCCATCTCATTCGCAACGTCATAACCAACACTGCGAGGCGCATTATGCTTGTCTTAAGCCAAATCGTCAACCCTTTTTTTTAGATATTTTGAAAAAAAATGACGATTGATTAAGATGCAATCAAATCCAGTTTAATAACGCTTCAATTCGCCTTTTTTGTAATTCATTATAAATAGCTTTACCAACAAAACCATCTGCAATAATATTTTGCACGTTAACACTATTGGCAACATTATAAGCTTCATTTAAGTATTGAGCTTGCAAAAATGGTTCTTGTTTACAATAAGCATGGCTTGCAATAATTAATTGTTCAAGGTGTTGGGGATTACGCCAAACGTCAATACTATTTAGTAAATGGATAATTTGCTCTGCCGTCAACTGCTTTATATCTTCAACAACTTTACCATATTGCTGAACCATAACAGCTATCTTCAAAAAACTTGTAGGTGATTTTATTTTTTGACATAACAATTCAACACTTCGCTTAGTCGGCATCTGGGCACATAATATTGCAAAACGAACCGTTAATAGCGCAGTTAACTCAACAGATCTAGCTAACGCATCAACAACATTTTGTGACAATATTAATTGCGGAAATAACACAGCAAGCGCACCACATTGGTTGAGTACTTGAAAATAAATGTGTGGATGCTGAGTCGATAATGCTTTTTCTGTCTCTTTCCAAATGCGTTCAGGCGTTAAATATAACACCTCGCCAGCATCAACCATTTCTTTCATCAAAATTAACGTTTCTGGCGCTATTTTAAATCCCAAATGGTGATAGCGAGCAGCAAAGCGAGCAATGCGTAATATCCTTAAAGGATCTTCCCGAAAAGCCAAAGATACATGACGTAGTATTTTATTATGGAGATCACTTACACCATTATAAGGATCGACAATATGCCCTTGCTCATCCATCGCTATCGCATTAATTGTTAAGTCGCGACGAATAAGATCTTGCTCTAACGTGATATTTGACCCAAAATCACAAATAAAACCAGTATAACCGTTACCTGACTTTCGTTCAGTACGCGCTAGTGCATATTCTTCTTTAGTAGTAGGATGTAAAAATACAGGAAAATCTTTACCAACTTGTTGGTAACCTAAAGCAAGGAGCTGATCGGGTGTTGCACCAACAACAACCCAATCATGATCGACTACAGGTAATCCTAATAATCTATCCCGAACACTGCCGCCGACAAGATAGATCTTTGACATTTAACGCATCCAACGATCTTTTCTACGGCGTGGCATAATTAATGGTAAAATTAAACCTAAAATTAAGCCTCCACCAGCAACGAGTCCGCCATAGGTGAACCAAGTGATAATCAGATCACGGCGTTTATCATCCACTTGATTGAGCATTGACTCAAGTTGACTATTTTGCTGCTTAAGTTTGTTTTCAAGCTCAGTATTTTTATTTTGTAAAGACTCAATTAAAGTGTTTGCATCTTGTAATTTTTGCACATATTGATTAGCCACATCTTGTTGAGACTGATCGGCATTATCAGCTTTACTTTTGTACTGGGCAAGTTCAGATTCGAGAGAAGGCAGTCGCTCTTTGCAACTCGGTTGATCGTTAAGTTTACTTGTTTCAATCCATGCAACACTACCATTATTGACTTGAATTTTGGTATATTTACCATCGCTATTTTTTTCAAGTTCAATGACTTTTTCGCCCGCTTTTGCTGAATTTGAATAAGCATATTGTGCCCCCGGACCTCGACGCAAGTAAACATCAACATCATCGGTGATATATTTATCTACACCATAAGCGTTAAAAGCACAACTTAAAAAAGAAACGACAGCAATAATATTATGTTTTTTCATGATATTTAATCTATTCACCCAACATTGGTTCATAATAGCATAAAAAATGAATTTTTCGCATAATCATTTCATAATATATCTTACTTGAATGAAGTTAATAACCCAAAAAATGAAAACGATTACATTTTATGAGATCTTAATCACAAAACAAAAAATTAATAATATCCTTCTAATTAAATTATCATTACTGTATAAGAATTGTTTTAGTAATCAATTTTGGAGAAAACATGAATTACCATCTTGGCAATAATAACTTAGATATAATTTTACGCACGCAACCTTATGCTGAAATCTGTTATTTTGGAAAACGATTACAAAATTTAAATATCAATTCTATCGATATGCTTAACCCTGCCATACCTAATTCACGCCTAGATATTGATGTTCCATTCACACTTTGTCCTGAAGAAGGGTTAGGTAACTTTAGTACACCCGGGCTTGAAGGACATCGGAATGGCAAAGATTGGTCTCCAGTATTTATCACTAAAGAAGTCAAAAAAAACAATAACAATATTACTATTATTAGTGAAGATGATATTGCCAAGCTTCGTTTAACTAGCCAACTCATTTTAGATGAAAGTGGTGTTTTGCAATGTCAAAATAGCCTAACCAATTTAGCAGAGCAGCCTTATCAAGTGAATCGTTTGTCAGTATCCTTACCTATACCTGAACGGGCGCAGGAATTAATGGCATTTAATGGTCGTTGGATTAAAGAATTTTTTCCACATCGCACTAAAATTGAACATTGCGGATACTTACAAGAGAATCGCCGAGGAAGAACTTCACATGAATATTTTCCTGGCATGATTGTCGGTACAAGTGGTTTTAAGGAACAAACAGGAGAAGTATGGGGTATCCATTTAGGTTGGAGCGGAAACCACCGCATACAGGTAGCCGTCAAAAGCAATGGAAAACGTTTTATTCAAGCCGAAGCACTTTACCTGGCGGGCGAAATATCTTTAGCTAAAGGAGAAACAGTAAGTACACCATGGTTATATGCAACCTATAGTGATCAAGGTTTAAATAAAATGAGTCAGCACTTTCATCAATTCTTACGAACCAATATTATTAAGTTTTCTGCTCATAAACCACGCCCTGTTCATCTTAATACTTGGGAAGGCATCTTTTTTGATCATAATCCCGATTATATTATGAAAATGGCAACACAAGCAGCTCAAATAGGTGTTGAACGTTTCATTATTGATGATGGCTGGTTTGGTCATCGCGATGATGACTATCAAGGCTTGGGCGATTGGTATCTTGATGAGCGCAAATATCCAAATGGTTTAGAACCAGTCATTAAACATGTTAAAGACCTTGGTATGGAATTTGGTATCTGGGTTGAACCTGAAATGATTAACAAAAACTCTAATCTATATCGTGCCCATCCTGACTGGCTATTAGAACTTCAAGGTTATCAACAACCTGAAGGTCGTCATCAATATGTACTAGACTTACAAAATCCAAATGTTTTTGACTATTTGCTCGAAAGATTAACCTGGTTACTTGGAAGTTACGACATAGACTACATAAAATGGGATATGAATAGAGAAATCGTACAAGCGGGTCATAATGGTCATCCGGCTATAGTTGGCCAAACTAAAGCTGTTTATCGGTTACTTGATATTTTGCAAAAAAAATTCCCGAATGTCGAAATTGAATCTTGCTCATCTGGCGGTGGTCGCATTGATTATGAAATATTAAAACGTACTCAACGTTTTTGGGCATCGGATTCCAACGATGCTTTAGATAGGCAAATAATTCAACGCGGCATGAGTTATTTTTTCCCACCAGAAGTAATAGGAGCCCATATTGGTGGAGCGCTATGTCATACCACATATAGGCAAATTGATATGAATTTACGTGGTTTAACTGCACTATTTGGCCATATGGGGGTAGAACTCGATCCTGTAAAAGAATCACAACAAGAAAAACTATCATTTGCTAATTATATAAAATTACATAAACAATTACGTTCATTGCTCCATTCGGGCAATTTTATTCGGTTAGATGTTGATGATAATCAAGCCATGCAAAGTTATGGTGTGGTTAGCCAAGACCAAACCGAGGCCGCTTTTATAATTGCACAACTTATTTTACCGACTTATGCTTTGAGTGGTAATTTACGTTTAGCGGGTTTATTACCAGATAAAGATTATCACATTGAGATTCTTGACATGCCTAATAATATTGATCCTAAAGTGAATGGACATGTCATGAAAGCCCTACCTAATTGGATGGTAAAAAGCACAACGTTATCGGGCGATTGGTTAATGAATATTGGTTTACCCCTACCAGTACTAGATCCTGCAACTGCAATGCTAATCAAGATCACATCGGTATAAATTGTTTAGCAAAGAGGCTTGATTTTTTAGCAATTCAAGAGGGATTTCAACAGCACAAATCCCTCTTAATTAATATATTTAAACTGAATCGATTCGACAAACCAGAGAGCAATTGGCAAAAGCAAAATTTTCTCGTATTATAATGCGTTGGCTCATATATTCAGAGTATTACATACTGAATTCACTTAAAGATTTTAAGTACAGGATTTCTCCCAAACTGCGAGCCCTTTTGCTTGAATCATTGGTAATCTTACGAAACTCTATATGGACAAACATAAAGTATCAAATATGGATATAAATAATTAGTAGTAATCAATTAAAAGGTAGTTTTATGGCGACAATAAAAGATGTTGCACGATTAGCCAAAGTTTCAGTGGCAACAGTATCTCGTGTTATTAATAATGCAAACAATGTTAGCGAAAATACACGTGAAATTGTAAAAAAAGCTATGGAAAAATTAAATTACTATCCTGATGCCAATGCTCGCGCGTTATCCCAACAAAATTCAAATACCATAGGCATTGTTGTTGCCGATGTTTCCGACCCTTTTTTTGGTGAGATGGTAAGTACCGTTGACAAAGTAGCTCATCGAACAGGTAATTTTTTATTAATTGGAAATGGCTATCATCAACATGATCAAGAATATAATGCAATAACGCAACTTATCGAACATCGCTGTTCATCATTAGTTGTTCATGCTAAGGTTTTGCCCGACAGTATATTAAAAAAATTAATGCAGCAAGTGCCAGGAATGGTATTAATCAATCGCGTAGTGAGCGGCTTTGAAAAACGGTGTATTGCACTCGACGATCGTTATGGTTCCTATTTAGCGGTAAAGCATTTAATTCAACATGGCCATCTTAAAATTGGTTATTTATGTTCAAACCATGATATCTCAGATGCATCTGACCGTTTGCAAGGCTATAAAGATGCTTTAGCTGAATATAATATAGAGCTTGATGAAAAACTTATAGCTTTTGCCTCACCTAACGAAGTCGGTGGCGAACAAGCTATGATGACATTACTCGAACGCAATCGTCAAATTACCGCTATAGCTTGTTATAATGACTCTATGGCCGCTGGTGCAATGTCAGTGTTATATGATAATGATATAAAAATTCCAACCGAGATTTCTATTATAGGTTTTGATGATTTACTTCTTGCTCGCTACTTGCACCCTAAATTAACAACTATCCGTTATCCATTACAAACGATGGCAGAACAAGCGGCTGAATTAGCATTAAAACTTGCTAAAGGTGAAGCGCCACCCGCTAATTTAGTTAATATATTTATACCTACGCTAACTAAACGTTATTCTGTCAATTTGATCAAATAACATGATTATTAACGACCAATAACATCTTAGTTTATCAACACTATCAAAAATAGAGGATAATCACCACTTATCTGAGCTTACTTAATGATTTTTGATGCATACTATTAGCTCAGATAATCGTATTGTATTATCCCTCTCGATTAAAAGATATTAGCTAAAACCAAACCTCTGTTTGTACCCCAAAACTAATTTGGTGATGCTTACCATTAAAATCAAACTTACTAATATCATTTTGCAATGATTCAATATATGAAACATAAAAACGAATATCAGGTCTAGAAGATAAAATACTTTGTCCGACTTTGAAAGAATGATAAAGCGTTGTTTTATAGCCTTCCTCAACGTAAGTTTGATTATTAGCTTTATTTTTCTGTCTAAAATAGCCAAGCTCAACACCACTCTGGTTATAGGTATCCCATATATATGCAGGTCTTACCGCTGATTTAAAACTAGAAAAATTGGTATGAGCACGATGGAGATCATAAGAATAAACATCATTACCCGTAGTTAGTGCCAATGCATGGGCAACAATAACATTATCGGCTAAATAAGCTTCACCTTCAGAAACCAAGCGATAAGCTTTACCACCAGTATGTTCACCAATATAATCATTATCAGCATTAGCTGCAAACTCTGGATTATTAGTATTGATGTTGGCTAATTGTGAAGCAACCGAATTTGTCGCTGCTTGTAGTGTAAACTGATTGAATCCAGCAAAAAATTCATTCTGACGTAATACAAAACTACCAAGCCATGCATTTTTGACTTCTACATTGCCTTGAATTTTGGATTTATTCGGTGCTGAATAACGTGCATTTATGCCAAACAGCGCATCTTTCCACAATGGAATGTTATGATAACGTAATTCGATTTCATTAAGATCAACGTCCTCTTTTTTATGCCTGGTAATCTGATTGCCATTTTCATCAACACCAACCACATCAGCTTTTTTACTTTTTACATTCACATCAGCTCGAACTAAAGCTAAATCAAGTACACCAATACCAACGGCAAGATTTTCAATCCCTACCCCACCACCAGCAGGTGTTTTTTGCGTTTTCCAGTCAAGCATCTGAATTTCGTTGTAAGGTAAAGAGTGCTTACCAATCCATAATGTTGCATCAGGGAAACGAGGCACAAATCCTTTAGTAGCTAAATAAATATCAGAGAATTGCATAATATTATCATCTTGGGTATTAAATAAACCCGCTGCCTTATTGGTTGCCACATTCCCATCAATCATGACAATAGCATCGACTCTACGCCCATCTTGATCATAAACTTTTTGTTTAAAAATAAGATCATACCAACCGCCATATTCATTACCGAATCGACCTAACGCACCTTCAGCATAGTTTTTAGGTTTACCATTATTCGATGTTGACCATCCACCACGGAAATAACCGTTATAAGAAAATCCAATTTCATCTTTAATATAATCTTTAAATTCAGATAGAGTAAAAGATTTTTTTGCAGAACCATCTTCGCCTGATGCAGAAGAAGTTTTAACATCATTAACTAACACAATTTGATTATCACTTACGCTATTATTGACATGAATTTGTGGTGAACTAGCCGATTTTTTAGAATTGGTGAGTGATGCTGTCTGATTTTTTAATTGTTTTTGTCGATTGTTAATAACGACTTGTTGTTTTTGAATATTATTATTTAATTGAGCAATTTGCTTTTTTGACTCAACAACTTGCTTTTTTAAATCCGCTGAGTCTTTACTGATCTCTAGTAACTTCTGTTCTAAAATTGTTATCCTTGCTTCTAACTCTTCTGACGTTGCAGCCATAACATTTGGCAAATAGCATAAACTTAACATCGTAATTAACGCAATTTGTTTTAGTTTGGCTATGACTTTTACAACCTTATTTGTTAAATATTTCATATTTACCTACTCATTATTTTATAAAACATAATGAAGCCTCGTAAATTCGAGGCAAAAAAAAACCTAAAGAATAGCTATTTATGGCTATTCTTTAGGTTTTGCCCGTTACACAGCGGTAACAATCCTTTGAAGAATAATTATCGTTTTTTAATATAACAAATAAAAATAGTGATAAATAAATTAAATGTCTAAGCTGTGACCTATATCACAGTAATAGTTATCTATTTATATACAAAAAGGGATGTAATCGAAAATCACAAATAAAAAAAATAAACCAATCTAGCCATTTAGAAAAAAGATGTATTCGGTTACATAAATGTTATCTAGATCACTGTTTTAAATTACGCATTACTTATAATTTATAACAATTAATGATCATGTCATTAACTACGATCAATAAAAAATAGTGGTTAACAGAACAGTAAATGGAGAGTATATGACCCCTTCTTTCAATGAAATAATTAACTGCCATGATTGGAATAACTTATCTGTGTTAAGTATGAATAGACTCGATACACATGCTAAATTTCACAGTTGGCGAGATAAACAGAGCGCTAAAAACAATCTGAATTCAGACACCATTATGTCACTAAATGGCGATTGGTTTTTTAGCTATTACAATAGCCCAAATCAAGTACCAGAATCATGGTTAAAAAAAGAGTTAGACAAAACAACTATTCCTGTTCCGTCTAATTGGCAATTGCAGGGTTATGATAAACCGGTTTATACCAATATACGTTATCCTTTTCCTTATAATCCACCTTTTGTACCGGAACAAAATCCCACAGGCTGTTATTCTCGCTATGTCAATATCACTCAACAATGGCTGGCGCAAGGAAATACCAGAATTATATTCGATGGTGTCAGCTCAGCGTTTCATCTTTGGTGTAATGGTCAATGGGTTGGCTACTCTCAAGATAGTCGTATTGCGGCAGAATTTGATTTAACACCTTTTTTAAAGGCCGGTGAAAATCGCATTGCGGTATTAGTATTAAAGTGGTGCGATGGTAGTTATCTTGAAGATCAAGATATGTGGCGATTAAGTGGTATTTTTCGCCAAGTCTGGTTATTAAATAAACCGAAATCACATTTACGAGACATAAAAATTCACACCCAACTTGATGCACTTTATCAAAATGCCACGCTTTCACTACAGATTGATGTCAATCTTGATGACAACAAAGATTTATTCAATGTTGATATTGAATTATGGCAACAAAATAAATTAATAACTAAGCATTCTCAAAGCATTGGTACTGATGCTGTTGACGAAAAAGGCGGATATCACGATCGCTTAGACTGCCATATACCAGTCACCAGCCCCAAATTATGGAGCGCGGAAACGCCGAATCTTTATCGTGTGGTTATCAGTTTATACCATAAACAAACAGGGTTGATAGAATCAGAAGCCTACAATGTCGGTTTTCGGACAGTTGAAATCAAACATGGTCAGCTTTGCTTAAATGGTAAAGCTCTACTCATAAAAGGGACAAACCGACATGAATTCTATCCAGATATGGGGTATGCCGTCACTGAACAAGCGATGTTGCATGATATAAAACTCATCAAACAACACAACTTTAATGCAGTTAGATGTAGTCATTATCCTAATGATCCAAGATGGTATGAACTTTGTGACCAATATGGGCTGTATTTAGTGGATGAAGCCAATATTGAGTCGCATGGTATGTTTCCTATGTCCCGTTTATCGGATGATCCTCGTTGGTTTGCAGCATATAGCGAACGCGTCACGCGCATGGTACAACGTGATCGAAATCATCCCTCAATTATAATCTGGTCATTAGGAAATGAATCTGGTCATGGTGCTAATCACGATGCACTTTATGCTTGGATTAAAAGCAATGATCCAACGCGACCTGTACAATACGAAGGGGGTGGTGCGAATACAGCTGCTACCGATATCATTTGCCCAATGTATGCACGTGTTGAGCAAGATCAACCGCATCCAACAGTACCTAAATGGGCAATAACAAAATGGATTTCAATGCCTGATGAACACAGGCCTCTTATTTTATGTGAATATGCGCATGCCATGGGTAATAGTTTAGGTGCATTTTATAAGTATTGGCAAGCATTTAGGCAATACCCTCGTTTGCAAGGCGGATTTATTTGGGAATGGGCAGATCATGGTATTCGCTGTCAAACTCAAACGGGGGAAAGTTATTGGGCCTATGGCGGGGATTTTGGTGAAGCGTATCACGATAGACAATTTTGCTTAGATGGATTAGTGTTCCCCGACCGCAATGCTCATCCTAGTTTAATCGAAGCTAAGAAATTACAGCAACCTTATCAATTTAAGCTAATAAGTCAAAAACCATTAGTAATTGAGATAACCAGCGAGTATTTATTTTATCATACCAATCATGAGGTTTTACAATGGGAGTTATTAGTCGAGGGTAAAAAACGAAAATACAGCAAAACCAAACTGGACATTAAAGCCAATAGCACAATAAAAATGGTTTTGTGTGATGACGTCGGTAATGATTTTAACTGTGAAGATTTGCATTTATCAGTCAAAATTATTCAAAGCAAAACCACGCCATGGTCTGCCGCTGGGCACCTAGTCGCATGGGAACAGTGGAAATTGACTAACGCATTTATTCCATCGCTAACTTTTAATCAAGATAAAAGTTCGCTTAAGTTAATCGAAAATCAGGATAAATATGTCATAAATTATAAAAATCAACGTTGGCAATTGAATAAAACAACGGGTCAATTAGAACAATGGTTTAAAGGAAACAAATCGTTATTAGCTTCAGCTTTTACCGATCAATTTATTCGTGCACCAATTGATAATGATATTGGTATTAGTAGTGGTTTTGACAATAACCCTTATGCTTGGGTTGAAAAATGGAAGTCAGCTGGTTACTACGACTTAACGCATCAATGCTTAGGCATTGAGGTGAGCCAATCAAGTAATAAAATTATCATCGAAGTTTTACATGGTTATTTTGTCGACAACCAAAAAGTGATTCAAAGCAGATGGCAACACCACTTCGATCAAGAAGGTAATTTAAATTTATCTATACAAGTTAATATTGCGAATAATATGCCACCACCTGCACGTATAGGGTTAACATTTCAATTAAAACAGGTACCAAAACAGGTAAAATGGTTAGGATTAGGTCCACACGAAAATTATCCAGATCGTAAAACATCGGCAATCTTTAGTGACTGGTGTTTACCTTTTTCCCAACTCTACACGCCTTATATTTTTCCTTGTGAAAATGGTTTACGTTGCGATGTAAAAAAATTACAACTCAATCAATTAACCGTTACGGGTCATCAATTTAAATTTAATATTAATCAATATGGTACAAAACAGTTAATGGAAACATCACATCGACATCTATTGCAACCACAAGACAGCGCTTATGTCAGTATTGATGCATTTCATATGGGAATTGGTGGCGATGATTCTTGGACACCTAATGTCCATAAAGAATTTTTATTAACCGAAAAGTATTACAGTTATCAATTGGTTTTTAAATGCTCATAAAATTAAACGGTTACCTACCAATAATTAATACAGAAGGTAGTAGTCGATACCTTCTGTATTTCGTTTAGATAACAACATGCCAACAAAAAAATCTGCAAAATTTAACGCCCAAAAATAGCTCAAACCATCAAGTGCTAAGATTAACAGATTAAATATTGTAGTTATTATCCCCGTCAAATAACTGATCAAGTTGCTCTATGAACTGTTTTGCTGGTTGGCAATAAAAAATCCCGTATTCGGGCATACCCCGTAAGAAAAGATAATACACCCCACCAAAATGGTCTTGATATTGATAATTGACTAAACGACTTTTTAAAAATCGATGTAATGCTAAACAATAGAGTTGATATTGTAATTCATAACGATGTTCACACATTACCTGCTCTAATGCGGGCTTTTGATAATAAGCAGCAGAATCACCTAACCAGTTCGATTTATAATCAACAATATAATATTTACCTTCAAATTCAAACACTAAATCAATAAACCCTTTCAACATACCTTGTACTGTTTCAAAATCTAATTCTGGGCATTGTTTAGATAAAGGGTCATATTGTTTACACAAAGAGTCCAATTGCAAGCTAGACACGGCTTGACGAATAGGTAAATAAAATTGAAGCTCGTGAATACATTTTCCACTTAATATTTGCGCTAATGTAAGCCCTTGCTGATTAATTTTTGTGCTAAGCACCTGTTGCATCCAATCACTTACAACATCGATCCAGATTGCGTCTAAATTGAGTTTTTTTACCATTTCATCGCATAATTGAGCAACATTATTCCCTGCAACATTTTCCATCATTGTATGCATAAGCGTACCAACATAAGCTCCTTTTGGAAAATGATGAATATCATATAATTGCACTAACTGTTGCGCTTGATTATCTGATTGAGATTCATCCCAATCATCGAAGATAGCATAATTCAATATTGAACTACCATTATGCTTTTGAAGTTCAGTATAACTTGTCACACGCCAACAACTCGAAAGCTTTCGCTTAAATACACTTGCAAACAAGGTGCTATTTGATGTTTTTGGTGAAATATACTGTTCACCGACTATAGGTAATTCAACCTCAATTAAATTTGAAAATTTGGCTATCGATTTTAAATCATCATTTAAAAGATAATTAATCGCTGATTGATTTTTTTTCAAAGAAGCTAAACCAATACTACAATGATAAACAGAGCGAGTCATTGCCACGTAGAGCAATCGTAAATCTTCTGCCAGATGTTCATCTTCAATTTGTTGTTTAATTTCATCAGTTAACGACCACGCATAGCTTGGCTGATAATCATTATGTTTATCGTGATAAAATTGGCTATTAGCAGGGCGATATTTAGCCGCAAATGGCAACCAAACTATTGGAAACTCTAACCCTTTAGATTTATGTATCGTGATAATTTTGACCAAATTTTCATCGCTTTCTAAACGTTGTTCATGATTGTCTAAATTCAAATCGGGATTGACTATTTGTTTAGTCAACCAACGAACTAAAGCCGGTAAACTATCTAACTCATCCGCGGCGGCTTGTAATAATTCCCCTAAATGCATGAAGTTAGTCAATATTCGTTCGCCATTCTGGCAAGCTAAAAGATTTTCGGCTAAGTGTCGCCGTTTCATCAAACGACGTAACATCACTAATACCCCATAGTGTTGCCAAATAATCTGATATTGTTTAAATTCCTCTACTAAATTTTCCCACTGATCTTGATCATCAATCAATTGCTCAAGTTCTGCCATGGTTTGACCTAATAACCTAGTCATTAGCGCTAAACGTAATGCTGCTTCATTTTCTGGCATGAGTACGGCTTGCAATACAGAAAGCACATCCTGTGCTTCGGTTGACGAAAAGACGCTATTTCGATTGGATAAATAAACGCTTTTAACCCCATAAATCGCCAGTTTTTGTTGAATTATTTCAGCCTCTTGTCCGGTGCGCACTAAAATTGCAATATCGCTAGTTGCCACAGGGCGTTTGCCATCTTTATCACAGATGAATATTGAACTATCCGTTAACCATGAAACAATTTCTTTAGCACAACAAATCGCCATATGTTCTTGATAATCTGTAATAGTTGTTATAGTTTCAGGTAATAAATAAGCCGTTAAAGCATTTGCCTCTTGATCATTGATTATCAACGTTTTTTGATTATTTCTTGTTGCACTCTCCATAGGTAAAAAGGGAATGCGATCAAAAATAAAAGGATGTTGACGATTAGCGAATAACTGATTTACAGCCTTTACCATTTCAGAAGAAGATCGGTGATTAACATACATGGTAAAATTATTTTCGCCTGCCGACTGTTTTGCTTTTAAATACGTAAATATATCAGCGCCACGAAAGCTATAAATTGCTTGTTTGGGATCACCAATAAACAATAAACCTGTATCTAGTCGCTGCTTATTATAAATACGATCAAATATTTGATATTGTGCAGGATCGGTATCTTGAAATTCATCGATTAAAGCAACACAATATTTTTTTGCAATACTTTGTGCTAATCGATGACCATTTTTGGCCTGCAAGGCCCGATTAAGTTGCCAAATTAGATCGTTAAAACTCATCTCGGCACGTTTAATCTTCTGATAATAAATGCCTTTTTGTATAATTTTAACAATATGCATCAAAATTTCGTTGCGTAAATCAAGTTGGCTTGTATAAAGTTGTGCTATTTGCTCAAAAACTAAATGTCGTGGAGCCGTCTTATCGGTTTTGGTTTTCTCAATTAATACCGCTTGACTAAACTTTTCCAGTTCAGCGGGTAACTTAAACGTCGTTGTCGGTGTTTGGCACCAAGCCGAAACTTTGGCAATCCAATTAGGTAAATAACGATTACTATAAGATTGTTTACTGACGCCTGACAGAATAATGATATCGGTTAATTCATTTACTGATTCTAACCAAGCCTGTTTTAACATTTCGATTTTGTAAAAATTACGCTGATAAAAATCATTAATAATATTCACAAGATCGATATTGTCATCTGTGTTTTGGCTAAAATCAAAACTCAAATAAGGTTTAATACTTGCTAATAAGGCATCTGGATCTTGCCAAGTTGCAAAAACTATCTGAGCAAGTGGTTTATTTAAGGGAATAAAATAATGACGCCAAAAATCTTGGGTAACTTGTAAGTGTAATTGCTGCTCATCAGTAATTAATTTTTGTTCAAAAAGTACACCCGATTCAAATGCATGACTAGTCAATATTCGCTGACAAAAACTATGGATGGTATAAATAGCCGCATCATCCATTGATTGTTGGGCTTCAGTGAGTTTTTGAATCGCAGCTTGACGGTCATCAATTAATTCAATCAATTGTTGATATATCGGATCTGAATGGTTACCTTGCAGTAATCCTGTTCTTAGTTCTTGTATAGTTGCTCTAATGCGTGAACGCAGCTCTTGCGTTGCCGCTTTAGTAAAGGTGACAACTAAAATTTGATTAATACTCAGTGGGTTGGGATAACTGTTTTTGCCTATGCCTAATAACAATCGCAAATAGATAAAGGCAAGTGAATAGGTTTTACCTGTTCCGGCCGAGGCTTCAATTAAGGTACGTCCGGTTAACGGTAAATCAAAAAGATTAAGTTTTTTTACTCCGCTTGATGAAACCATTCAAGATTTCCTGCGGTGCCAATTGAGTAGTTAATACATGCAATTGCAGCTGTTGGAAACATCGGTGGCGAAATATGAGGGCAAAGCTCATTGACTAAATAGCCGACTAATGGAAGGTGTGAAACTATAATCACTTGCTTAACATCTTGGGATATAAGGGTCATTAAAAAATCAGCAATTGAAGCAGCACTTCCACCTGGAACCAAAAGCTTTTCTGTTTTTACTTTTGAAATAGAAATATAAGAGGATAGTTGAGCAAACGTTTGCTCTGCTCGTAAATATGGACTCACTAAACCTAAGTCAAATTTAAAATGTTGCTGTTGAAGCCATTGACCGGCTTGATTCGCTTGTTCAATGCCATAAGCAGTAAGTGGTCGACTTGCATCAGATGAAGCAGAAAATCCTGCTTCACCATGTCTCATAATACAAATTTTCATTAATGACAATTAACGTAATTTTAATTGAAAAATTAAGCACTCAGCGCCACAACAAAAAGTAAACTTAGCAGTTAATTTAAAACCATCTGCAACTTTGTCGATACTGCTATTAATTTCACAGGGTTCAGTTGCAGCATCTTTTGCAGCTTGTGTTAATGATACTAATTTAGCTTGAGCTTCTGATTCTGACGCAAAAACGTGTTCGTATTCTGCTGTGCAATCCTCATTATCGATAATTGTTCCAACATCAACACAACAACATGCTGGTGTTTCATTTGCTTTACATTTATTTAGTGAATCTGTCATCCTGTACCTCTATTAATCATTTGGTTTTGACATAGTATACTCTCAATCAAACTTAAGGGCAAAGTTCTAACATTTTTTTAACAACCTAATAACTGACATAAAAAAACGTTTTTTATCAATCAAAAATAGAAGTTTTTTAAAAATAACCTTTGTAAGTCACGGTTATTTCTCAAAAATAATTATTGTCTTAGCGTTTTCTTTTTGTAGTATATAATATTTGCAGTATTTATTTGTATTGGTGTTTTTTATGCAACAACGTAGTAACGTCCAGAAAATGGCAATTTTAGTCGCCGCAACATTTTTTATGGAAAATTTAGACGCGACAGTTATTACTACCGCTATTCCTAATATCGCAAAATCATTTTCAGTTAATCCTCAAGATATCTCAGTTGGAATTAGTGCCTATATGTTAGCCCTTACCATAGGTTTACCTGCAAGTGGTTGGCTGGCTAATCGTTTTACTGCACATCGAATTTTTTCAATCTCGATTGTTTTGTTTATGTTAGCATCTTTACTCTGTGCACTCTCAACTAATCTAACCATGTTTACGCTGGCAAGATTATGCCAAGGATTGGCAGGATCGTTAATGGTCCCTGTTGGCCGCACGGTGGTACTTAGCCGGACTGAAAAACAAAATTTAGTCAATACTATATCAATACTGGTCTGGCCAGGATTAATCGCTCCGGTCATGGGACCTGTGATTGGTGGATTTTTCGCGCAATATCTAACATGGCATTGGATTTTCGTTTTAAATATTCCACTTGGATTTATTGCCCTTTTTTATGCATTCAAACTTCTACCAAAAGAACTACCGCAAATACGCGCATTTGATGGCATTGGTTTTATTTTGTGTGGATCAGGTTTATTGCTCTTTGTTTATGGACTTGAAATGATTTCACATTCACAAAAGAGTATAGGAATAAGCCTTTCAATCGTTTTACTTGGCTGCATAATGTTAACAATGGCATGTTATCACTTAACTCACAGCACACATCCACTGATTAGCTTACAGGCGTTTTCTAAACGTACATTTAGAACCATGTTTTTTGGGGGATCCTTAATCCGAATCGCCTTAAGCAGTGCCCCATTTCTTTTACCTTTGATGTTTCAAGTTGGATTTGGATACTCACCATTAACAGCAGGTGCTTTATTGCTGGTGCTATTTGTTGGTAATATTCTTTTTAAATTGATCAATACACCGTTAATTGAACGATTCGGTTTTCGAAATATACTGATTATTAACGGAATAGTGTTATCAGCGAGTTTTATTTTATGTGCATTTTTTACAGAACAAACCTCGATTATTACTATGATTATCGTTCTTTTTCTATCAGGAGGAGCACGATCAATCCAATTTACTACCTTAAATACACTAGGTTTTTCTGAAATCGAAAAAAGTGAAGTTCAAAGTGCCAATATTTTATCTACTTTAGCACAGCAACTTAATAATGTTCTTGGCATTGTACTAGGGGCATTATTCTTATTTATTGCATCTTGTTACCATGATCATAATAAAACAATGTTAAGTGTTGAAGACTTTCAATTTGCTTTATTGATGGTTGCAGGGCTGACAATCATTGCTATGATTGATTTTATTACACTACCTAAAAATGCTGGTGATAATGTGCGAGGAATAAAATAACGAAGAAAAGCCTCTGCCTTAAGGCAGAGGTTAAATTAATTAAAATTTTGGTGCTGACGAGCGACCTCGTTTTTTCGAAAATCCTTTATCATTCGACTCAGATTTACTACTTCTACGTCCACCACGTCTATTATCAGATGAAGCATTACTCACTAAGCTCATTTTCATCGGTTGATTAAGCACTCTTACCTTTTCGAAGTGTTTAAGAATGTCTTGAGGCATACCTTTAGGTAATTCAACAGTTGAATAAGTTTCGTAAAGTTTGATATTACCAATATAACGACTACTTATATCAGCTTCATTAGCAATGGCACCAACAATATGTCGAACTTCAACACCATTCTCTTTACCAATCTCGATTCGATACATGTCCATATCGCCAACATCACGACGTTCTCGACGTTTTGGTGTTTCACGATTATCACCACGCAAACGGCGCTCACCACTGCGATTATCACGATCGCGACTATCACGAGATGGTTTTATCACTGGATCTGGTGGTAATATTAACGGGCGCTCGCCCTGAGCCATTTTTAAAATCGCAGTAGCGATCGTTTCTAAATCTGTATCACAGCTTGCTTGAATTTGTGATAAGAGTGCTTGATATTGATTAAGATCAGCACTTTCTAACTGTTTTTGTACTTGCTCAGTAAATTTTGCTAAACGACGTTTTTCAATCAATTCTTTTGAAGGTAATGCGACTTCTGGTATTGATTTTTTAATGGTTTGTTCAATGTTTTTAAGCAAACGGCGCTCACGGCTATCGACAAATAAAATCGCGCGTCCAGCTCGACCTGCGCGACCGGTTCGCCCTATTCGATGAACATAAGATTCAGAATCAAGTGTAATATCATAGTTGATGACTAAGCTAATACGTTCAACATCTAAACCACGTGCTGCAACATCGGTTGCAATTAAAATATCTAATCGACCATTACGTAAACGATCAAGAGTTTGCTCTCGTAATTGCTGCGTCATGTCACCATTTAATGCTGCGCAGCTATAACCATGTTTTTCAAGAACGTCGGCAACATCTAACGTGGCGCTTTTGGTTCTAACAAAGATAATCGCAGCATCAAAATCTTCAGCTTCTAAAAAACGAATAATTGCTTCGTTTTTACGCATACCTCTGACTAACCAATAACTCTGATCAATATCAGGTGCGGTTTGATTGGTTCCTTTAATTTGCACTTCTTTAGGGTTTTGCATAAACCGTTTAGTAATGCGACGAATAGGTGCTGGCATTGTTGCTGAAAATAGTGCTGTTTGATGATTTTCAGGAATCGTTGCCATGATACTTTCAACATCATCAATAAAGCCCATTCTTAACATTTCGTCAGCTTCATCAAGAACTAAACCTTTAAGATTAGACAGATCTAATGTTTTACGGTTTAAGTGATCCAGTAATCGCCCCGGTGTTCCGACTACAATTTGCGGACCTTGTTTTAAAGCGCGTAATTGTACATCGTAACGTTGTCCACCATATAATGCTAAAACTTTTATGCCTTTCATATATTTTGCATATTCAGCAAATGCATCGGCAACTTGAATAGCCAACTCTCGTGTTGGTGCTAAAACCAACAGTTGTGGTACTTTTAAATTAGCATCTATATTCATTAAAAATGGGATAGAAAAAGCAGCAGTTTTACCACTGCCAGTTTGTGCCATTCCTAATACATCGTTACCTGCTAACAATAAAGGAATACATTCAGCTTGAATCGGTGATGGTTTGCTAAAACCAAGATCATTTAATGCATTAAGGATATCCTCGGATAAACCAAGGTCAATAAAAGAAACTTCTTTTGTCATGTAAACTCGCTTATAAATTTTATTATATCTAAACAGGTTATTTGCACTGTTAATAATATTAAGCACAACTTAATATCGGCAATGTGCCATGGCTAATTTAATAAAACCAAGAATAGATAAATTTATGCCAGCTCACTAAATTGAAAATTTACAACTCACCCCAATAACTAACTGCCAATATTAATACTATCGATAATTACTCAGCAAAATTTAACGATGATTAGCGTTTTATCATAAAATAGATAAAGCAAAATAATCAAATCATTAAAATTCAGGAGTATATTATTGGCAAATCAGAACTACGCTATAACAATATTTTCACTTTTAAACTGGCATGACCCTTGTTACTTTTCTTTTTCTTCAAGTAACTTCATTTCGTAGAGTGCCTGTTGATGTTCAACAAAGTTATAAATATTATTAGCTAAAGCATATTTAAATAACATTTTGGCACGCTCATTATCACCTTTACTTTGATAATATTTACCTAAGTAAAAGTAGGCTTCACATAGGCGCTCAGCTAATTGCCGATTACTTTCTACACCTTGTTGAAGATTTTGCATCAATTTAGATTCATTAATTTTACCTAAATAAAATGCAACAATATCGCTACTATAAATCGTTTTATCATTAAGCAGATCATAACGTTTTTGTAGCTCATGCTGTGCAACTTTATTATCGATTTCTTTTTCGATCAAATAAAGCCACAAAATTCGAATGGGTTCATTCACATCATATTGATAAAATTGCAACGCATCACGATCTGCTGATTGATAATGCCCAGTACGGTACAACGTAATTGCACGATTTAAGTAGGCATACGCATAAGCAGGATCAAGCTCTAAGGTAGTATTAAACGATGCTAAAGCCGAATCGAAGTCACCATCGCGAAGTGCATAATTACCTAAAAAATTATACAAATCTGGAATTTCAGGATTAAAGCTTAGCAAATGTGTAAAATCACTGTATGCAAAAGCTTTAAAACCTAATGAATCGTAGACAATACCTCGCTCAAAAATGAGCTGCATACGTGTAATGGTATCAATATCATTTTGTGATAACTGCTGACTGAGCTGAGCAATTTTCAATTCATCCTCGTAAGAAACTTGCTCAGGAACAGCCAGTACAGGTAAAGAGTTAGAACAACCTGATAAAAGAATAACAGCTAGCAAAAAGCAGATAATTCTCAGGTTGAATAGTCTCATTTTAACTCCTAGTGAATGACATTTTATTCAGTAATTGGTGCGACATCAGCAGCAGGCTCAACAGCATCTTTCATGCTTAAACGAATTCTACCCTGCCGATCTATTTCTAATACTTTAACATTCACTTCTTGTCCAACTTTCAAGTAATCAGAAACTTTCTCAACGCGATGATCAGCAATTTGAGAAACATGCACAAGACCTTCTTTACCACCAATGATTGATACAAAAGCACCAAAATCAACAATTCGTGTCACTTTACCGGTATAAATTTTACCCAACTCAACATCAGCAACTAAATTATTGATACGATTCATTGCATCTTTAGCTTTATTACCATCAGATGCCGCAATTTTTACTGTACCATCATCAGTGATTTCAATCGTAGTACCCGTTTCTTCCGTTAAGGCTCGAATCGTTGCCCCACCTTTACCAATAATATCGCGAATTTTATCTGGATTGACATTCATGGTATAAATGCGAGGCGCAAATTCAGAGATCTCTTGACGAGGTTTATTAATTGCTTGCTCCATCACACCTAAGATATGTAAACGTGCACCTTTAGCTTGATTAAGGGCAATTTGCATAATTTCTTTAGTAATACCCTCAATTTTGATATCCATTTGCAGCGCACTTACACCTTCACGTGTACCGGCTACTTTAAAATCCATATCGCCAAGGTGATCTTCATCACCCAAAATATCAGATAGAACAACAAAATTATCGCCTTCTTTCACAAGTCCCATCGCAATACCAGCAACAGAAGATTTGATTGGCACACCAGCATCCATTAATGCAAGTGAAGCACCGCACACAGAAGCCATTGAAGATGAACCATTAGATTCAGTAATTTCAGACACTACGCGCACAGTATATGGAAACTCTTCTTTGCTTGGCATTACAGCTGCAACACCACGCTTAGCTAAGCGCCCATGACCAATTTCACGACGTTTTGGTGAACCGACCATACCTGTTTCACCAACTGAATATGGTGGGAAGTTATAATGAAGTAAGAAACGTTCTGTATACTCACCTGTTAGCTCATCAATAATTTGTGCATCGCGCTCTGTTCCTAGTGTTGCAGTAACCAGTGCTTGCGTTTCACCACGCGTAAACAATGCACTACCATGCGTTCTTGGTAACACATTAGTACGAATATCTAGCGCACGGATCATATCTTTTTCACGACCATCAATGCGCGGTTCACCAGCAATAACACGTTGGCGAACAATTTGACTTTCTAATTCAACAATAATGTTAATGACTTGATTTTCATCGAGTTCTTCATCTTGTGCTTTTAACGTTGCTAACACATCGTCTTTAATGAGATCAATTTGTGCATAACGTGCTTGCTTTTCAGTAATTCGATAAGCTTCACCTAAACGATCTTTAGCCAATTCGGCAACAGCATTATATAAAGCTTCGTTCTTAGCTGGCGCAACCCAATCCCATTTTTCACAATTTGCTTTAGCAACAAATTCATTAATATTATCAATGACAACTTGTTGTTGATCATGGCCAAATACCACAGCTGCTAGCATCTGATCTTCTGAAAGCAGATCCGCCTCAGACTCAACCATTAATACTGCACTTTTTGTCCCAGCTACTACTAAGTCTAAACGGCTATGTGCTAGTTCTTTAACTGATGGATTAAGAACAAACTCATCATTAATAAAACCAACTCGAGCGGCGCCAATAGGACCATGAAACGGTACGCCAGATAAACAAAGGGCAGCTGAAGCACCAATCATCGCAACTAAATCAGGACTCACGTCAGGATTCACAGAAACAACTGTTGCGATAATTTGAATTTCGTTAACAAATCCTTCTGGAAATAGTGGACGAAGTGGTCGGTCAATTAAACGAGCAATTAACGTTTCGCCTTCGCTAGGACGACCTTCACGTTTAAAAAAGCCCCCAGGAATACGACCGGCTGCATAACTACGTTCTTGATAATTTACGGTTAAAGGAAAAAAGTCTTGACCTTCTTTCACTTTTTTATCAGCAACAACGGTGACAAAAACAGCCGTATCATCCATATTAACCATTACCGCAGCTGTTGCTTGTCGAGCCATTATACCCGTTTCTAAAGTTACGGTATGACGACCATATTGAAATTTTTGATGTGTCGGATTAAACAAAACAATTTCCTCTTGTATTTTGTGTGTTGAAGTTTGAATTTGAACAAAAAGTAACATAACACGAATTAGGCTACTCACTTCAACAGTGTGGGGATATCAAACAAAAGATTATTTCACTGTCACGACTAATGACAAATCTATAAACTATAGAGCTCTCATTAGTCGCGCGAAACATGAGATACAATCTTTTATTTTTCCGAGCTCGATATTATATCAGAGTCCTAATTTTTCACAACGAAAAAGAGGCCTAAGCCTCTTTCCAAGTAGATAAGTTATTAGCGACGTAAGCCTAATTTTTGAATTAGTTGGTTGTAACGTTCGATATCTTTACGACGTAAATAATCTAATAATTTACGACGGCTAGAAACCATACGTAATAAACCACGACGGCTATGGTGATCTTTTTTATGCGCTGAAAAATGACCTTGTAAGTCATTAATACGTGCAGTTAAAAGAGCAACTTGAACTTCAGTTGAACCTGTGTCATTAGTACCACGACCATATTCGGCAACAATTTTCGCTTTCGCTTCTACAGTTAGAGACATAATAAACCTCTTAAAATTAATATTAATGATGGAATGTCCGATCTCTAATTCAGACATACCTCGATATTCATATAAACATTATATGAATTGTGCGCAATTATACTCAAATTTATTAAAATAGCAATTTGAATTATGGTCATTATTGCCTGCTACTTAAGCTTAAAACCATATTCTTCTTGTATCAGTTTTTTTAGTGCTTCTATATAGTTTTGTGCCGACATACTCAATTGCACTTTTTGAGAGGTAATCCAACCGATTAATATTTTTTCATTAACACTCAGTGGAATTGATAAAATATCAGAACCATTCAAATCGGTACTTAAAACCCCAGTGCTAATTGTGTAACCATTTAATCCATGTAATAAATTAAATAACGTTGCCCTATCACTCACATGAATGCTTTTTTTATGATAGACCGTACTTAAAATCTCTTCAGAAAAATAAAACGAATTATATTCACCTTGCTCAAATGATAAATACGGATAATCTTCCAGATCATGTAAGGTTAACGATTTCATCGCAGCTAAAGGATGATGGGTACTAATAAACACATGTGGATCGGCTTCAAACAAAGGATTAAATGTTAAACGATGCTCTTTAAGTAACCGCAATATGACTTTTTGATTAAAATCAGTTAAATAGAGTATACCCACTTCACTACGTAAATTAGCCACATCGGTAATAATGTCGTAAGTTCGCGTTTCACGTAAGGTAAATTCATATTCGTCAGTATGATTCTTCTTGATTAAATTAACAAAGGCATTCACGGCAAACGCATAGTGCTGGGTCGAAATGCTACATAGTTGCTTTGAGGGCGCCTTTTTAGCATAGTGCTGTTCTAATAACTCAGCTTGATCCAATACTTGTTTGGCATACCCCAAAAACTCTACACCATCGGTTGATAAAGATACTCCCTTTGAAGTGCGTACAAAAATTTCAATGCCAAATTCGGCCTCTAACTCTTTAACCGCTGTCGACAAGCTGGGTTGGGTAATATATAAATTTTTAGCCGCTTCATTGATGGAGCCTGATCGAGCTATTTCTAAAATATAGCGTAATTGTTGTAATTTCATAACGTGAATTGATAAAGTTTTTTCAGCAAATCATTTGCCTTGATATAATTAAGAATATAACAGATATTAATGATTATAAGATAGACAAACTTAAAAAAATTAAATCAGATAATAATTAGTCCATTTTTATCTAAAACATTTTTTAAACATTATCCAACTAATGAAAAACACGCAATAAATTTCCTACCTTTGATTTTTTCATCCACATAATGCACATAGCAGGCTTTTGCAACTCATCATTCACTTTTTAATTAAAAAAGTATTAGCTAACACCGCGTATTTTATATTAAGAATATCGGTATCAATAGTAAACATTATGCTTGTGTTTATGGATTTTCGATTAAATCATTGTCTAAATTCAGTCTATCTTGCCAGTTACCTTTATAACTGCCGCCATGATAACAAATCATCTCATCAATATCATAATTCATCAGATTTTTTATAGAACTTTGGGCTTGAGCCAAATCATAAGCAAACTCTGGAAAAGGTATAACTAATTTATCATTAACCAAAACGAGTGCATCACCCGCTATCAGGGTTTTATTTTCCTTGATATATAACGATATGTGACCTTGGGTATGCCCAGGCGTAAAAATAACCTCTACCCCTTCACCAATAGGTAAAACTTGATGGTTGAGCAAAATATCATCTACCTTAACACCTTCTATATTTTCTAATATTTTATGAAAAATCAGTGCTTGTTGCTTATCATTATCCGACAAGAAAGGATATCTTTTTTCTGCTTGCTCTAAACGCAATGGTTTTTTATGCTTTTCTATATAGGCTTTTTCTATACTTGATGACAATATTTGAATATGAGGAAATCTTTTCTTAAATTCTGCTAACGAACCAATATGATCGAAATCATGATGCGTAATGATAATATGAGATAACTTATTTAAATCAAGATCACTCTTTTTTGCTGCTGCTTCAAATAACTCAAACTGACAAGGATACCCCGCATCAATTAAGATCATATGACTATCATCTTGTATAATGACAGGATTAATTATCTGCTCAATACCGTTATATTCAAATTTTATAGCAAGTACAATTATTTTCATTTTATGCTCACCTTATTCGATACTTATATCCGTAAGTTAATTAGCCTGTATTGGTATTATTGAACCACGCTATGTATCACTATCCCTTACTGACAATATAACATATGGTTAATCAATTAACTGTTGATTTTTATCATTCATATACCTTCTACATTTTAGCAATACTTAACAAACAGACAAAAATTTTACCTTCATTGTTAATAAAGCTTAATCTTTCTTGTTTTTATAAATTGTAAAAATAAGCTGTGGTAAAGGTATTTAATAATCAGTCTAAACAGAATTTTTGAGCAGATATTTTGCTATATGGAGTTTAACAAGATTGAGTTGTCTGAATACAAAAAAAGACTATATGCCTCGAATGTTAAAGGCCTATGTATTAATTGTGTGTTGCTTAAAGCACATCAAAATATCTATTTATGTGTGGTTATTAGCTGAAACAAGCTTGGTGATAGTTGATATAAAGTTGGAATAAAGGCACATAATGACAATTTCATAGTTAACTCATTTATTTTAATGAAATACGTTAAGGCATTTTATAGCTTTAACTAAAGACTTCCTGCGGTTAGGCTATTAAAATGTAAAAATCTACCTCGCCAAATTTTTGCTTTCTTTAACTACCTACACGGTATTGAGCCGCCGAAAACTTCGGCCGACATCTACAATGCTTTTCTAAACTACCTATACGGTATTGAGCACAACGTATTGAAAATAGGGGTACTGAAATAGTTTCTAAACTACCTACACGGTATTGAGCTAGAACAACGCATACTATAATCGCCTTTGGCATAAAGGTAAATATTGTTTTATTACTTAAAAACCCTTTTTTTTAACTGTTTTGTAATGCTTTGATTTTATTGATCTTTAAATTCAGCGAAAAAAAAGGGTAAAAACGGTGAGGTAATTATTGATAATGTTTAAATGATATTGACTTGAAACAGTCTGTTTGAAATCTAATGCGATCAAATTATAATTGATAATTACTCTGCTCGATAATTTATTTAATAATGTTAAAAATACCTCAATTACTTTTTATTTAAAACAGTAACAACAATCGTTGATAAACGAACCTATACTTTAAATCGTAACGTTAAGGAAGTGTGTCAAATATTCTTGTTAGCTTTGGGGCGATAACCATGGCAGCATATTATTACCATTACATTGAAACAGTGCATTAAGTATATTTAGATCGTTTACTGCAAAAGTATTGAAAATGTAAAAATCGTTCTATTAGTTTAGCTTAAATGTAACTATATTATTACGATTAAAATTGTGAATCTTTAGTGTTCCACGCTTTATTAGCTAAATATATTAAAACAAAATTTATCATCAATGACGGTTATCTAACAATCAAAACCAAAATCTAATCATCAGAAGAAATTCTCATAAATAAGCTTAATGCTCATAACTGTAGAAACAATAATTAACATTGGTCTTATTAATTTTCTTCCTTTCGCAATGACCATTTTAGCACCTAATCTTGCGCCGATAAATTGTCCAACTAACATGACTAAACCTATCGACCAGACCACTTGTCCGCCCATAATAAAAAATAACAATCCCGCTAAATTTGAGGTAAAGTTAAGCACTTTGGTATGCGCGGTTGCTTTTGTCAGATTAAACCCTGCAAGGGTAATATAGGCTAGAGCATAGAAAGAACCGGCACCGGGTCCAAAAAAGCCGTCATAAAAACCAATTGCTAACGCTGGAATAAGAGCAAATTGTAGGGTGGTCAGGCGGCTTTTACGGTCTTGTTCTCCGATTGTTGGTGAGAGAAGGAAATATAACCCAACACTGATCGTTAATACCGGTAATAATAGTCTTAGAAAATCGGCTTGGATATGCATAACCGAAACGGTACCAACTGCGGAGCCGATGAAGGCAAAGATGATTGCGGTTTTTTGTTCTTTAAGGTTGACCATGCGCTCACGAATAAAGTAGAGACTAGCCGAGAATGATCCACCACAACTTTGTAACTTATTAGTCGCTAAGGCACTAGCCGGCGGTAAACCGACTGCCAATAGTGCCGGCACGGTAAGTAACCCTCCTCCACCGGCAATTGAGTCGATAAATCCCGCTAAAACTGCTATGGCAAACAGCAGAATAAGGAGTTCGTAATTCATAGCGGATTCACATCACTGCATTGAGCACGATAACGAAGGTAGTGATCCATTAAAACAATAGCAACCATTGCTTCAGCGATGGGAACTGCTCTTATACCCACGCATGGATCATGCCGACCATGCGTCGATACTTCAACGGCTTCACCTTGTACATTGATCGATCGACCTGCAATTTCAATGCTTGGTGTAGGTTTTAAGGCAATGTTGGCTAAAATGGTTTGTCCTGAGCTGATACCGCCTAAGATGCCACCGGCGTGGTTGGATAAAAAACCTTCTGGACTAATCTCGTCGCGATTTTCGCTACCACGTTTAGTAATAACAGCAAAGCCATCACCTATTTCGACCCCTTTAACTGCATTGATACTCATTAATGCATGAGCCAATTCAGCATCTAACTTATCAAAAACCGGTTCGCCAAGCCCAACAGGTACATTTTCAGCGACAACAGTGACTTTAGCACCAATTGAGTCGCCGTCTTTTTTTAATTTTCTTAATAATTCATCAAGCTGCTCAAGTTTACTTTCATCAGCACAAAAAAAGGAATTTTGTTCAACTTGTTGCCAATCTCTTAATTGACATTCAATATCACCCATTTGAGCTAAATAACCACGAATAGTAATGCCGAGTTTTTCGTTTAAATATTTTTTAGCTATAGCGCCTGCCGCAACACGCATTGCTGTTTCGCGCGCCGATGATCGACCGCCACCTCGGTAATCACGTATGCCATATTTTTTTTGGTAGGTGTAGTCAGCATGACTAGGGCGAAAGATATCTTTAATTTTGCTATAATCTTGTGAACGTTGATCGGTATTTTCAATCATCAAACCGATACTGGTGCCGGTTGTGACACCATCAAAAACACCTGATAATATTTTAACTTGATCTGCTTCGCGGCGCTGCGTAGTATAACGAGAAGAACCAGGACGGCGACGATCGAGATCGTGCTGCATATCGGATTCAGTTAAAGCAAGTCCCGGTGGTACACCATCTACAACACATCCTAATGCTATGCCATGTGATTCGCCAAAAGTGGTGACTTTAAATAACTTACCGATCGAGTTTCCAGACATAAATTTTATTTCCAATGATTAATAACACATTATTTAAAATAGTGGTGAAATTCTATTAAGGTTTGACACGATATTGAAAATACACCAAGTCCACCATGTTCAAACGTTATCCAATTGAATGGAATATCAGGATATTGTTCTTGCAAACTGATCCAACTATTTCCTACTTCACATATTAAAACACCATTTGGTGTTAGATAATTGACGGAATCACGTAAAATTCTTTTCACAAGATCTAAGCCATCAACGCCCGCTTCTAATGCCAATTTAGGTTCATATAAAAACTCATCAGGGAGATCACGCATGTCTTCGTCATCAACATAAGGAGGATTTGAGACAATAACATCATATTTTTTAACCGGCAGATTATCGAATAAATCCGATAATATCGGCGTTACTTGAAATTGCATTTCATGTAATTCAATATTCGTTTGCGCAACATCTAACGCCTCTAATGATATGTCAGAAATATCAACTTGCGCATCAGGAAATGCATATGCACAGGCAATACCAATACAACCGCTACCTGTACACATATCTAATATTGAATTAGGCTCAGTTGTTAACAAGTTGGAAAAGTGATTATCAATTAATTCACCAATTGGTGAACGCGGTATTAACACCCGTTCATCAACATAAAATTGGTGACCACAAAACCAAGCTTGATTGGTTAAATAAGGCGTTGGAACCCGATCTTCAATGCGTTTTTGAATCAGATCCAGTAACTGTTGTTTTTCAGACTCAGTAAGACTGCTGGCATAAAATTCTGGCGGAATAAATAATGATAAACCTAATGTTGTTAAAATAAGCTGCTTGGCTTCATCAATCGGGTTATCAGTTCCATGACCTAAATAGATATCAGACTGGCTAAATTGGGAGGTTGTCCAGCGTATAACGTCCTGAACAGTGCGTAAGTTTTCCATAATGGCTCCAAATATTCTAGGAGGAGGAAGGTTCTACTCGTCACTTTCGGTCTTGTTAACGTGAATGCATATTGTCAAAGTAACATTGAAAGTCACTCCTGACAGTTAAAACCTGACGGCTTTTATCCTTCAATGACTAAATAATAAAAATTTATGGCGGTGAGGAAGGGATTCGAACCCTTGATACGTTGCCGTATACACACTTTCCAGGCGTGCTCCTTCAACCACTCGGACACCTCACCAAAATTTCTCAACCCGCTAATTAAAGCAGGTTGCATACTATAATGATCACAAGCTAATTAATCAAGCTTTTTAATTCATTACAACAATAGTACCAAATGCGGCTAAAACAACTAGTATAGCGACAACAGTTACTAAAGCAAATTTCAAATTTGTACACATGTTTATTATCTCCAATTATTTGTTGAACCCAGCTTTATTTAATTGATTGATCTAATGAAATAAATCCACTTACGGGTTGACTAACATCAATTTTTGGATAGTTAGGCGCTAAATCTAATAGAATTTCAATCGCTTCATTTAAATAAGCATCGGGTATTTTATAGTCCTTAGGTAAATCGTCTAATTTAGCGATGGCTGGTTTTCCTTCACGAGCCAAGCGTTCATTCATTCTTTTTAGATCACGATCATCATAAGTTTTTCGCTCTGCTTCACGCGATTTTTTGTTCAACGAAACAATGTACTGACGATCCTTCTTGTTATTAAAATCACTGATATCTTGTTCAAGATAGATAAATTCAGGATTTTTAGCTATTCGCGTTAAATGCTTAGCCGTTAAATCAGGTAGAAGCGGTTTAACATTAGCAACAGTCAAATATTCAGACGAAGGAATTTTATCCCATGGCATAGCATTATCTAAGAACCGCTCGCCCGTTTCGTCCATATATTTAGTTTTACTCATTTCAATGTCAGGCTCAACCCCTTTTAGTTGGGTACTGCCACCGTTTATACGGTAAAATTTTTGTACAGTATATTGCACACCGCCAAGTTCAGGCCAATTGGGATGTAATCTTGAATCAGAAGGATAGGCAATATTACGAGAAGTTTGTACCGTGCCTTTACCATAAGTTGTTTCACCAACAATAACAGCGCGTCCATAATCTTGCATGGCTGCGGCGAAAATTTCAGAAGCCGAAGCGCTATATCGATTGACCATTACAACAATAGGACCTGCATAGTCGGCACCTTTATTTTTATCGTCGTAAACGACAACTTTTTGTAAATTATCGCGAACTTGTACTACTGGTCCATTGTCAATAAATAATCCCGTTAGGGTAATAACTTCAGCTAAAGAACCACCGCCATTATCACGTAAATCAATAACTAATCCTTGCAATTGTTCATTTTTAGCTTGCAATAATAGATCGTGGACTTTATCTGTTAAACCCATATAAAAACTTGGAATCTCAATAACACCCACTTTTCCACGTTCATTATTGATAATTTTTAATTTGGCTTCACGATCTTCAAAATGAATCTTATCTCGCGTTAGTTCAATAATTTTAGATTTACTATTATTACCTGCTGGTAAAATTTCTAATCTAACTACTGTACCTTTTGGACCACGAATTTTATCGACAATGTCGTCTAAACGCCAACCGATAACATCTTCAATAGCTGAGTTTTTTTGACCAACACCGATAATTTTATCGCCAACAGCTAGCAACTTACTTTTTTCAGCCGGCCCACCAGTGACAAAAGACATGATGACAGTATAATCATCTTGTTGGCTGAGCGTTGCGCCAATACCTTCAAACGATAAACTCATTTCAGAATCAAAATCACGTTTTGAACGCGGTGCTAAATAACTGGTATGCGGATCAATTTCACGTGCAAAAGCATTCATAAACACTTTGAATGCATCTTCATTATTGGATTGTAAAATGGTTTTTATAACACGATTATATCGTTTGGTTAGTGCTTCACGAATTTGTGCTTCATTTTTACCAGATAAAGACAAACTGAGCTCGTCATATTTAACACGTTTATCCCAATAGGCATCGAGTTCTTTTTCAGAAGTTGGCCAAGCAATATCTTCACGTTTAAAATCAATTTCGTCATTATTGGTGAAGTCCATTGGGCGCTTCAAAACCTCAAGAGCATACTTATAACGATCATAACGCTTTTGTAAGGCGAGATTATAAATATCGTATGCAGTTTTCAAATTACCATCTAATAATTCTTGTCCAAGCGAATCTTGCCTATTTCGAAAACTATCCACATCACTTTGAATAAATATTGCTTTGCTACCATCAAGCATTTTGAAATAACGATCAAAAATTTTAGCCGAAAAAGCACCATCTAAAGCAAAATTACGATAATGTGCTTGAGTAAAATAGTTAGTAACTCTTCTCGCCACAACTTGGTGTATATCATCTTGTTTAAGAACAGGTATTTGCTCGTTATTAACTTGCTTAGCCTGCGTACTTTGGCTAACAATACATAAAACAAGGCTTAATTTGATAACAACTTTGAGTAATTTATTCATGCAAATTCTCTATTTGGTAATAATATGCTCAGGTTTAACAGTTAATTCCATGCCAGAGCCGACATTCACCTTAATATGTTCTTTTTCAATATTAATGATTTGAACTCTTAATGGTTTATTGCCTAATAATACTTTAACAAAGTCACCCACTTTTAAAGCCTTCGGTTTTTTGACTGGTGGGCGAGAATTTTTACGTTTTTCTTTCGCTCTTTCTTTGGCTTTTTGTTTACTTTCTTTTAACTGTTGTTGGGCGTATTGTTCTTGTTCTTCATTAATAAGATCATTAGGATTTCCATCTAAATCAACTCGATTAGCACCCGCTTTAATACTATATAAATAACGCCAACTCATCGTATAAGCACGCAATGCAACACGAAGTTTGGTTTTACTCAGAACTTCACTTTCGCTCAAACGAGAAAGGATATCTTGAAATATCCCTATTTTGAGGGGTTTAGCTTCGCCTTCAAGCGTAAAACAATTAGGAAATTGTTCGACTAAATATGCAATAATCTCTTTACTATTTGTTAATTGAAACTGACTTTCCATTGGTAATTCCATTAGCAACTAAATTGAATTTTACTAGCGTTAAAGTATATCTCAGCTTAAACAATAACACTAATTATCTTTTTTCTGTTTATTAATAAAAGTAATAAAATCTTTAATACCATTACGCATTAACCAAGATGCAACGATAGATTTTTCATCATCCGATAATTGTTCAAATGCAATCATCCATAGTTGAAAAGGTTCGATAGGTGATACGACGTAGCTTGCACTTTCTTCTTCTGCATACAGTGCTTTTTTGACAACTAACGGTAAACTGGCAATATGATACTCTAGCGCTTTACCACGAACACCCGTTCTTTTTCGTGAAGTCCATTTTTCGGCTCTAGCTTTTCGATTGACGCCTTGTATCGTTGATGGCATCCCTGCAATGCTTGATAGCTCTTTTGACGAGAACCATTCTTTCATTTTCACTATCCTATTTTAGCACAATAAGAAAAAATTACAGAAATTAAAGAAACTTTGATACAATAAATTAAGAAACATAATTATTAATAACTAAAGTTCAATTGTAAACTTACTTGTTTTAGTAACATCAAAGCATAACATAGATGCACAAGGTTATAAACTAAGAGGAAATAAAAAATGAAAATAAAGTCTAGTGATTGGCACCCTGCAGACATTATTGCCGCCTTAAAAAAACAAGGAACGACCCTGGCAAATCTATCCCGACAATCGGGTTTGAGTTCATCAACATTGAGTAATGCGTTAGTTAGACCCTGGACTAAAGGCGAAGTTATTATAGCTCAAGCTCTCAATTTACAACCTCATGAGATCTGGCCTAGTCGTTATATTAATTCAAATACAAACCAACCAATAAAACGCGTCCTAAGACAAAATAAAGACTAAAAATAAAAATTATTGTACATTAATAACAAATACGCGGAAAATATGGAAACAGTAAAACACATATAGTTTCCATATTTACATAAAATCGACCAATTTCTTTGATTAATGATAATTTGATTTTTTCAAAATTAAAAAATGCGCTCATCTTGAACGTTGACGAGCATGTGTTATTATTGACACTTCAAAAATTATGTTAGTTGTCAGGTAACAATACCATGAAAAATATAAGTAAATTCATTATCGCACTATTTTCAATTATTATCCTTTCAAGCTGTAGTCAAAAGAATTTTGTCGAACAAGGCACACCATTAAGTAAAGAAAAAGTCAGTCACATCGTTGAAGGTGCAACCACCGAATCACAGATAATTTCATTATTTGGCGAACCAACGAGTAGAAAGGTCATTAATGCTAACGAGACCCAGTGGACGTATAAATATACTAAAAAAAGCTCTACCAGTCATATGCTCATTGGCGAAACCCAATATAATATTCTTGAAGGAACACTTGATGTGCTAATTTCAAACGGTGTTGTAACTTGGTTTAATTACGACGAAAATGAAAGACAGAAAAAATGGTAATTGATTTATCTTAATACAAAAGCTAGCGCATCTTTTTGATGTGCTAGTAATTAAAATAGTTCACAGACTACCCCCTATTGATTAGCGCCTTGTTATTAGGCCTGTTTATTCGTTAATCATTTTTAAATGCCTAAACATTCAACATTTATTTAATCAAGTCCAAGACAGAGCTGGACAAAATTATGCATTAGGCTATACTCATGGACGAAATTAACCAGACAATCGCTGCTTTGTTGTAGTCCTTTTTAAAGGAGACAAACAGAGGGGAGGAAAGTCCGGGCTCCATAGGGCAGAGTGCCAGGTAACGCCTGGGGGATGTTGGCGAGAGCGAACATTCACGACTAGTGCAACAGAGAGTATACCGCCGATGGCTTATTGTTTAAATAAGATCAGGTAAGGGTGAAAGGGTGTGGTAAGAGCACACCGCGCAACTGGTAACAGTTGTGGCACGGTAAACTCCACTCGGAGCAAGGTCAAATAGGGATTCATTGGCGCGGCCCGCGTTGAATCCGGGTAGACTGCTTGAGCTAATGCGTGAGTATTAGCCTAGAGGAATGATTGTCCACGACAGAACCCGGCTTATCGGTTAATTTCAACTTTTATTTTTTGCCGTCTTGCTTTGCTTGTTTTTTATTATTTAACCAACGTTTTACTGCTAACCAAATCGAAAAGACTAAACCTAGCACCAATAAAAATACCGGTATTAACATTAATAAAGACATGATCTGTTTTTCATAGGTTTTAAAAATTGGTGATAATCCAAATAGATAACCTAATGTGACAATCAAAAATATCCATAATGTTGCACTAACCCAATTGTAGATGTGAAATTTACGGCTATGTAAACCTGATAAACCAGCCATCATGGGTAATAGTGTTCGAACAAAAGCAATAAATCGACCGATAAATAAAGCTTGTAATCCATATTTATGGAATAGTACTTCTGATTTATGGTGATATTTTTCTGGCAAATGCGCCATCCAATTTTGCACAATTTTGGTATTTCCCAACCAACGTCCTTGTGCATAACCAAGCCATGTGCCAAAAGCGGCGCCGGCAATCAAAATTAAATTTATAAGACCAAAATGAAAAACATCAAGACTTATCAATACACCGGTTAAAAACAGTAAACTGTCACCGGGTAGAAATGCCGCGGGTAACACACCGTTTTCTAATAAGATAATGACAAACAGCATGCCATATAATATCCATAACACATTGGGATTTGAAAGTGTTGCAATATCCATATGAACAAATGCTTGATAAAGTGTAATGATTGTTTCCATCTATTTTTATATCTCACTTATTTAGTTATGACTAATTTATAGTACCACCAACCGTTAAATTATCCACTTTTAAAGTGGGTTGTCCAACACCGACAGGTACGCTTTGCCCGGCTTTACCGCAAACACCTACACCGGAATCGAGTGATAAATCATTCCCTACCATTGAAATTTGTTGCATGGTTTCAATGCCCGATCCTATTAATGTCGCGCCTTTAACTGGATGGGTAATTTTGCCTTTTTCAATGAGGTATGCTTCTGATGCAGAAAATACAAATTTGCCGGATGTAATATCAACCTGTCCGCCAGCAAAGTTAGGTGCGTATAGCCCATAATCTACACTACTAATGATTTCATCAAATGTTGAATTACCCGCTAGCATGTAAGTATTGGTCATTCTTGGCATAGGTAAGCAAGCATAATTTTCACGGCGACCATTACCGGTAGAATGGCATCCCATTAACTTAGCATTTAGCTTATCAAACATATAACCTTTCAAAACACCATTCTCAATTAAAACCGTTTTTTGAGTTGGTGTACCTTCATCATCAATCGAAAGTGAACCACGTCGATTTTCGATGGTACCATCATCAACAATCGTACAAAGTTCTGAAGTGACCTGCTCGCCTATCTTACCAGAAAACACGGAGCTATTTTTACGATTAAAGTCACCTTCTAAACCATGACCTACCGCTTCATGTAGCAACACACCAGGCCAACCGGCACCTAAAATAACAGGCATTGTGCCGGCTGGCGCAGCTTTTGCCGATAGCGATACTAACGCAAGTCTTACCGCTTCGCGAGTATAGCTATCGGCAATACTTTCACCGGTTTGAGGATTGGTGGTTAAAAAATATTCATAACCAAAACGCCCACCACCACCACTACTGCCATGCTCTCGTTTACCATCTTTTTCAACTATTACTGAAACAGATAAACGCACTAACGGCCGAACATCAGCGCACAACGATCCATCTGTTGCTGCAATTAAAATATCTTCATAACTACCAATTAAACTCGCGGAAACTTCAATGACTCTTGGATCGATTGAACGTGCTAATGCATCAATTTGCTTTAATAGTGCTATTTTTTGTTCTTGTGAAAAAGAGTTAATTGGATTAATAGCTGGGTAAATAGCAACAGCTTCTGTTTGTTTAAACGGCGTTACAACAATTGGGGTTTGTTGTTTAGTGATTGAATTAGCGGCTAAAGCACTTTGCTCTAAACGGTTTAAAGAGAGTTGATCTGTATAAGCAAATCCAGTTTTTTCACCTACGATTGCACGAACGCCTACGCCCTGATCACGATGAAAAGAAGCATTTTTAATAATTCGATCTTCAAGCGACCAACTTTCATAGTAACCAGACAAAAAATATAAATCACCAAAATCAATTTGTCTTGAACTTAATATATCAAGCAAATTCAAAAGGTCTTGGTGGCTTAGGTTATTGGGATTGAGTAACCGTTCACTCACTTGAGTAATTATCATAAATTCCTTTATCTGTACTTTATCACATTCGTTATTTAGCTAATTGTTTTTCATCTTTGTTTATAATGGGGTTATTATTACACATTTCAAATCGTTATAATAAAACACAAGCATGATGACCGGGAGTATTGTGATGAAATAGCAATTATCACATCAATACCACATCATACTGCTCTTGAATATAAAGCGGTTCAACTTTAACTTCCACTCGCTTACCGACAAATATTTCGACTTCGGCTAGAGCATGTGATTCATCTGTAGTTAAAGCATTCGCGACAGCCGATGATGCATAAACCAAAAAGTATTCAGAACGATGAGCTTTATAGACACGCACAATTTCACGTAAAATTTCATTACAAACTGTTTCAACGGACTTGACCATACCTCTGCCTTTACATGCTGGACACTCCTCGCATAAAATGTGACCGATGCTTTCACGCGTCCTTTTGCGTGTCATCTCAACCAAACCCAATGCCGAAAACGAATTAATTGTTGTTCTTGCCCTATCTTTCGATAAAAAATCTTGTAAAGATTGCAATACTCGCTCACGGTGCAAGTCTTCTTGCATATCAATAAAATCAATGATAATAATTCCGCCTAAATTACGTAAGCGTAACTGTCGAGCTATGGCAATAGTTGCTTCAATATTAGTATTAAAAATCGTTTCTTCTAAATTACGATGACCAACAAAAGCACCTGTATTGATATCAATGGTTGTCATGGCTTCAGTTTGGTCAATAATTAAATAACCACCCGATTTTAATTTAACTTTGCGATCCAATGCCCGTTGAATTTCGTTTTCAGTATCATAAAGATCGAAAATCGGAATACTGCCACGGTAGTGCGATAATTTACTTGTTACTTCAGGCATAAATTCTTGAGTGAACTCAATAAGTAGATCATAGGTTTGCTTTGAATCGACCAATATTCGCTCTATCGGATCACCCACAAAATCACGCAATACCCGTTGTGATAGTTCAAGTTCACCATACACTAAATTTTTACTAATCGGGCGAGCCATTCGTTCTTGAATTTTTTTCCACAACCGTTTTAGAAAATTAGCATCTTGTTCAAGTTCATGTGCGTTAGCACCTTCAGCTGCTGTGCGAACAATAAAGCCACCTTCTGGCGTAACATATTGTTCTACAATATGTTTAAGTCTTTCTCGCTCTGTTTCACTTTCAATACGCTGTGAAGTGGCGACATGCGCTGAATTTTGCCCCGGCATTAATACCAAATAGCGCGAAGGTAAGGTAATATCAGTTGTGAGTCTTGCCCCTTTTGTACCTAAGGGATCTTTGACTACTTGTACCATTAAGTCTTGACCCTGGCGAACCAGTTCAGAAATATCCTTAACTTGAAATTGTTCTTGCTCAGAATAAGAAACGCATTCAGTATGCGGCATAATATCTGAAGCGTGTAAAAAAGCCGCTTTTTCTAAACCAATATCAACAAATGCAGCTTGCATACCTGGCAAAATTCGAATGACTTTACCTTTATATATATTACCGACAATACCACGACGTGATTCACGATCGACATGAATTTCTTGCAAAACACCATCTTCAATATAAGCTACACGAGTTTCTGACGGTGTCACATTCATTAATAATTCAACAGACATAAAGAGCGTTTCCTTTAATTAATTGCAAAGTTCCGTGCTATTCGTCGTAAGAGTAGATATATCCATATCCATAAAAAGCCATCCACACAACTTGATAATAAGATATAAGGTGACATCGAAATTATATGATAAATACTAACTTGAAATATAAACACTAATCCATTATAGCAAACAGAAACCGCAATTATTATAAAAGATTGTTGCCACAATGCTAAATTACGAAGTAACTGATATTTAAAAACAAGCAAATAAGCAATAAATGAATAAATAAACGCGTGTACACCTAAAAAAGTACCCGAACATAAATCTATCATTAGACCAAATAAAAAAGCGGTGCCAATACCGACTTGGTAAGGTTGTGCAATTAACCAATAGGCTAAAATTAACATAAACCAATGAGGTTTGAACATGTTGTAAGCTGGTGGCCATGGTATAATTTGTAAACATAATCCAATAAATAATGTTAGCCAAATAAATAATATGCCATTATGACCCCTCATGTTTTACTCCTTGATCTCCCCATAATAATAGTAGATAACGTAATCGTTTTAAATCCGCTGTCGGTGTTGCCGAAATAATTGGCGTTGAATCATTAATATCGAGTTTAACTGAACTCACCACAGCCACGGGATATCCCTCAGGAAAGCGACCATCAAGTCCTGAAGTGACAAGTACATCGCCAACTTTAATATCAACATTGTTAGGTAAAAAATCAAGCGTTAGATCATTGCTACAACCATTCCCTACCGCCACCATTGATATATCGTTTCTTAATACTTGTACCGGAATGGCATGTTGATAATCACACACTAAAATCGCTCGGCTAGTTGTCTGTGCGGTTTGATAAATTTGCCCAACAATCCCTTTTTCATCAACTACCGGTTGACCAACATAAACCCCATCATTTTGACCTTTATTTACAACGACTTGATAAACATACGGATCTGTGTCTGCTAATAAAACTTGTGCCGCCATTTTATGTTCATCATGTCTGAGCGGAGATCCCAGTAATTCTCTTAACCGATTATTTTCATGTCTGAGATGATCAAGTAATAATAAATCTGCTTTTTTTTCAAGCAACAAATTATTCAGTTTTGCATTTTCTGTTTCTAATGTTTCTCGTGTTTTTGACATTTCATAAAACCCATCAAGCGTGGCTTGGGGAGCATTTGAAATGTAATATAAAGGGGAAATAATCGTATCTAAATAATAACGAACTTCTTTAAAAGGACGATAATTTATATCTAATGCAATTAAAGCTAACGACATAGCCAAAGACATAAATAATTGTACACTAAGAGGCGAACGTTTAGAAAAAAGCAATTTCATTGTTCAGTACTTACCTGTAATAGACTCAAGATCTAATTATTTTAAGATATGACTCCGCCGACAATGTCGGCGGAAAAATGAGAGGTATATTTACTAATCATTTCATTAATTAAGAGTTAGTTAACCTTGTTTGAACTTTTACTCTTCACTAAATAGATCACCACCATGCATATCAACCATATCTAATGCTTTGCCACCACCTCGCGCAACGCATGTTAGTGGGTCTTCAGCCACAACAACATGAATACCGGTTTCAGCTGACAATAGTTTATCGATATTACGTAATAATGCACCACCACCGGTTAATACCATACCATGCTCTGAAATATCAGACGCTAGTTCTGGTGGACATTGCTCTAAGGCAACTTTAACCGCACTTACAATACCACTTAATGGCTCTTGTAGTGCTTCTAAAATCTCATTAGAATTTAATGTAAAGCTACGCGGCACCCCTTCAGCAAGATTACGACCACGAACTTCAATTTCAAGCACTTCATCACCAGGATAAGCACTACCAATCACATGTTTAATACGTTCAGCAGTTGCTTCACCAATTAGTGCACCATAATTACGTCGAACATAATTAATGATTGCTTCATCAAAGCGGTCACCGCCAATTCGTGCAGATGCAGAATAAACTACACCATTTAATGAAATAACCGCAACTTCAGTCGTACCACCACCAATATCGACCACCATTGAACCGGTTGGTGCAGAAACCGGTAAATCGGCACCTATTGCTGCTGCCATTGGCTCTTCTATTAAATAGACTTCACGCGCACCTGCGCCTAAGGCTGATTCACGAATAGCACGACGTTCAACTTGCGTTGCGCCAACTGGTACACAAACAAGCACACGCGGGCTTGGTCTTAAAAAACTATGGCTATGCACTTGGCGAATGAAATACTGTAACATTTTTTCGGTAACAGAAAAGTCTGCAATCACGCCATCTTTCATTGGTCTAATCGCTGCTATATTGCCAGGCGTACGTCCTAACATTTGTTTCGCAGCATGCCCAACAGCAGCAACACTTTTAGGTGTGCCAGTACGATGATCTTGGCGAATAGCAACAACTGAAGGTTCGTTTAGTACAATACCTTGACCTTTTACATATATAAGAGTATTAGCTGTACCTAAATCGATCGATAGATCATTTGAAAACATGCCGCGAACTTTTTTGAACATAATGAAAACTCTTCCTAGAATTAATCGTGTTTAAATGTTAGTGAGTATTTGAAGCAACGCATTGTATAAATTATATACTTTAAAAGCAATATTAGGCTAAATAATATACTATTTGATGCTTTTAAAACACCACCAGCTTCAATAATAATTAAGTGTTACTATTGTATCGCAATTATAAAATAATACCTAGAAAATAGTATAACAACAGATCGTAAAGGAGATATATAATGACAAAATCGGTTTTACAGTGTATGCTTCCGCGTTAATGTTGAGTTACTGCCTTATTATCGACTTAAAAGATCTCTTTTAAGATATTAAGGATGCATTAAAATAATTGTTACTTATATCAAATAAACACGGTGTAATTCATGGATATACGCAAAATTAAAAAATTAATTGAATTAGTTGAAGAATCAGGTATTTCAGAGCTTGAAATTTCTGAAGGTGAAGAGTCAGTACGAATTAGTCGTTCTGTTCCAGCTACAAACTATTCTGCGCCAATACAAAATATTCAAATTCCTCAAGCATCCCCAGTTGTCGTTGCACCTAGTGCAGCAGCCGATGTTGTTGTTACTGAAGCTGATCCGATTACGCCTACTGGCACGACTATAAAATCGCCAATGGTAGGCACTTTTTATCGCACACCAAGTCCAGAGTCAAAAGCGTTTGTTGAAGTGGGTCAAACTGTAAATGTTGGTGACGTACTTTGTATTGTTGAAGCGATGAAAATGATGAACCAAATTGAATCAGAAAAAGCAGGCACAATTAAAGCTATTTTAGTTGAAAACGGTCAACCAGTTGAATTTGATCAGCCACTATTCATCATTGAATAATATTCATTTAAAAAATTAAGAGATTGAATATGCTTGATAAAATTCTTATAGCTAATCGTGGCGAAATCGCTTTACGTATCTTGAGAGCCTGTAAAGAACTTGGTATTAAAACTGTTGCAGTTCACTCGTCGGCAGATAAAGATTTAAAACATGTTTTACTTGCAGACGAAACCGTCTGCATTGGTCCAGCAGCTTCTGCTAAAAGCTATCTTAACATTCCAGCATTGATTTCTGCTGCTGAAGTAACGGGTGCGGCAGCTATCCATCCTGGATATGGGTTTTTGTCAGAAAATGCGGACTTTGCTGAACAAGTTGAGCGTTCAGGCTTTATTTTTATAGGCCCTAAAGCTGACACCATTCGTTTAATGGGTGATAAAGTGTCGGCAATTCATGCCATGAAAAAAGCAGGTGTACCTTGTGTGCCAGGGTCTGATGGGCCATTAGGCAATGATATGAATACCAATAAACAAATTGCTAAAAAAATTGGTTATCCTGTCATTATTAAAGCATCAGGTGGCGGCGGTGGTCGTGGTATGCGCATTGTTAGAGAAGAAAAAGATCTTGAACAATCGATTAAAATGACAAAATTAGAAGCAAAAACAGCTTTTAATAATGATATGGTTTATATGGAAAAATTCCTTGAAAATCCACGCCATATTGAAATACAAGTACTATCTGATGGTCAAGGTAACGCGGTTTACTTGGGTGAACGAGATTGTTCAATGCAAAGACGTCATCAAAAAGTTGTTGAAGAAGCGCCAGCTGTAGGTATTACACCTAAAATGCGTAAATTCATTGGTGAACGTTGCGTTAATGCCTGCATTGAAATCGGTTATCGTGGTGCGGGTACATTTGAGTTTTTATTTGAAAATGGTGAATTCTATTTCATCGAAATGAACACCCGTATTCAAGTTGAACATCCTGTTACCGAAATGGTTACGGGTGTAGATTTGATCAAAGAGCAAATTTCAATTGCAGCAGGTCAGCCACTATCATTAAAACAGAGTGATATTCATATTACTGGTCATGCCATTGAATGCCGTATTAATGCTGAAGATCCAAAAACCTTTATGCCTTCACCAGGTAAAATTACCCGTTTTCATGCGCCTGGTGGTTTTGGTATTCGTTGGGAGTCTCATATTTACGCTGGCTACACTGTTCCACCTTATTATGACTCAATGATCGGTAAATTAATTGCTTATGGTGAAACGCGTGAGGTTGCAATTGCACGTATGAAAAATGCCTTAGCTGAATTAGTCATTGATGGGATAAAAACCAACATTGATTTGCATATCGAAATTATGAATGATAAAGGCTTCTTAAAAGGTGGTACGAATATTCATTATTTAGAGAAAAAATTAGGTATTTATGAGTAGTAAACACTAATCGCTACGTTATTAGCGATTAGTGTCATATTTAATATTGATAAAGAATTGGTGAAGCAAATGAAAAACTGGAAAAAAAGCGCTGAAGATATTTTAACACTCGGCCCGGTTGTACCGGTTATTGTTATCGAGCGCTTAGAAGATGCGGTACCACTAGCCAAAGCATTAATCGCAGGTGGAGTAAAAGTGCTTGAGGTTACATTAAGAACGGCTTGTGCTCTTGATGCGATTAAGAAAATTATCAAAGAAGTACCCGAAGCGGTCGTTGGTGCAGGTACTGTGACCACTGTTGAACAACTCAAACAAGTGACTGATGCTGGTGTTGAGTTCGTCATAACTCCCGGTATTACCGACGCTATTTTAAAAGCCGCAGTCGAGGGACCAATTCCAGTTATTCCAGGTATTGCAACCATTTCTGAACTACTAACTGCTCAAGAGTATGGGTTAACGGCATTGAAGTTTTTCCCAGCTGAGATCAATGGCGGCGTAGCGGCATTAAAAGCTTTTGCTGGCCCTTGTGGATATATGAAGTTTTGTCCAACCGGTGGCGTTAATCCAAAAAATTACCGCGATTATTTAGCCCTTGATAATGTACTTTGTGTTGGTGGAACATGGTTTATTCCAACTGATGCAATAGCAAAAGGTGAATTTGCTAAAATTACTGAAATGGCACAGCAAGCTGTTGCTGGTGCACAATAAGATACTAATACGCCGACATTTGTCGGCGGTTAATTGATAAAAACGATCAAACTAACTACGTAATCCTTTTCCTTTTTCAATCAAATTCCATACCATGATATAAAGTGCTATTACAAATAAAATTAGCATTGAAAAAGTGATCCACAATGATACATCTGTCACCCCTAAAAACCCATAGCGAAAACCATTAATCATATAAACAATAGGATTTAGTTTCGATACCCATTGCCAAAAAGTAGGTAGCATGCTAATTGAATAAAATACGCCACCAAGATAAGTTAATGGAGTTAACACAAAAGTAGGGATAATACTAATATCATCGAAGGTTTTTGCGTACACTGCATTTAATAGTCCTGCAAGTGAAAATAAAATTGACGTTAACAGCAGCGTACATACAACAAAAAGCCAAGAATGAACTTGATAGCGAACAAAAAATAACGATACGATTGTCACTAATATACCAGTTAAAATCCCACGCATAACGCCCCCACCAACATATCCCCAAATTAAAATATGGGTAGGCACAGGGGCAACTAATAACTCTTCAATATTTCGTTGAAATTTGGCACTAAAAAATGACGAGCAGACATTAGTATATGAGTTAGTAATGACAGACATCATAATAAGTCCCGGCACAATAAATGCCATATAATTAAATCCGCCCATATCACCAACACGCGATCCAATTAAGTTACCAAAAATAATAAAATAAAGCGACATTGTAATAACTGGCGGAATCAAAGTTTGCACCCATATTCTTAAAAACCGAGTGACTTCTTTACGCCAAATACTTTTTAATGCAATCCAATATAAATGATTCATTTAACGTTCCCCTATCCCTGCTCACTATGATGCAAAAGATCGACAAATAACTCTTCTAATCGATTTGCTTTATTTCGCACACTTATCACCTTGATTTGTTGTTGATTAAGCTGTTCAAATAATTGATTTAAACCAAGCTGTTTATTAACTTTTACCTCTAACATGCCTGATTCAATATTTGAAAATTGATAACCCTCTAAGGTAATTGGTTCCTTGGTTGGAATATAATCAATAATAATGGTTTCAGATTGACTATTAGCGAGCAAATCACGCATAGAAGAGTTGGCAATTAATTGGCCATGTTGAATAATACCGATATGCCGACATAGCATTTCCGCTTCTTCCAGGTAGTGAGTAGTCAAAATAATTGTAATGCCTTGGCGATTAATCTCGCGTAAAAAATCCCACATTGAACGTCTTAATTCAATATCAACGCCCGCGGTGGGTTCATCTAGAATTAAAAGTTTAGGTTCATGCACTAATGCTCTAGCTATCATTAACCGCCTTTTCATTCCGCCTGATAACATACAAGCGCGGCTATGGCGTTTATCCCACAAATCTAAAATCCGTAAATATTTTTCAGCACGCTCTAAAGCTAATTTACGCGGCAATCCATAATAACCACCTTGGTTAGTTATTATTTGTAGCACTTCTTCAAATTGATTAAAATTAAACTCTTGCGGGACTAGCCCTAATTGTCTTTTTGCATTAACGATATCATTATCTAAGTCATAACCAAATATTTTAACCTGGCCCGATGTCTTAGTGACCAGTGAGCTAATAATGCCTATCGTGGTTGACTTACCCGCACCATTAGGACCGAGTAATGCATAAAAATCACCGGCTTGTACTGTCAAATTAATGCCTTTTAACGCTTGCACACCATTTTTGTAAATTTTTTTAAGCTCAATTAACTCTAGTGCAGGTATTGATGACATGAAAATATCCTAAATAAATAGATTATTATTTACATTATGCTATTGCATTTATTAGAAGGGAAATATTGACAATATAATCTTTAGTTGTAAAGGTCTTTTTAGTATTATTTAGGATATCACAAAGAACAAATGACACTAAATCTAACGCAAGTTGCTAAAATACTAAGATTTGATAGGTAAGTTTTAAATTTGAAGGAATAAAAAATATGATTAAAATTGGACTGGTTTCAGTATCAGATCGGGCATCGCAAGGTATTTATGCAGATGAAGGAATACCGGCTTTGTTATTATGGCTCAAAACCGCACTGATAACCCCGTTTGAAACCGAAAATCGCGTTATTCCTGATGAACAACCTTTGATTGAAAGCACATTATGTGACTTAGTTGATAATTTTCACTGTCACTTAGTTTTAACCACTGGCGGTACCGGTCCGGCTTTGAGGGATGTCACGCCGGATGCCACGTTAGCTATTGCCGATCGCATCATGCCGGGCTTTGGCGAACAAATGCGTCAAATTAGCTTGCATTTTGTGCCAACAGCGATTTTATCAAGGCAAGTCGGCGTTATTCGCAAAAAATGTTTAATATTAAATCTGCCCGGTAGACCAAAATCTATTCAAGAAACACTACAAGGTGTTAAAGATAGTGAGGGCAATAGCCTAGTTGATGGAATTTTTGCCAGTGTTCCTTATTGTATAGATCTTCTTGAAGGGCCTTATATTGAAACGCATGAACACATCGTCAAATCGTTTAGACCCAAAAGCAGCATAAAATCAGATAATTGATTTTATGCAAATATTATGCATAATTATGAACCATATGCATTACACTCATTGAATATGAGGTGCTGAAACAACCTTTGATATAACGGTTTTCAACATATTTACCAATAAGTTTATGTGAATATTGTTAAGATAAAAGCAGCACAAAAACATTACCGTTAATTCAATGGAACAACCGTCATAAATGAATTCCTAAGGAAAATTATGAAACAAGACGATCTGACTAAAACGTTTAAAGAAATGCTGCTGCAAGAAAAATTTAGTTCTCAAGTTAGTATTGTGCAAGCGTTACAAGAACAAGGATTTGATAATATTAACCAATCCAAAGTTTCCAGAATGTTAACCAAATTTGGCGCAGTTAGAACTCGTAATGCCAAATCAGAAATGGTTTATTGTCTACCTGCTGAAATGAGCGTTCCAACAACGAGTAGCCCTTTAAAAAATTTAGTTGTAGATATTGATTATAACAGTTCGATGGTTGTGATTCGTACCAGCCCTGGCGCCGCTCAGCTTATTGCCAGATTGCTTGATTCCATAGGCAAGTCAGAAGGCATTTTAGGATCAATAGCCGGTGATGACACTATCTTTAGTACACCGACTAAATCTTGTTCTGTTAAACATTTATACCAAACTATCATTCAACTATTTGAACAAGAATTATAATCAATGATTGAACATTACGGCATTAATATTTCGTACTTAACCTATTGACAGATTTGACAGAATCGTTAATTCTATATAGCGACACTATTGTAACTTAAGTTACATATAAAGAAGAGGCGCATTACTCAGGTAAATTATTTTAGGTTCTGGTACTTGTTATAAATAATTGAGGGGATGTAATGCCGAGGTTTGGTTAAACTTCCAGAAATTAACCAGATCGACTACAAGGGCTGAATCCCTTGGGTTGTCACCTAAGCAGGTGGAGCGCTTCCCGGTCTGTACTTTTTCAACGAGAATGTAAATAGCACATACCCTCGCTCTATCTCTGTTAAAAATTAAATTTTTAATATGAGGAATCCATGGAAACATCATTTGTCATTGCCAAGTTTGGTGGTACTAGTGTTGCTGATTATTCAGCAATGGTAAATAGCGCTAACATTGTTATTGCTAACCCTAACGTCAAAGTTGTTGTGTTATCGGCATCAGCCGGAATTACAAATTTACTGGTCGCTTTAGCCGAAGGCCGTGATGCAGAAGTTAGAGCACAGCACATTGCGAAAATCCAATCTATCCAATATAACATCCTAGAAAATCTACCCGAAAACCAAACCTTAAGAGCTGAAATAGATCAAATCATCGCAAATATTGCCTCTTTATCAGAAGCAGCCAGCCTTGCAACATCAGCGGCTTTAACCGACGAACTAGTCAGTCATGGCGAAATTATGTCGTCAAAATTATTTGTCGAAATATTACGAGAAAAACAAAAAAATGCCATGTGGTTTGATGTCCGCAAAGTTATGCGCACTGATGATAATTTTGGTAAAGCTCAACCTAAAATTGACGAAATTAAACAACTTTGTTGCGCTCATCTTAAATCCTTAAATGGTAATGCGTTGGTTGTCACTCAAGGTTTTATTGGTAGTGAAACTAGCGGTAAAACAACAACATTAGGACGAGGAGGAAGTGATTATACAGCAGCGTTACTTGGTGAAGCATTAAATGCGAGTCAAATTGATATTTGGACAGATGTTGCCGGCATTTATACAACTGATCCACGGATTACGCCAACAGCTAAACGTATTGATGAAATATCATTCGCTGAAGCCGCTGAAATGGCAACCTTTGGTGCCAAAGTTTTGCACCCAGCAACGTTGGTACCAGCAGTTCGAAGTAATATTCCAGTATTTGTTGGTTCAAGTAAAGCGCCACAAGATGGGGGAACCATTGTTTATAATACTCACAGTATTCAATCAACCGTACCGACCTTTAGAGCATTAGCACTGCGTCGAAAACAAACCCTTGTTACATTAACAAGTTTAAATATGTTACATGCTCAAGGCTTTTTGGCTAATGTCTTTACTATATTGGCTAAACACAATATTTCGGTTGATTTAGTCACAACATCTGAAGTGAGTATTGCCTTAACAATTGATACTACCGGCACCAACACCAACGGTGGCAGTTTATTAACTAAAGAATTGTTTGATGAGCTCTCTGGTTTATGTCATGTAGAAGTTGAAGAAGATCTAGCGCTTATTGCCATTATCGGTAATCAATTAACATCAACCAAAGGGATAGCTAAAGAAGTCTTTGGGGCGTTAGATGACTATATTATTAGACTGTGTTGTTATGGTGCAAGTACACATAATTTATGCCTTTTAGCTAGAAGTCACGATGCTGAATCCATCATAAAAATTTTACATAAAACAATATTTGAATAAATACCACTAGCAAGAGAAGGTTAATAGCCTTCTCTGTTTCTATTAACCTGTTTCTCACTTACCCCATCAATAAATTAGCTCATAAAATTAACGGTATAAAAAGCCTAGTATCTAACTAAAAATAATTGTAAACTATATCATAAATGATTAGATGAATATCTTACTTCGATATCACGACTTATTTAATCATTTGTTACTAATATATCTACTTGCTATTTCTTTTATCTACATATTTTTATTCTTAATAAGAAGTTAAGTTCAATCAATTAAATTATAAACATTATTTATTAATTTTTTTATACGCTGATAGTCATCATACATTTAAACTTAATCAAACAAAGGAAATCATTATGGGTCTATTAAGTTGGATTATTTTAGGATTACTTGCTGGTTGGATTGCCAAGTTTTTTATGCCACTGGGTAAAGTGGGTGTCATTAAAACAATTATTCTGGGTATTGCAGGCGCGCTAGTTGGCGGGTACATCAGTACTTTCTTCGGCTTAGGAAGTGTCAATGGTTTTAACTTCTATAGTCTGTTAATTTCAGTATTAGGGGCAATATTACTTATTTATATTTATCGTTTACTTAAATAATATCCCTGTTTAGATCTAAATTGGCGGGTTAACCCCGCCGATGATTTGCTATTTTAAGTGCCATTCAACGCATTACTCAACAAATAAAGTGCTCATAAGTAATCAAAGCTACCTATAGTAATTCGGTTAGTCAGAACTATTTTGATTAGAAACATTGTAATAAATAATTTCGTGATAGTTAGATTTTTGTTATATTACCTGACAACATTCACTAAATTAAACGTAAAAATTATAATGTTAAAAATATTCAATACATTAACCCGTGAAAAAGAAATTTTTAAATCCATTCATGCCAATAAAGTTGGATTATATGTCTGCGGCGTAACCATTTATGATCTTTGCCATATTGGTCATGGTCGTACTTTTGTCGCGTTTGATGTGGTAACCCGTTATTTACGTTTTTTAGGTTATGATTTAACTTATGTTCGTAACATTACCGACGTTGATGATAAAATTATAAAACGAGCACTCGAAAATGGTGAAACCTGTGATCAGCTAACTGAACGAATGTTGAAAGAAATGTACGCCGATTTTGATGCACTTAATATTAAACGTCCTGATGTTGAACCTCGCGCTACTCATCATATGCCACAAATCATCGATTTAGTGCAAGAGCTGATTAAAAAAGATCATGCTTATATTGCTGATAATGGTGATGTTATGTTCTCGGTCGAAAGTGATGCTAATTATGGTATTTTATCACGTCAAAATCTTGAACAATTACAAGCTGGCGCTCGAGTAGATGTTGTTGATGTCAAACGAAACCCAATGGATTTTGTACTTTGGAAAATGTCCAAACCCAACGAGCCTAGTTGGGATTCACCTTGGGGTAAAGGTCGCCCAGGTTGGCACATTGAATGTTCAGCGATGAATAGTTATCAATTAGGTCATCATTTTGATATCCATGGTGGCGGTTCTGATTTGATGTTCCCACACCATGAAAATGAGATTGCGCAATCAACTTGCGCGCATAATGGTCAGTATGTTAATTACTGGATGCATTCAGGCATGGTGATGATCGACCAAGAAAAAATGTCAAAATCACTTAATAACTTCTTTACCATTCGCGATGTATTAAAGCATTATGATCCTGAAACTGTACGTTATTTTCTACTTTCTGGCCACTATCGTAGCCAGCTTAACTATAGCGAAGAAAATTTAAAACAAGCAAGAATGGCTTTAGAGCGATTATATACAGCTTTACGCGATACTGATAGCAATTATCCTTATACATTATCAACAGATAGCCAATATTATCGTCAATTTTGCGATGCCATGAATGATGATTTTAATACGCCAGAAGCTTATTCAACTTTATTTGATTTAGCTCGCGAAATTAATAAAGCTAAGGCTGAAAATGATATGACATTAGCTAATCAATTAGCAGCTCAATTGCGTTATTTAGCCAAAGTTCTTGGTTTGTTAGAACAAGATCCAATAAAATTTTTACAAGGCGATAATCAAGACGCAGTAGATGTTGAATTAATTGAATCGTTAATTAAGCAACGTAATGAAGCTCGTGCCACTAAAAATTGGGCTTTAGCCGACGAAGCCCGAGATAAGCTAAATGCTATGAATATTGTGCTTGAAGATGGCGCCACAGGAACCACTTGGCGTAAAAAGAGCTAAATAATGTAGTTCATCTAAAGATACCCCATATCCTCGTATGAGGTATCTTTAGGCCTTATAACTTTTTATCAATGGAAGTTAAAATTCCCCTCAAAATATTTAACTCTGATTGCTCAATTCGCGCACGCGTATATAATCGCCGTAAACGTCCCATGATTTGCCCAGGATGATTTGCATTAATAAAACCTGTTTGTAATAAAGTTTGTTCTAAGTGCTGATAAAACCGTTCAATATCTTCATCCTTTGGAAATTGAATAGCTGAATCACATTGACTGGTTAAAACTGTTTGACGATTTAATAGTGACATTCGAATCTCATAACATAACACTTGCACTGACATTGCTAGATTTAATGAACTGTAATCGGGATTGGCAGGAATACCAACATGATAATGACATTTTTGCAGTTCGTCATTGGTCAATCCAACACGCTCACGGCCGAAAACTAACGCCACATCTGCATTCTCGGTTGCTTCTTGAATTATTTTATCGCCACACTCTTTAGGCGTTAAATTGGGCCACTGCAAGCTACGTGGGCGAGCACTCGTACCAATGACTAAACGGCAATCAGCTATCGCTTGCTCAAGTGATGTAAAAATTTGCGCGTTTTTTATAATATCGCTAGCACCAGCCGCTAACGAAATAGATTGCGAATCGGGTTTTATCACCGGATTGACTAAACAAAGATTCGATAGCCCCATGGTTTTCATTGCTCTAGCCGCTGATCCCATATTACCGGTATGAGAAGTTTCGACTAATACAATTTTTACTTTATCTAAAATGTTCACATCATCCTCGTAAAAAATAAAACTATTGTTAGATCATATTAACAATTAGTATATAGTAAAAATGTTACAAAATGCAGTTTGACTATGGTTTGATTTAATACAACTATAGGATTTTTCTGGACAATAATCACAAAGATTTGTTTGAGTACAAATAACCTATTGACGAAATACAAATAATTTGCCAATGTAGATAAATAAACACACAGTAGTGTTTGCTCAATTTGTAAGTAAACAAAGTGGAGGTCAATTATGACTTTAAGTATTACCAGTAAGCAAATGGACATTACTCCAGCAATTCGTAGCTATCTCGAAGATAAGTTTTCGAAACTAGATAAATGGAGAGCACTGTTAATCAACCCTCATTTTATTTTATCTAAAGAACCCGATGGATTTATAATTGATGCAACTATTGCAACTAAAGGTTCCCCCTTAGTTGCTTCGGCAAAACATAGCGATATGTATGCAGCAATCAATGCTTTGATTGAAAAACTTGAAAAACAACTTAATAAAATTCAACACAAAAGTGAATCTAGACGTGCATTTGATAGTATAAAAAGCGCTGTTATTGAAGAAGAATAGTAATTAATTATTTATTGAAATAGAAGAAAAAGGCACTTTGATAGTGCCTTTATTTTTTTGCTTGTTATAATATCACTAACTTTTTTTATATAATGAATAGATATGACTGTAAATCCTTTGTTGCCTTTACGTGACCAAATTAACGAAATTGATCGAAACCTTCTTGAACTCATAGCTAAACGACGCGAACTTTCAACCAAAGTTATTCAGACTAAAATTGCAGCAAATATTCCTGTACGTGATTTAGAGCGTGAACGATCACTAGTAAAAGCGTTGATCAATCAAGGAAAAAACCATAGCCTTGATGACTTGCTGATCAGACGTTTATATCAAATCATTATTGAAGATTCAGTTTTACTGCAACAAAAAATCTTACAAGAGAATCTAAACCAAAATTGTGTTACTAGCGCAAAAGTGGCTTTTTTGGGGCCCAAAGGTTCCTATTCGCATTCCGCTGCTCGCCGTTATGCTAGTGCTAATTTAGAGCAGATGGTTGAATCAAGTTGCTCAACGTTTAAAGATGTCTTTGAACAAATTGAACATAATTTGGTGGATTATGGCATACTACCGATTGAAAACTCGAGTTCAGGATCAATAAATGAAGTTTATGATCTACTGCAAAAAACACATTTACATATTATTGCAGAACTGTCATTACCTATAGATCACTGCATCCTTGCTATACCAAATACTGAGCTTGATAAAATTGATACCATTTACAGCCATCCACAACCTTTTCAACAATGTAGTAATTTTCTAGAAAATTATCCGCATTGGAAAATTGTTTACTGTGATAGTACCTCATCAGCAATGGAAACCGTTGCTAAATTAAATAAGCCTAATGTTGCAGCAATAGGCAATAAAGATGGGGGAGAGTTATATGGACTTAAAATGCTTGAACATAATTTTGCCAACCAAAAGCAAAATATCACTCGCTTTATTGTACTTGCGCGAGAACCGATAGCCGTATCAGATCAAATTCCAGCTAAAACAACAATTTTAATGAAAACCGGTCAACAGGCAGGGGCGTTAGTTGATGCACTGTTAGTGCTACGTAATCATAATATTGTGATGACTAAACTTGAGTCTCGACCCATTCATGGTACCCCATGGGAAGAGATGTTTTACATCGATTTACAAGGCAACATCCATTCAGATGAAATGCAAACAGCATTGAAAGAGTTGGCATCCATAACGCTCTATACTAAAGTATTAGGTTGCTACCCAAGTGACTCGGTTGCGGCGATAGTCTAACTAATGAAAATGATGCAACATTTTTCTCAAGCGGTCATTCGCTGGTATGAGCAGTTTGGTAGAAAGACGCTACCATGGCAAATAGAAAAAAGCCCTTATCATGTCTGGTTGTCGGAAGTTATGTTGCAACAAACCCAAGTTGCAACAGTTATTCCCTACTTTAAGCGATTTATTGCGCATTTTCCTAAGATCTCTGATCTTGCCAACGCGCCTATTGACGATGTTCTACACCTTTGGACTGGACTGGGTTATTATGCTCGTGCGCGTAATTTGCATAAAGCCGCACAAATTGTCAATGACAAATTTAAAGGTATATTTCCGACTCGTTTTGATGATGTTGTTGCATTACCAGGAGTCGGACGCTCTACTGCCGGTGCTATTTTATCACTATCACAAAATCAACATTTTGCTATTTTAGATGGTAATGTTAAACGAGTACTGACTCGTTATTTTGCCGTAGAAGGCTGGCCAGGCAACAAAACTATCGAAAATAAGCTATGGCAGTTGAGTGAACAAGTTACGCCAAAACACGATGTCGCAAAATTTAATCAAGCGATGATGGATATAGGCGCGACAGTTTGTACGCGTTCTAAACCTAAGTGTAACTTATGCCCACTCAATGTTGAGTGTATAGCTTACAAAACCGAAAGTTGGCAACAATTTCCAACTAAAAAACCTAAATCAACGCTTCCTGAAAAAACCGCTTATTTTTTGATACTAGAATATCAACACGCAATATGGTTAGAAAAAAGACCGCCATCAGGAATTTGGGGAGGCTTATATTGCTTACCCGAATTTGCAAATCAACAAGCATTAGAAGATTGGTTAATCCAAAGGGGAATTAAAACCACGCCGCCAGAACAATTAATTTCGTTTCGACACACTTTTAGCCATTTTCACTTAGATATTATACCGATCAAGTGTATTATCACTAATTATAAAAAGTGTTTAGATGAGACCAATGGTTATTGGTATAATTTGAAAACTGAGAATGCAAAAATTGGCTTGGCAACACCAATTTATAACTTACTAAAACAATTCGTTTAATATCAAGCCAAGTTTTTCTACCCATATTTTTTGTATATAATTGCCGATTATTTTTATTTAAAATAGCTAATGAACAATACACAAAATCAAGCTTTGTCGAAGTGGTTAATCTTTTTAATGGCATTTGCAATAGGTATTACTATTGCCAGTAATTACTATGCACAACCTCTGTTACACTCTATTACCAATGATTTAAACATTGCAGTTGAACACTCTGGCGCGATCATTATGACTGCACAGTTTAGTTATGCTGTCGGCTTATTATTTATTACGCCGCTAGGTGATAAACTCGAACGTAAAAAATTGATACTGATTTTAATGATCTTATCAACATGTGGTCTTATTATTAGCGCTTTATCGATTAATTTATGGATGCTAATACTAGGAACCGCTTTGACAGGACTCTTTTCAACTGTCGCCCAGGTATTAATTCCATTCGCTGCGACCTTATCAAAACCTGAGCATCGAGGAAAGGTGGTTGGTACATTAATGAGCGGTATGTTATTAGGTATATTATTAGGTCGAACCTTTGCAGGGGCTATTTCGTCAAATGCTGACTGGCATTATGTCTATTGGATTGCGGCAACTATTATGGTCACTGTCACTGCGTTACTTGGTTTTTGTTTACCTACCTATCGCAATACCATTAATATTAATTACTTTAAACTGTTATTATCAATCGCCACACTCTATAAGCAAGAACCAATATTGAGAATTCGTTCGCTACTGGCAATTATTTCTTTTGCCCTATTTTCACTATTATGGACGCCACTTGCGTTTTTATTGACTGATGCGCCCTACCATTATTCTGATTTTATTATTGGCCTGTTTGGTTTAGCGGGAGCGGCTGGTGCTCTTGGCTCACCGATTGTCGGAAAATTATCTGATATAGGTAAAGGCACACTAGCGACAACCATTGGTTTATGTTTATTACTACTATCTTGGCTACCACTTTCACTAGCACAGTATTCAATCATAGCGCTAATTTTAGGCGTAATATTGCTCGATTTTTCGGTACAAGTTACCCATGTTTCTAATATGAGTGCTATTTATCAAATTAGACCCGATGCCCGCAGTCGAATGAACACAGGTTATATGGTTTGCTATTTTATTGGAGGCATGCTGGGCTCGGTTACATCAACCTACTTATTTAGCCACTATGGTTGGCTATCGATAGCCATTACCGGAACGCTATTGGGGTTACTTGGTATCGTCAGTTGGTATATTTACAATACTAAAAAATATTACAATCATTGAATTTAAATTGATATCACAAACAACTCAACCCTATTTTTTAATAAAAATATTTGAGCTTTAGTTAATATAGTTTAACACATTGTTTATAATCTTATTTTTTCTTCTGCTTAAACAAACCGAATTGTTGATTGTTTAAGATGATCGATTAAATAATCACAATTAACTTCTGATTTTATTATAGATTAGCTTAATTAAAATTCCTGGCACAAGAATTAATCCGAATTGAAAATAATAAAAATGGATAGTATCAAATAGACTAAAAACTAACACAATACCCCTTGTACATAACAAGAAGAAACGGAATAATCCTCTTCTTGCTTAGAATAAGATTATTTATAATACAATATGCTAAATAGCAGTTAATATTGATAAGTACATCGTTGTTCTATAAATTAAAGCAACCATTATGGTGGTAATCATCGCTAAAATGTTTTCAGTAATAGTTAATAATCATAAAGCTACCATCAATATTTTTAAATTAAAAACGGTTTAATGGTCCAATTACTCAATACTTAAGGAGTCATTTATGGCAAAAATTTCATATCTTAATACGCCATTTACTGTAAAAAAATTAACACTCAAAAATCGTATTGTGATGCCGCCAATGTGTCAATATCAAGCAACGGATGGCGTGCCTAATGATTGGCACTTTGTTCACTATGTGTCGCGTGCGGTTGGCGGTGTTGGATTAATTATTGTAGAAATGACTAATATCGCGCCAAATGGTCGAATCTCGCCAAATTGTCTGGGTTTATGGAATGATGAGCAAAAAGATCAATTCAAACGAATTGTTGATGCTGTACATGCACAAAATGGCAAAATCGCCATCCAAATTGCCCATGCCGGACGCAAAGCATTAGGTACATCTGATGTCGTGTCGTGCTCACCAATTAAATATGATGGCGCTAACGAAGCCATGGAAAAATGGCAATACCAAACACCTCGGGAATTATCCAAAGATGAAATCATCGAGATCATTGAAAAATTCAAACAATCAACCCAAAGAGCAATTGCTGCTGGGTTTGATGCGATTGAAATACATGCGGCACATGGCTATTTGATCCATCAATTTTGCTCACCAAAAAGTAATCACCGAACTGATGAATACGGGCAAGATAAATTATTATTTGCTAAGCAAGTTATCGAAGCCGTCAAATCAGTCATGCCATCGGATATGCCTTTAATAGTGCGTTTTTCAGCCCAAGAATACGGAAAGGACGGCTATGATGTTGAGTACGGACGTAAACTGGCCAAATGCTTTGCTGATGCTGGCGCTGACGTATTAGATGTCAGTGGAGGGGGGGACGGACAGTTAGATCCAGCACATACCCCTGAATTTCATGCTGGCTATCAAGTTTATTTAGCGCAAAGCATTCGCAAAATAACAAATTTGCCGATTATCACCGTCGGTATGCTCGAAGATCCATATGTAGCTGATTATGTATTAAGCACTAAAGATGCTGATCTTATTGGCATTGGACGAGGGTTATTACGCGATCCATATTGGGCTTTACATATCCCATCCTCACCATTTATACCAAGCTCTTATGCTGCAGCGTTTAAATAACTCAGTTTTATACTTCATTATCCATCAAGCCATGCTTAAGGGTAATGAAGTCATAAATTTAACTTAAATATGCATAGCATATTTAATTAACTGTTTTTTGATAGGGGAGCAATGATCGATAGTATTCATACCAACTGTTCTTATTAATTTTTTAACAAGACTATCACCGTTAAACATATCTTGTATGGTTCGCATAGCGGTTAACATCACTAAGGTATCTTTTCGACGCATAAATTGAAACAATTTTAAATTATCAACTAATCCAAAATCTTTTTGTTGATCAATTAATTTTTTAATTGTTGTAACCAATAATGCTGAATCTTGAAATCCAAGATTGACACCTTGCCCAGCTAAAGGGTGAATGGTATGAGCAGCATCACCAATTAACACTAAACGATGTTTAATAAATTGTCTTGCTAAACGCGCTTTCAACGGAAAAACCATTCTTGGATTGATTAACTGACATTGACCGACTTTATCACCCGTTAAATGAAATAATTCATTGCAGAAATCTGATTCTGACATTGAAGATAACATTGCCGCATTATCAGGCTTGGTTGACCAAACCAAACAACTTTTATTTTGTTGCCAAAGCGGCAAAAAAGCGACAATACCATTTGGATAAAAAATCTGTCTTGCACAAGATTGATGTGAGTAACGCGTTTCAACTGTGGTTATTACAGCATGATGAATATAATTACGTTCAAAAACAGAAATGTTTTCTTGCTTTCGAATCCAAGAGTGTGCCCCATCAGCACCAATGACTAATTTAGCATATAATACAGTTTCATTAGATAATGTTAGACAAGCGTAATCTTGGCTAAACTCACTATTAATTGCTTGATCAGGATAAATGGTGATGTTAGTACGTGATAATGCGTATTGATAAAGATAGTGAGATATTACATCATTTTCAATGATATAACCAAGATTAGCATAACCATAATCTTTGGCATGAGCAGCTAAATGTGCTTGACCATTTTTTTCCCAAACACCTATTTCAGAAAAATCTTGTACTCGTTTACTTGCTAATAAATCATCCCATATCCCAATTTGCGCAAAATAACGCTGACTAGCATTATTTATTGCAGACGCTCGAATACCTATCTCATTATGAAATAATTGTTGATGCTGATGAATGTTAGCATCGACAAGCGCAATGTTTAAACCATGTTGACTAAGTGCGCAAGCAGTTGCTAAACCAACTAATCCACCACCAACAATAGCAATATCAAAATTTTTATTCATACCAACAAATATCGCTACTTATTATCAAGTTTGTTATCGTTTTTGACTTCAGTGTCATCATCATTCATCGCTTTTTTAAACCCTTTTAAAGCTGAACCTAAATCAGACCCTAAATTACGTAGTTTTTTTGTGCCAAATAATAAAATGACTACAGCAAGAAACACTAAAAGGTGTGGAATGCTAAATGACATATAAAAATCCTCTTTTAAAAAGTATTACTGCTATGCTTGATCCAAAACAACAACACAGCACTTAAAGTATTAGCTTAATTATACGCTTTTTATTAAGGGATTTCACAACAAGTTATTTTAGGATAAAAAAAAGACCTGTATATAAATATACAGGCCAACATGAAATATAAGGAATATAAGGAAAGAAAACAATGAAAAATCCTTACCCTGCTTATTATCCATTTTTTTTCGTTTTAGTCAACGTTTTTATTTGCTTTCGTATTTATTTAAAGAAAGGTAGCAAAATTAAAAATAAAACAAATAAAATCATTAATATACAATATAATAACCACTTAATTATTTCATTTTCAATATTTTAACTTAAATCAAAAATTATTAAAAAAAACATATTAAATTATAAAAATACTTTATTTTTCGTATAAAATAACTTTTTTAAAACAGAAAAAAACACATCATCATTTTTTTAAAAACTCTAATTTTAAAACGTAAAATTAAACAAAAATCAGAATATAAAACGAATAATTTAACCGAAATTAAGAAAAAACATTTTTAAATACAAACTATTCTGATAATCATATATATAAAACTAAAAAAATATGTTTTATAATTAGTAAACGGATGAAAATAAAAAGTAGACAGAAATAAATATGATTAAAAATAAAAATGTTAAAACATTTAAAGATAGATTATACAGCTCTATGCAAGGTTTATCTGTTTCTGCCTTTGCTAAAAAATGTGATATGTCAGAAACTGTTATCAGAGATTACTTATCAGGTAAAACATATCCATCTCTTACCCGTTTAGAAGTCATTGCGGAAAAATGTAATGTATCTTTCAACTGGCTTGCTACCGGTTATAAATTAGAAGTTTTCGATCCTAAAGACGAAGATGATGGTATTTATAACGAAAATATTTATCGAATTCCTGTTTATAAAAAACAGTTACCCACTAAAGAAGAAGCGCAAACTCAGCGTTATGTTCGTGAAACCCCACCAGTGATGAATTATCCTATTGTTGAGGGTTGGGCTGCTCATCGAGGCCTCGATATCCGAAAACTAATAATTTATTGGGCTAAAGGCGATCTAATGGCACCAGACATTGAAAATAATAATGGCGTGATTATCAACACACAAGAAAGTGAACTTATTGATGGTGCCATTTATTTAATCGAATATGAAAATTTTACCTTGCTTAGGAAAATAAGATTAACACTGGGCAGTTGGATCTTAATTTGTAACAATAACCAATATCCAACTATTGAGGTTCCTAAAGCTCATTTCGAAAAATACAATATTGTAGGTCGTGCAGTACAAATCATTAAAGATGTTTTTTAATACCATAAGTAGCAATCCAAATTAGTTCAGGCTATAATTTAAACACGAGGAAATCTACAACCTGTAATTTCCTCGTTATTTTACTAATAGGTATAATTTTCCTACATCAGGTAGAAAGCTAAATAATGTTCATCTAAAAATATCACACAACAATTTAGTGTTTAGATAATTTATATCTATAACTATTACCCGCATATTTCTTTTGATCATTGATAAAAAATCAATGGCTAACCTTACTAATTATTGGGTCAATTATGTATCGATTTTTTGAAAAATTGGTGTCAGCTTATCCTAAAGATGGCGCACAACCTACCGCTAAAAACTTTTTTAAATTTATTTGGCAATCCACAAAAGGCATTCGCATCTTTATATTATCACTCATTATACTTAGTGGTTTAAGTGGCGCTTTTGAAGCTTTCTTATTTGCGGCTTTAGGTAAAGTAGTTGATTGGCTGGCTGTCATTGAGCCAAGTAAATTTTGGCAACAAGAAAAAAGTACCTTAATTTTATTTACCTTAATCATTTTAGCAAGTACGTTGATTATTGGCTTACAAACCATTATTAAGCATCAGTCACTTGCTGGTAATTTTCCGATGAGAATACGTTGGAATTTACATCGTTTAGTCCTAAATCAAAGTATGCGATTTTTTCAAGACGAATTTGCAGGCAGAATATCAGCAAAAGTCATGCAAACAGCCCTTGCCGTTCGAGATACCTGTTTTTTGGTAGCAGATATTTTAGTTTATGTGCTTATCTCGTTTATCACCATGGCAGCAATTATTGGACAACTCGATCCTTGGTTCTTATTACCCTTTTTTGGCTGGTGTGTCCTTTTTGGCATTGCTATGTACTATTTCATTCCACGCTTAAGTAAAGTGGCGAGTATGCAGGCAGACGCCAGATCAACCATGACAGGACGCGTGACAGATGCCTATACCAATATTATGACAGTAAAACTTTTTTCACATGCTGGCAATGAAGCTAAATATGCCCAAGAGTCCATGGATGAATTTTTAATTACAGTCAATAAACAAATGCGCCTAGTGAGCAGTTTTGAAATTGTAAACCATTTGCTTTCTATTTCACTGATTTTAAGTACGACAGCGATTTCACTCTGGCTATGGAGCCAACAATTAGTCGGAGTGGGTGCGATTGCCACAACAACCGCAGTTGCACTACGATTAAATGGTTTTTCACATTGGATCATGTGGGAAATAGCCTCCTTATTTGAAAACATTGGTGTTGTTAAAGATGGAATAAAAACATTTTCAGCCACTCAAGCTGTCACAGATAAACCCGATGCAACTGAGCTTAAAGTCAATCAAGGTAAAATTGAATTTAAGCATATAGATTTTAATTATGATAAAAAACGGTTAAATGCGGTAATCGAGAATTTAGATCTTACCATCAATCCTGGTGAAAAAATTGGATTAGTCGGTCGTTCTGGTGCTGGTAAATCGACACTAATTAACTTGCTGTTACGTTTTTACGATTTACAGAGTGGTAAAATCATTATTGATGGTCAAGATATTACCAATGTTACCCAAGAAAGTTTACGTGCCAAAATTGGTATGGTCACCCAAGATACCTCGCTACTGCATCGTTCAGTAAAAGAAAATTTACTTTATGGTAATAATCAAGCCAGTGAGCAAGAGATGATCATAGCGGCTAAAAAAGCCCATGCTGATGACTTTATTCAAACATTAGTCGATGCTAAAGGTAGAACAGGTTATAACGCCTATGTAGGCGAACGAGGTATAAAATTATCGGGAGGGCAAAGACAACGAATCGCAATTGCTAGAGTCATTTTAAAAAATGCCCCTATTTTACTTTTGGATGAGGCAACAAGTGCACTTGATTCTGAAATAGAGCAAGCCATTCAAGAAAGTTTATATACCTTAATGGAAGGAAAAACCGTTATTGCGATAGCCCATCGTTTATCGACCATTGCAGCAATGGATAGATTAGTCGTGCTCGATCAAGGTAAAATCATTGAGCAAGGTACACACCAACAGCTATTAAATAAAAATGGCTTATATGCACAACTTTGGAAACATCAAAGTGGCGGCTTTTTGGGCGATAACCTTTAGCGAATTATCGATTAAAAAAGGAAGAATATACACGCACGTATAATCTTCCTGTAATTCACATTAGTTAACAAAATTCTTATAAAATTCAGATTCAAATTTCATAATTGCACTTTTAGGCTCATTTTGGCTTTCAGCTTGATAGCCTGACAGTAACTGAACAAAAGCAATATAATGACCATCAGATTTTTGAATAAATCCAGCTAAATTATAACTACCTTGTATATAACCTGTTTTCGCAATAATAGCCTCTTTAAACGGTGGTTGGCTAAAACTTTTACGATATTGCAAAGTGCCATCTATTCCAGCTATGGGCAGTTTTTCAATAATTCCTAAGCGTGCATTATTAGCTGCAATGTATTGTAATACTTCCATTAATTTATCGGCACTAACTAAATTTAATCTCGACAATCCTGAACCATCCGCAATGACAAGATTCTCTAAATTAATTCCTGCTTTTTTGCGTAAAATTTGTTTTACCGCATCACTTCCATTACGCCAGGTACCTGAGATATTAAAATAGTGAGCACCCAGAGTTCTAAATATAGCATCAGCATACAAGTTATTAGACTTTTTCAACATCACAGTTAATAAATCAGACAAAGGAGCAGACTGACTTGCGGTTAACAAGGTAAGTTGTGAGTTAGTTTTTTTGTTTTTTTCTATTATGCCACCGGTATAACTTATTTTTTGTGCTTTTAGTTCATTCTTTAAAATCGTTGAAAAATATTCAATACTATCAACAACAGCAAACTTTAATGGCATTTTATCGGCACTAGCTGAGATACACCCAGACAAATAATATCGATTTTTATCTGAATAACTCACATCAAGTTCGCAATATTTATCATTTAAATCTTTACTGTTTGCAGCAACAGTTCGAACATCACTGGTAATTATCACAGGATTGCTAGCGGCAACAGATGCAGATGCAATAGCACCAACTTTATTCGGTGTAATTGTTGCGTAAAAACAGTTATCATCAATTGTTGCGGCTGATGAAGGTGCGCTATAGCAAGCCGTTAAGTTATTCCATGACCAGCCTGGTGCTTTATCATGACTGGTAAAAATCGAGGTATCTAAAATTATATTACCTGCAATCTTTTCAATCCCTTTTTGGCGTAAAGCAATAAGCATACTGCGTAATTTTTCACGCGAAAACGTTGGATCACCACTTAATTGGATAATTAAATCACCATTTAATTGTTTATTACTTATTGTGCCATTAGTTTGCATTCGTGTAATAAACCGAAAATCGCTGCCTAACTCAAGTTCGGCTGCTAAAGCAGTAATCACTTTTTGTGTACTGGCCGGTTGCTTGAATTGATCACTTTTATATTTAGCTAAAAGTTTAGGATTATTTTCAACCGTCTGTACTAAAATTGATATATCACTGCCTTTGGGTAGAGTAGAAATATAAGGTTCAACAGATTGTGCTTGGAGTAGACTGGAAAAAATTGCGATAATAAATAAGATAAATAGCCGAAAATTTAGCATGGAAGTTTGCTCGAAAGTTTAATAAACAAAGACAGTTTAAACAATTTGATAAATATATCTTTTTTTGGTTTTGCTATCAATATATACTCAATCATTTTTATGAAGATGTTTGATATAACTTAGAACAATACTTACATTACGTCATAAATCAATCTGAAAATTAGGTAATGTCACTATGATTCACAACTCATTAGGTTTCCCTATAGAAACAATTTTAGTTTTTATTATACTAGCAATTGTAGCAATAAGTATTGATTTATATGCTCATCATAATGATAAGCCTATTACTTTAACTAATGCTATAACCTGGTCTATTTTTTGGATTGTTATTGCATTATGTTTTGCGCTATTTTTATATATTCATCACGGCGCTGAAATAGCAAGCTTATTTTTAACAGGTTATGTGCTTGAAAAGGCGCTTTCAATCGATAATTTATTTGTCATTATGGCACTGTTTTCGTGGTTCAGCATTCCTGAAAATTATCGTCATCGATTACTTTACTTAGGCGTGATAGGCGCGATTATTTTCCGGGCTATTTTTGTCATCATTGGTACCGAATTATTAGCCCTAGGTCCTTGGATGGAATTGGTTTTCTCAGTCGCCGTTGCCTACAGTGGCGTAATGATGTTAAAAAACCAAAATCATGACCAAGCTATCAAAGATTACTCACACCATATTGCTTACCGAATTGCTAACCGTCTGTTTCCAACCTATCCCAAACTGGTTGGTCATCACTTTTTTTTGTCACGAAAACAAGTGCAAAATGAATTGACTAAACCAGAAAATAAAAATTTAAGCAATATCAATACTCACAAAGCGTTATATGCAACACCGCTTTTCCTATGTATTGTCGTTATTGAGCTGAGTGATGTCATGTTTGCTTTTGATTCCGTGCCAGCAGTTATCGCGGTGAGCCAAGAACCTTTAATTGTCTATAGTGCAATGATATTTGCTATTTTAGGTTTAAGAACACTGTACTTTGTATTAGAAGCGATGCAACAATATCTCGTGCATTTAGGTAAAGCTGTTATTTGCTTATTATTTTTTATCGCTATCAAATTGGCTCTGAATGCTAGCAACCATTTGTTCGGATACGGAATCGACATAACCCCAACAATGAGTTTATATATTGTGTTAGGTCTATTAGCTTTAGGGATTATTGCCAGTTTTATCTGGCCTAAAAAGAATAAACCCGCAAGCAATTCATAATATTAGGCAGGTAAAAAAACCTGCCTAACTATTAGATTTTACTGTCTTTTTAAACCACGAACACAATAACTTACCGCTAAAATAACAAACCAAATTGGTGTTGCTATAAGCGCTTGGCGGGTATCTGTCTCAAACGTCAATAATACAATTACGAAAGCAAAAAATGCCAAGCATACATAACACATTAAAACGCCACCAGGCATTTTAAATTTAGATTGCTGATGTAAATCCGCTTTTTTTCGATAATAAGCGATATAAGAAACCAGAATCATCGACCAAATAAACATAAATAAAATAGCGGAAATGGTAGTAACAATGGTAAAAGCTGCCATTACGTCCGGTACTAAATAAATTAAAACTACACCACCAAATAAACAGGTACATGAAAACAGTAAACCATTGGCAGGGACAGATCTGCGCGATAATTTCCCAAAAGGTTCTGGAGCATCTTGTTTTTTGGCTAACCCAAATAACATTCGGCTGGTAGAGTAAATTCCACTATTGGCAGAAGATGCAGCTGAAGTTAAAACTACAAAATTAATAACACTGGCGGCGGCGGGTAAACCAATTAAGGTAAATAACTCAACAAACGGGCTTTTATTTGGCGAAATTAAAATCCAAGGTGTGACACTCATAATAATAATTAACGCAAAAACGTAAAAGAAAATAATACGAGCGGGTACCGAATTAATTGCTCGAGGTAGATTTTTATTTGGATCAACAGTTTCAGCGGCTGTAGTACCCACCAATTCAATACCCACAAAAGCAAAGATTGCAATTTGAAAACCAGCAAAAAAGCCCATTGAACCATGAGGGAAAAACCCACCATAACTCCATAAATTGGCAAAAGAAGCGGTAGTATTGGTCTGCTCTGAGTGAAAAGCAGTCAAAATCAAAACAAGTCCAACAACAATCAATGCTAAAATTGCAACAATTTTAATCATTGAAAACCAGAATTCGGTTTCACCAAACATTTTCACTGTTAATAAATTCAACGTCAATAACACAATTACCGTCAAGAGCATTGGGATCCATGCATGTAATTGAGGGAACCAATGCTGCGCATAACCAGCAATAGCAACAACATCAGCTATTCCAGTGATTACCCAGCAAAACCAATAAGTCCATCCTGTAAAAAACCCAGCCCAAGGGCCTAACAGATCATTGGCAAAATCACTAAAGGATTTATATTTTAAGTTAGACAAAAGGATTTCACCCATGGCTCGCATAACAAAAAATAAGATAAAGCCAATTATCATATACACAAAAATAATCGATGGTCCTGCAAGACTGATCGTTTTACCTGACCCCATAAATAAGCCGGTACCAATAGCACCACTGATTGCGATTAGTTGAATATGTCGATTGGAAAGATTTCGTTTAAGATCACTGTTTGGAGATGTATCGCTCATCGCATTGATTACCTTTAAGTTTCAAAATTTCACACTACTATCCGTAGTGTAGGACTATAAAGTTTATGCCGTCAAACCGCAAGCTTAATTGTTATGAAAACTTTTTATGGCAACATCACATTTAGTGGTAGTTTCTTATAATAGAATTGTGTAGCATAACCACCTATAATTTTATAACGTATTATAATGATTAACTAAGATGAAAGAATATAACCGCCATTATCGAATATATATTGTGTGCATTTTATTTGTACTAACCGTTTTAACTGGTTGTCAAAGTAATGCAAAACGTCAATTTAAACAGGGAAAACTGTACAAAGATGGTAAACTTAGTTCGCCACTCAATGTTAGTCATCCTGATCTGGGGATTCCAGTCAATATTACCGATTATGTGCTTCAAGTTAACAAAATTAAATCTACATCCCCATCTTTATATCGAAAAAATGAACATATTTATAAAGCAATAGATAACTGGATTAACCGGTCGTTAGGGGCAGATGAATTTAACAAAGTGGGGCTAAATAGTTATGAAATGGCAGGCCAAGATGGTTATGGTAATGTCCATTTAACGGGGTACTACACCCCTGTCATCAAAGCAAGACACCAACCAAATGCAGAGTTCAAATACCCTATTTATAAAATGCCTGCAAAAACTAGTGGACGATTACCGAATCGCGAACAAATTTATAATGGAGCCCTAGCCGGAAAGGGTCTTGAAATTGCTTACAGTAATTCCTTGATGGATAATTTTATTATGGAAGTACAAGGAAGTGCTTATATTGATTTTGAAGATGGTACCCCTTTAGTTTTCTTCTGTTATGGTGGTAAAAATGGTCATGGTTACTCAAGCATAGGTCGCTTATTAGTCGAACAAGGCGAAATCGATAAAGACAAAATGTCAATTCAAGCCATTAAAGATTGGGCTAAAAACAAAAGTGAAAAACAAGTCAAAGCATTATTAATTCAAAACCGTTCATTTGTTTTTTTTAAACCTCAACCTAATGCTGAGGTAAAAGGTGCAGCAGCGGTACCACTGGTTGCCAATGCATCGGTGGCATCAGATAAATCACTTATTCCAATTGGTTCAGTTGTGTTAGTGGATGTACCCTTACTTGATGACGATGGTCAATATCGAGGTCGTCGGGAAACGCGGTTGATGGTAGCGTTAGATGTTGGTGGCGCAATTAAAGGGCAACATTTTGATCTTTATTTAGGAATCGGTGATAAACCAGGAAAATTAGCCGGATACTATAATCATTATGGTCGTGCATGGGTTATCAAACCCTAAATTATCAACATCGACGGCATCGTTAGAACCTGTTAGAATAAGCAAATAACAGTATATTTAAGGATAACTCATGAGATTATGCGATCGAGATATCGAAGCGTATTTACAAAGTGGTAAACTAAAAATTACACCGCAACCAACAACTCATTGTATCAATGGCGCAACCGTCGATGTTAGATTGGGTAATAAATTTCGTACCTTTCGGGAACATACTACACCTTATATAGACTTGAGTGGTCCTAAAGAACAAGTATCAGCGGTTCTTGAACGTGTGATGAGTGAAGAAATGGTCCTTGCAGAAGGCGATGCTTTTTATCTTCATCCCGGTGAGTTAGCTTTAGCCGTCACGTTAGAGTCCGTTACTATTCCTGACGACTTAGTTGGCTGGCTAGATGGTCGCTCATCACTGGCCAGATTAGGATTGATGGTACATGTGACCGCTCACCGTATCGATCCTGGTTGGCAAGGACAAATTGTATTAGAATTTTACAATTCGGGAAAAATCCCATTAGCGCTCAGACCAGGAATGACCATTGGCGCATTAAGTTTTGAAACATTAACTGGGAAAGCAGCAAGACCTTACAACAGCAGAAAAGATGCAAAATATAAAGATCAACAAGGTGCAGTTGCCAGTCGTATTGATAAAGACTAGCACGCTTAGTAGCTTATATTCTAAAGGAACATTAATATGATCAAAAAAATATTGGTTACGCTTTTAATTTTAATCCTCATTATTTCAATCGGCATTGTTTCATTAATCGTTTTTGTTGACCCCAATAATTTTCGAGGATTTATAACCGATACCGTCAAAGATAAAACAGGCTATGAATTAACTATCGAAGGAAATTTACGTTGGCACATTTGGCCACAAGTCAGTATATTAACTGATTCGGTTAAGCTTTCTGATCAAGATGCTAAAAAACCCATTCTAACAGCAGATAATATGCGTTTAGATGTGGAGTTGTTCCCACTGTTTTCTAAAAAATTGACTGTCAAAAATGTATTTATAAAATCGGCTATTATTAATATTACCGATGAAAGTAAAGGATTGGTTTTTGACAACAAAGAAGCTAACAAGCCAAACACATCTAACGGTGAAATATCACAAACTAAACAAGCTGCAAAACCATCAAATTGGGCGTTTACATTAAACAAACTTGAAGTCACTGATAGTACTGTTGTCATTCAACACAAAGATGATTTGATTAACTTTCGCAATATTAACTTAGCGATCGAGCAAAAATCAGATAAAAAAATGACAATTGATGTAAAAGGCAATGTTGATCGTAATCAACAAGATCTTTATTATGCTGCTAATGCTGATGTAGATTTAACCCAATATCCTAATAGCGCAATTATTGATTTGAAGAAATTTGAATATTCTTATAAAGGCATTACCTCATCGTTTAAAGCTCTAAAAGGCAATATCAATGGATTATTTAATTATCAACAAACGAATCCAATGCAATTAAGTAGTAAAAATTTATCTTTTTCAATCAATGAAAACAATTTTAATGGTGCATTTACTGCTAATTTAGACAACAAACCTGATATTGATCTGCAGCTTAGCTCGGATAAATTGAACCTATCGACATTTTTAACCAATGATAAAAAAGTAAACGACAATATCACTATACAACAAACACCTCCTGTGGTATCAAACATTGAAAAAATTGAGAACGAACTCAATTTTCTTAATAGCTTCAATGCTAAACTTAAACTCAATTTAAAACAATTAGATGCTAATAACATTATATTGAATAATATCAATGTAAATATGGTCAATAATGATGGTGTAGCCACCTTTCATGATATCAATTTTGACTTTGCTAAAGGCCATGTAATGGCAACAGGTATCGCAAATGGTAAGCAAAAAAATACACTAATTAAATTGAGTCCTAAAATTAGTAATGTTGATCTTAATACGTTCTTTACCCAAATAGAAACACCTAATGATTTGCAAGGATCATTTAATGCAAATGGTGATTTAGAAGCGAATACATTAATAGGTAATCGACTCTTAGAAAGTATAAAGGGTAACGTAGCAATCAATGTGACCAATGCCAGATTAAATAATATTAATATCAATAATATTATTCAAACTGCAGCAGCAAAATATACCAAAGATATATCTAATCCAGAAAATCAAAAAAACTATACTGAATTTTCTAATATCACAGCTAATGGCTATTTAAGCAATGGTAATTTAGAGCTAACAACGTTAGGAGCCAATTCTCAAACACTCGATGTCACCTCTGGCTCAGGCAGAGTTGGTATGACTCAAAAAGATTTAGATGTGAATTTAAACATTAAACTTTTAGGTGGCTGGAATGGTAAAAACGATACCATTGCAAAACTACAAAAGCTAACTATACCGTTACATATTTATGGGCAATTTGCTAATCTTCATTACCAAATTGATTTAGAACAAGTCATTAAGGATTTATTTAGTGATAAGTTGCAAGACAAGTTAGATAAATTACGCAATAAACTTGAAGGACGTAATTCAAAAGATGACTCTAAATCAAATTCTAAACAAAAAGCAGTAGATCTTTTAGAAGGTTTACTAACTAAATAAAAATAAGACAAATGAATAATAAAAAAGGTGAGTAATATACTCACCTTTTTTGTTTACCAGTTAAAAATAAAACTACAAAATAAACTTGCTTAGATCTTCATCTGCAACGAGTTTATCTAAATGCTCACCAACATACTTAGCATCAATTGTAACTGTTTGCCCATTAAGTTCACTCGCTTCAAACGAAACTTCTTCCATTAAACGTTCAAGCACGGTATGTAATCGACGAGCACCAATATTTTCATTTTGCTCATTTACTTGCCAAGCAGACTCCGCTATTTTACGTATCCCATCTGTGGTAAAATCAATATTCACACCTTCTGTTGCCATAAGTGCTTTATATTGTACAGTGAGTGATGCATTTGGCTCAGTTAAAATACGCTCAAAATCTTCACTGGTTAATGCTTGTAATTCAACTCGAATTGGTAAACGCCCTTGAAGTTCCGGTATTAAATCTGATGGGCTTGCTGTTTGGAATGCACCAGAAGCGATAAATAAAATATGATCAGTTTTTACTGAACCATGCTTAGTTGATACCGTGCATCCTTCAACTAAAGGTAATAAATCACGTTGCACCCCTTCACGAGACACATCAGGACCAGAAGAATTACCACGCTTACAAACTTTATCAATTTCGTCAATAAACACAATACCATTTTGTTCAACAGCTTCAATGGCTTGATGTTTAAGTTCTTCAGGATTTACAAGTTTAGCAGCTTCTTCTTCAATTAACTGTTTAAATGCATCTTTAATTTTCATTTTACGTGGTTTTGTTTTTTGACCACCTAAATTTTGAAACATCGATTGTAATTGATTCGTCATTTCTTCCATACCCGGAGGTGCCATGATTTCGACACCAATATTAACGCCGGCTACTTCAATTTCAATCTCTTTATCATCAAGTGCACCTTCACGGAGTTTTTTTCGAAAAGCTTGTCTAGCTGTTGAATCGTTATTATTTTCAACCTGTCCCCATCCATCTTTCGCTGGTGGGACCAGTACATCTAAAATACGTTCTTCAGCTAACTCTTGTGCACGATTGCGATTTTTTTCTATTGCTTCTTGACGAATCATTTTGACAGCGGAATCGGTTAAATCTCGAATAATAGAGTCAACCTCTTTACCAACATAACCGACTTCTGTAAATTTTGTTGCTTCGACTTTGATAAATGGAGCACGTGCTAATTTCGCTAATCTTCTGGCGATTTCGGTTTTACCTACCCCTGTTGGTCCAATCATTAATATATTTTTGGGTGTTACTTCATGGCGTAACGCTTCATCAAGCTGCATACGACGCCAACGATTACGCAATGCAATAGCAACAGAACGTTTCGCTTTATCTTGACCAATGATATGTTGGTTTAATTCGCTTACTATTTCGCGAGGAGTCATCTCAGACATAATAATTTTCTCTTAAATCGGTTTAATTAATAATTGAGTTCTTCAATTGTTTGGAAGTTATTGGTATATACACAAATATCTCCCGCTATTGATAATGACTTTTGCACAATATCATGTGCAGATAATGAAGTATTATCCAGTAGCGCACGTGCTGCCGCTTGAGCATATGGTCCTCCCGAACCAATAGCAATCAAATCGTCTTCTGGTTGAATAACATCACCTGTACCAGTAATAATTAATGAGGCACTTTCATCGGCAACAGCAAGCAATGCTTCTAATTTACGTAACATCCTATCGGTACGCCAATCTTTCGCTAACTCAACTGCAGACTTGGTTAAATGACCTTGATGCATTTCAAGTTTTCGTTCGAATAATTCAAAAAGCGTAAAGGCATCAGCTGTGCCGCCTGCAAATCCTGCAATTACTTTGTTATTATATAATCGACGAACTTTACGGGCATTGCCTTTCATAATTATACGTTCACCAAGTGTCACTTGCCCATCACCACCAATAACCACTTGCCCTTCACGGCGAACACTGACTATTGTTGTCATATTCTGCTCCTTCTCTTACTTACAATAACTAAATTTGGAATGAATAGAAAATATATTGGGACGTTTAAATCATTTTCAACATCTTTGACTGAAAGATGTTGAAAATTTATTTTATGAAGATCAAAATTTGAACATTAAGCTATTTTGGTTGGAATTCAAGAGTCATATTTTTTACTTCATTATACAGATTATTGGCAGGTCTTGGTATCACCGCAAGTTTGGTAGCGGCAAGCGCTTCTCGGCATAAAGCATCATCCCCACCTTTTGAAATGACATTAAGTAATAATCCATCGGGCGCAATTTGAATCTGCAAAACACAGTGTTGCCCACTATAAACATTAGGAGGATTAATAAATTTATTACTTATTGCATTTTGTACTAATGACTTATATTTGTCTAATTCACCATCCGACACACCTTTACGGCTAGCCGTTGCTCCTTGAGCATTTGAAGTACTTGGCGCACCTGATGAGGTTAATCCACCTAACAGATCATTTAATGCTTTATCATTTTTAGCTTGTTTAGCTTTCTCTGCCGCAGCTTTTTGGGCGGCGGCTTTCTCGGCTGCGGCTTTTTCTGCGGCAGCTTTCTCGGCTGCGGCCTTTTCAGCGGCGGCTTTCTCTGCCGCAGCCTTTTCAGCGGCGGCTTTCTCGGCTGCGGCCTTCTCAGCAGCAGCTTTTTCTGCTGCAGCCTTTTCAGCGGCAGCTTTTTCTGCGGCGGCCTTTTGAGCAGCAGCTTTCTCGGCAGCGGCCTTCTCAGCAGCAGCTTTTTCTGCGGCGGCCTTCTCTGCAGCGGCTTTTTCTGCTGCAGACTTTTCAGCGGCAGCTTTTTCTGCTGCGGCCTTATCAGCAGCGGCTTTTTCTGCTGCAGCCTTTTCAGCGGCAGCTTTCTCGGCTGCGGCCTTATCAGCAGCGGCTTTTTCTGCTGCAGCCTTTTCAGCGGCAGCTTTCTCGGCTGCGGCCTTTTCAGCAGCGGCTTTTTCTGCCTCTTGCTGTTTTTGTTGTTCAGCAATTTTTAAACGCTCTTTTTCAAGATCTTTTAACCGTTGCTGTTCAGCTAATTGCTTCTCTTGTAACTCTTTAGCCTGGTTTTCTAATTGTTGTTGTTTTTGTTTATCCGCCTTTTGTTGACTGGTTTGAGCTTGTAATTGCCTTTGATATTGTTCAGTCATAACCGAGGGATCAACCATAATCGCATCGATAGATTGACCATTAATACTACCATAGTTAGCATTATCATCTTGTATAGCTCTATAGCCAAGAATGATAATTAATATTAAATGCAATAAAATAGATATTACAATTGGTACGCTTAATTTAGAATTTGGCTTATAAGACATTGCTGACATTTTTAACGTATTATTATGTTTAATTAAATTGGTTGAGTCATCAATCCAACAGATTTAACGCCTGCAGATTGTAATAAATTCAACGCCTTTATAATTTCTTCGTAAGGAACATTTTTAGCACCACCAACTAAAAAAACAGCTTTTTCGTTAAGTGAAATTTGATGCTTAACCTCGGCAACAATTTGCTCTTGCGGTAAATTTGATTGACGATCTTGATCAATGATCAATGCGTAAACGCCAACATCAGATACTTCAATAATGATTGGTTTATTATCTGAAGGTGAAACTGTTTTTGATTCCGACGCTTCAGGTAAATCAACTTCAACACTTTGACTGATAATGGGTGCAGTTGCCATAAAAATCAATACCAATACCAATAGTACATCCAATAATGGAACTATATTGATTTCAGATTTTGTGGAATAACGTGAACGTCTGCTCATAATTAATTACTTCCTAACCGCAACAGCTTGACGTTGTAAAATAGCTGAAAATTCATCAATAAAGTTTAAATAGCTTTGCTCTATTCTACTGACGCTTAATGATAAACGATTATATGCCAACACTGCTGGAATAGCAGCAAATAGCCCTATAGCGGTTGCAATCAATGCTTCTGCAATACCAGGTGCAACCATTTGAAGTGTTGCTTGTTTAACTGCACCTAATGAAATAAATGCGTGCATAATTCCCCAAACAGTACCAAATAAACCAATATATGGACTGATAGAACCAACCGTTCCTAAAAAAGGAATATGTAATTCTAAATTATCAAGTTCACGATTCATGGCTAATCGCATCGAGCGAGATGCACCATCTAATGCCGCTTCTGACATATTTGGATTAATTTGATATAGCCGAGAAAACTCTTTAAAACCCGAATAAAAAATATGTTCTGTACCACTGATATCTTCTTTATTGAATTTTGCTTTATCAAATAAAACATTTAATTCATCAGATGCCCAAAAACTATTTTCAAATTGATCAACTTGTTTTTTAGCTTTTCCTAAAATTTTACTACGTTGAAAAATAATAGCCCAAGACATAACAGAAAAGCTCAGTAACAATATCATCACACATTGTACTAATAAACCTGCTTGTAAAAACAAATCAATAATATTAAGATTTTCCACTTATATAAACTCCGAAACTAATAACTTAGGAAGCCCACATGGCTTCATTTTAGTCATATCTACACACGCAATAATCACATCAGCAGAACTGATAGCTTGCTTGTTTTGATTAAAAATAGTCTGTTTAAAGATAATAGACGCCTTGCGAACTTGCTCAATGCTACTGCTAATTGTCAGCATATCATCTAAACGAGCTGGAAAGAGGTAGCTAATATCCATCTTTTTTACAACAAAAGCAATACCTTCTTGTAATAACTTTTGTTGACTAATATCGAGTTGTCTTAGCATTTCGGTTCTAGCTCGTTCGAAAAAAGCAAGATACCGAGCATGATAGACAACTCCACCTGCATCGGTATCTTCATAATAAACCCTTGCATTCCAATTAAATTGTTTCATATTCAAATATCACGTAAAAAAAATTTGTTGTTATTATATCTAAATATAAAATTCGCCGCACTATGATATAAAATTACTTAAATGAAAACAATTATCATTTGTGACTAATTCGATTATAGTGACAATTTTTAAATTAAAAAAAGGTGACGATAAGCCACCTTTTTAATTAACGCTATACTAATAACTTACTGATTATTTGACTCTTTATCACTACTAATATGTTCTACCCATAATCCAGTAACGGCAGATAACATACAAGCTGCAATAATGCCTACAAACCATAATACATAATACATATCTGTTCCTTAATAAAGAGAATGTTTATTATTTTCAATATGATTTTTATCAAGTCGTCCAAACATTTTAATATATGACCAGATAGTATATAAAAGCACTATTGGTAAGAAGATTAATACCACTACAAACATAATATTAAGTGTTAATTGACTTGATGTTGCATCCCATATAGTTAGACTTGCATTTGGCATAATGCTTGATGGCATAATAAATGGGAATGTTGCGATAGCATAAGTAAATAATACACAAGCAATTGTTAATGACGATAAAATAAAAACTAATGCGTTTTTATTTAAACCAGAACAAAGAATAGTTAACAATGGCAAAACGACACCTAAAACAGGCACTAACCATAAAATTGGATAATTCATATAATTTGTTAACCATGATGTATCGGTCGATACAGTCTTCGCTAATGGATTAGAGGCAGCATTGTGATCAATAACACTTGTCACTTCATATCCATGAATACCAAAAGCTACCCAAACTCCAGCTAAAACAAAAGCAATGACTAAAATCAAACTTGCCACTTGAGTTGCTTTCCTTGCGCGCAAATAAAGCTCACCAGAGGTTTTCATTTGCAACCATGCTCCACCATGAGCAACTATTAACATTAAACTAACGACACCTGTTAATAGAGCAAATGGGTTAAGCAAACCGAAAAAGTTACCATCATAAAATACACGATAAGTATTGTCGTATCTAAACGGAACACCTTCTAGTAAGTTTCCAAATGCAACGCCAAATACCAATGCAGGAACAAAACTCCCAACAAAGATACCGCCATCCCATAAGTTACGCCATTTTGAATTTTCTAATTTACTACGATAATCAAAACCAATTGGTCTAAAAAATAGCGCACATAACACTAATATCATCGCAATATAAAAACCTGAAAATGAAGCAGCATAAGCCATTGGCCAAGCTGCAAATATACCTGCTCCACCAGTAATTAACCATACTTGGTTACCATCCCAATGAGGGGCAATGGCATTTATCATAATACGACGTTCTGTATCAGTTTTTCCGATAAATGGTAGTAAAATACCTACTCCCATATCGAATCCATCTGTGACAACAAAACCGATTAAAACAACGCTAATCAGCACCCACCAGATGACGCGTACAATTTCGTAATCAATCATTGTGTATACTCCCTATGCCCTATTCTGTTACCGGTTGTGTTTTTTCATAATGATAGTTGCCTGTACCTAAAGAACTCGGTCCCAAACGTGCAAATTTAAACATTAAAAACATTTCAGCAACTAAAAATAAGGTATAAAGACCACAAATCAATATCATTGTAAATAATACTTCACCTGGAGTTAATGACGAATTTGCTACACCTGTTGGTAAAATATCTTGAATAGCCCAAGGTTGACGACCGTATTCAGCAACAAACCAACCACACTCACAAGCAAGCCATGGGAATGGTAAAAACAACATTAATAAACGATGTAACCAGCGTCTTTCTGTAATTTTATTTTTATAAGTGGTCCACAAAGCAAAACCCGTACCAAGAATCATTAATAATCCTAGACCAACCATACCACGGAATGCCCAAAATAGCGGCCAAACGGTAGGAATAGAATCCTCAGCAGCAGCTTTAATATGTTGTTCTGTTGCTTCAGGAATAGTTAAATTATCACGATCAGTAAAGCGTTTAACCAAATAGCCATAACCTAAATCAGCTTTATTATCTTCAAAAGCTTTTAATACGGCAGGATCTTGATCACCTTTTTGAATTTTTTCCAAGTTTGTATAGGCCAAAACACCATTACGAATCTTAGTTTCATTGGTATTTAAGATGTCTTTCAAACCAATAACTTGAGTATCTAATGAACGTGTTGTCATAATGCCCATAACATATGGAATCTCAATAGCGAATAAATTTTCTTTATTTTTTTGAGAAGGAAAAGCTATAACATTAAATGATGCTGGTGCAGGTTGAGTTTCCCACTCACCTTCAATCGCAGCGAGTTTAGTTGGTTGAACAGTAGTCATTTCGTGACCAGCTTCATCGCCCATAAACGCAACTAAAATCGACATGATAAAACCAAACATTGCCGCCACAGCAAAAGAACGTTTGGCAAAAGCAACATCACGTTTTCTAAGTAGATAGTATGAACTAATACTTAAAACAAAAATAGCACCAGTTAAATAACCTGCTGCAACAGTATGAACAAATTTATATTGTGCAACAGAATTGGTAATTAACTCAAAAAAGTTCGCCATTTCCATTCTAGAATTGATAGGATTAAATTCAGAACCAACAGGGAATTGCATCCAACCATTAGCCACTAATATCCACAATGCAGAAAGATTTGAACCAAAAGCAACGCACCAAGTAACCAATAAGTGCTTACCTCGGCTTAATCTATCCCAACCAAAAAAGAATAGTCCAACCATTGTTGATTCTAGGAAAAATGCCATTAAACCTTCAATAGCTAGTGGTGCACCAAAAATATCCCCCACATAGTGTGAGTAAGATGACCAGTTCGTGCCGAACTGAAATTCCATTGTCAAACCTGTGGCAACACCAACGGCAAAATTAATACCAAAGAGTTTTCCCCAGAATTTGGTCATATCTTTCCAAACTTGCTTACCACTTACAACATATACTGTTTCCATAATTGCTAACAAAAACGCTAAACCAAGCGTTAATGGTACAAAGATGAAATGATACATTGCAGTAAGTGCAAATTGGAGGCGTGATAGTTCAACTATATCAAACATATTTGCTCCCTACTCCTAAATGCTCACTAAATTAATATCGTTATTGTTCGATATTGTACATCAATATTTTAAAATATAATTTGACGGATATCAAAAAACTACATATTAAATTGTTTTTTTACAACATCACCGATATCAGCCAAACTACTAACAACAGTTATACCGGCAGCTTGTAGCGTTCTGGTTTTTTCTTCAGCAGTGCCTTTATTACCCGAAATAATTGCACCAGCATGCCCCATACGTTTACCTGATGGTGCAGATACCCCTGCAATATAACCAATAACAGGTTTAGAGACATGTTTTTTAATATACTCAGCGGCTTCCTCTTCTGCGCTACCACCAATCTCACCAATCATAACAATAGCTTCTGTTTTAGGGTCTTGCTCAAGTAATTTTAAAATTGAAATAAAATCACTACCTGGAATAGGATCACCACCAATCCCGACACAAACTGATTGACCTAATCCTATGTCGGTAGTTTGCTTAACTGCTTCATAGGTTAAAGTACCCGAACGGGAAACAATGCCTATTTTACCGGCTAAATGAATGTGTCCCGGCATAATACCTATTTTACATTCATCAGGAACAATAATTCCCGGGCAGTTAGGTCCAATCATGACAGTATCGGTTTGTTTTAGTTTTAGTTTTAGTTTTTCTTTAACTATTAACATGTCTAAGGTTGGAATACCTTCTGTAATACAGACAATTAATTTAATGCCGGCATCAATTGCTTCTAAAATTGAATCTTTACCAAATGCTGCTGGTACATAAATAACACTTGCAGTCGCCCCCGTAGTTGCAACTGCTTCTTTTACGGTATTAAAAACGGGTAAACCTAAATGCTGAGTTCCGCCTTTCCCTGGTGTTACACCACCAACTAATTTAGTGCCATAGGCTAGTGCTTGCTGTGAATGAAAGGTTCCTTGGCTGCCAGTAAATCCTTGGCAAATAACTTTGGTATCTTTATTAACTAAAATTGACATAATTTCCGTTCTCCACTCTTTCTTATTATGCAACAGCAACTATTTTTTGTGCAGCATCAATTAAACTTTTTGCAGTAATAATATTTAACTGACTTTCAGCTAATATATCTCGAGCAATCTCTGCATTATTACCTTCAAGGCGGACAACAACGGGAACCGCAAGACCTATTTCTTTTATTGCGCTAATAATTCCATCAGCAATTAAATCACATCGAACAATACCACCAAAGATATTGACTAAAATTGCTTTAACATTTTTATCAGATAAAATTAATTTGAATGCTTCAGATACACGCTCTTTAGTCGTGCCACCACCGACATCTAAAAAGTTAGCCGGTTCACCGCCATATAATTTGATAATATCCATCGTAGCCATGGCAAGACCAGCACCATTAACCATACAGCCAATATTACCTTCTAAAGATACATAGCTAATTCCCTGTTTGGCGGCAATTGATTCGCGTTCATCTTCTTGTGTGGTATCTCTTAGCACATTTAAATTTGGATGTCTAAAAAGCGCATTATCATCAATAACAATTTTCGCATCTAAACAAATCAGCTCTTGAGCATCGGTAATCACTAAAGGATTCACTTCAGCTAAAGACACATCGTTTTCTAAAAAAAGTGTAGCTAGATTGACAAATAATTTAGCAAATTGATTAATTAGTTTACCGGATAAACCCAATTTAAATGCAAGTTCACGACCTTGATACGCACAAGGTCCGGTTAAAGGATCGAGTGAAATTTTATGAATTAGATGGGGTGATTTTTCAGCGACACTTTCAATATCCACCCCACCTTCTGTAGAGGCCATAATAACTACGCGCTTAGAACTTCTATCAATTACTGCACCTAAATACAGTTCTTTATCTATATTAGACGCTTTTTCAATGAGAATTTGATTAACCGGTTGACCTTTAGATGTGGTTTGATAAGTCACTAAATGCTTACCCAGCCACTTTTCTGCAAACTGTTTGATTTCATTAAAATCGTGTGTACAAATCACGCCGCCTGCTTTACCACGACCACCAGCATGAACCTGACACTTTGCCACCCAAGCGTGAATATCTGCTTGAGACGCCAATTTAGCTAAGGTATCTTGTACTTCATCAATTGAGTTACAAACATAACCTTCTGGAACAGGTAAATTATATTGTTTAAAAAGATATTTTGATTGATACTCGTGCAGGTTCATAAATAAATTCCAAAACTTATGTTATTATTAAATTTTCAACAATTCTAATCCAAGATCAATCAATTGTGTAGCAAATAATATGGTATGATGATGGTAATTGAGAATTATTGCTGATAACAGGTGACAATGATATACTCAAAAAATATTTTTTATATTGTAAAACAGTGAAGGTACAAATATGGCAAACGTCGGTATTTTTTTTGGTAGTGATACAGGTAATACAGAGAATGTAGCTAAACAAATCCAACTTATTTTAGGAAGTGAACAAGCAGATCTTTTTGATATTGCTAAAACCACCAAAGAACATATAGAAAAATATGATTATCTTTTTTTCGGCATTCCGACTTGGTATTATGGTGAATCACAAGCAGATTGGGATGATTTTTTTCCTAATCTAGAGCAAATTGATTTTAATGGTAAAACGGTTGCTATTTTCGGTTGTGGTGATCAAGAAGATTATGCCGAATATTTTTGTGATGCAATGGGAACTATACGCGATATTATTGAACCGAAAGGTGCCAAAATTGTTGGGCATTGGTCAACTGATGGATACAACTTTGAAGCATCTAAAAGTTTAGTTGACGATAACCATTTTATTGGATTAGCAATTGATGAAGATCGCCAACCAGAATTGACAGAACAACGCATCGCTACGTGGGTAAATCAAGTCAAAAGCGAAATGAATATTTAATCTATCAAAGTGATTTATTTTATTTTCCGTACATAGTCTTATAATATAACTGATTAATTAACTAAACTGGAATGCAATATGACAAATCATGATAACGATAATAACGCTGCACTAAAAAGCGCAGGTTTGAAAGTTACTTTACCAAGATTAAAAATTTTAGAGTTATTGCGTGATCCTTCATGTCAACATATCACAGTCGAAGATCTTTATAAAAAGTTACTTGATATGGGTGAAGAAATTGGACTTGCCACAGTTTACCGTGTTTTAAATCAATTTGATGATGCGGGTATTGTTACACGTCATAATTTTGAAGGTGGACGAGCGGTTTTTGAGCTATCAACTCAAAAACACCATGATCATTTAATATGTTTAGATTGTGGCGAAGTATTTGAATTTCGTGATGAAATTATTAATACCAGACAAAAAGAAATTGCCGAACAATATGGCGTTAAGTTAACGTTCCATAGTTTGTATCTTTACGGTCATTGCCAATCAGGAAATTGTAAAGCACATCCCGAACTTCATACCAAAAAATAAGGCCTATTATTAATAGGCTTTTTTTCTTATTTAACTCTTAATAAGTATCTCATCTATCAGGTTAATAATTACATGAAACAACTTTTGAATTTTATTCCACTGATTTTCTTTTTTGTCTTTTTAACAATGTATGATATTTTTGCTGGCGTTCAAGCACTCATGATCTCAGCAACCATTGCTTTTCTTATTATTCTCGTTATTTATCGAAAAATAGATAAAGTAGAGTTGTTATCCTACCTAATGATCATGATTTTTGGTGGTTTTACATTATATACTCGTGAACCCAATATCATTAAATGGAAAGTGACAATCATTAATTTTATCTTTGCTTCTGCTTTATTAATTAGTCAATTTATTTTTAAAAAAAATCTTTTACAGAAAATGCTTGGTAAAGAGTTACAATTAAACTTAGCTGTCTGGAACAGACTAAATTTGTTATGGATAATATTTTTCATTTCGTGTGGGGTCATCAGTTTAATCACAACTTATTATGCTCCTGATGAATTTTTTTGGATTTTCAAAGTATTTATTTTACCCGGTGCCTCTTTACTATTATCATTAATATCTGGTATCTATATTTATCGAAATTTAAATAAACACGCTAGTACCGAGTAAAATGTTATAACTAAGGCTTTCATCATGAAACAAGACACAACTAATCCTAAAGGACAATTGGTATTAAGAACACTTGCGATGCCTGCTGACACAAACCCACATGGCCATATTTTTGGTGGTTGGATTATGTCACAAATGGATCTAGCTGGCGGAATTTTATCAAAAGAGATCGCCAGAAACCGTGTAGTAACAGTCAATGCAAGTAGTATCACATTTTATAAACCGGCAATGGTTGGCGATGTTGTCTGTTGTTATGCTCATTGTATTAAAACAGGTAAAACCTCAATCACGATTGGCATTGAGGTTTGGGTAAAAAAAGTACTCGACACATCAGACACCCCTCAACGTTTTTGTATTACTGACGCAGTATTTACTTATGTATCAGTTGATAAACATAACAATCCTAAGCCATTACCTGAAATTTTTCAGCATTATGATTGTAGCAAAGATCCCATTAGTCAATTAAACTTAAGCAATAGTTAACTAATATGCAATATACTTCATTTCATGCCTTAATTAGTTCATTAATCTTCTTCGTTTATTGGTTGATAATCGTTGCAGTAACTTTACGGATAGTGTTTAAGCGTAGACCAACAACTTATGTCATTGCTTGGATGTTGGTCATTTACATCTTACCTATCGTTGGGATTATTCTTTATTTTTCACTTGGTGAAGCACACTTAGGTCAACAACGCGTTAAACGTGCGCAAAAAATGCGGCCAATCATTGCTAATTTTATCAATCGAATTAGTGTATTTTCTGATATTTTTACCACCAAAGTTAGCCAAGTCAGTAAACCCATTTTCCAACTTTGTAAACACCAGACCGGACTGGATGGTATAAACGGTAACCATATCGAGCTGCTTAGTGACACCAATACCATATTTGATAAACTCATTGAAGACATTAATCAAGCCACGTCTAATATTGAAATGGTTTTTTATATTTGGAACGAAGGCGGTCGAGCAGATGATGTTGAAAGCGCACTGATTTCGGCCACCAAAAGAGGGGTAACATGTCGGTTAATGGTTGATTCAGCAGGTAGTCGCCATTTTCTTAAAACTAACGCAAGCAAAAGAATGCGAGCAGCTGGTATTATAATAGTTGAAGCGCTTAAAGTTAATTTATTGCGCTTTATGTTTAGACGGCTCGATCTGCGCCAACATCGTAAAGTGGCTATTATTGACAATTATATTTCATATACAGGTAGTATGAATATCGTCGATCCACGCTTTTTTAAACAAAATAAGCATGTTGGTGAATGGGTCGATGTTATGGTAAGAATGCGTGGACCTGTCACCACCTTAATGGGTGCAATTTATGCTAGTGATTGGGAATTAGAAACCGGTACCGATTTAGCCTTACCGCAAATTACTGACTTTGCAGAACCACCAGAAGAGAAAAAGCATATCATGCAACTTATTGCTTCTGGTCCTGGTTATATGGAAAACATGATCCATCAGGTGTTACTCACTGCTATTTATTCAGCACAAGAGCAAATTATTTTCACCACACCCTATTTAGTACCAAGCGATGATATTTTACATGCAGTTTGTACCGCTGCGCAAAGAGGGGTTGAAGTAATTATTATTGTTCCTAAAAAGAATGATTCATTAATGGTCAAATGGGCAAGCCGAGCTTTCTTTTCGGAACTGCTCGATGGTGGTGTAAAGCTATATCAGTTTAATGATAACTTATTGCACACAAAAAGTGTGTTAATTGATAACCAGTTAAGCTTAGTTGGTACTGTAAATTTAGATATGCGCAGTTTATGGTTAAATTTTGAAATTACCACCGTCATTGATGATGCTGAATTTGCCCAATCGTTATCTAACCTTTTACAAAAATATTTAGCGCAATCAGACGAAGTTAATATCGAAACTTGGAAACAACGACCCATTTGGCAGCACGTCGTTGAACGGCTCTTTTACTTTTTTGCTCCATTACTGTAATTGGTGATATTTAATTACAGTAATTAATAGCCATTTTGTGATAAATCCGGTACAAATCGATTATCACAAATTCGAAAAACAGACGTGTCAATTGAACCATTATCATTTAATTTAATTTCGCGCCAACCTGGCGCATCTTTATCTGCTAACTGAAAATCATAGCTATTTGGTTTAAATTGAACACAAGTTGATGGCGTTGAAAACGCTAAGCAGTGATGCCATAAATGATCTTGCTCTTGATGAATATGTCCCCATCCCACCCCTTTTATTTGTTGGTGACCTTGGACAATTTGCTCCAATTGACAACTATTTTTTAAAATATGTTGATCAAGCCAATGACAACTGGAGGATATAGGGTGATGATGCAGAAAAACTAATGCATTCTTATCTGGATATTTGGCTAAAGTATGTTGTAAAAATTCAAGCTCTATATTGCTTAAAAAGCCGTAAGCTTGCCCTTCAACTTGGCTATTAAGAAGAATGATTATCCATTTATCGCCAAGTAATACCACCTTATTATCAGCTAAATCATAATGGGCAAAAACAGACTGCATATAGCTATAGTTATCATGATTGCCAGCTAACCACACACAAGGCGTTTTTAAACTTATAATTTGCTCTGCAAAACGTTGATAAGCATGTTTGGATCCATCTTGTACAAAATCGCCAGTTGCCACAATTAAATCATACTTTCTTTTGGCGCTTTTTATTTCATCTAACACTGCTAAAAAACTTGCATTTGAATTTACACCAAGTAATACACTGCTGTCATCGGCAAAAAGATGCATATCGGTAATTTGTAATATTTTGGCGTGTTGTTTATTTTGTGTTGGAAGCTGTAAAAGTGATTCCAAAATTCACCTCAATTATTCATTAATACATTACAGTTAATGACGGAAATAGCAAAATCTAGGGGTGTAGCAAGTGATATAATTTTTATTATAAATCCAAGCGTTATATTAAAGTGTAAAATAGATCACATTTTAATGGAAGAAATAATTAAATGTGATCGGCAATACTCATTACATCCACTCATTTTTTAATCGATGATGATTAAGTTGTAACCACTGTAGGGCAATAATTGAAGCTGCATTATTAATTAAACCGTCTTCGACCCATTGGTAAGCTTGTTCTCTGCTCACTACATGCACTTTGATATCTTCGTTTTCTTCAGCTAATCCATGAACACCTTTTGCTGTCGTTGAATCAACCTCACCAACCAAAATATGCAATTTTTCAGTTAGACCACCAGGTGAAGCCAGATAACTTGTAATTGGCATACAACGACCAACTTTGATCCCTGCTTCTTCCATAGCTTCGCGTCTTGCAACATCTTCACAAGATTCATTTTCATGATCCATCATGCCGGCAATCAGCTCTAACATCCATGGAGTATCTTGAGTTTCAATAGCGGCGATACGAATTTGTTCAATTAAAACCACTTCATCACGTTTAGCATCATAAGCTAATAACACAACAGCGTGCCCACGTTCTAAAATTTCTCTAGTGACAAATTCACTAACTGAACCATCGAATTTACGGTATTGAAAACGATATTCAAGTAATGAAAAAAACCCTTTATACAAAACTCGTTTGGTTAGATTGAACACATCGTTTTTGTTAAAATGGACAGGATTATTGATAATTTTCATATTGTTTCTCAATTTTAAGCTAAATTTTAATAAAAAGTGCGAATGTTACATAAACTATGCTTACTATATGCTAATTATCTGTTAAAATCACTTAAATCAACGTACTATTATATTTTAATGTTTCTTAAAGAGATAATTGATGAAAAAAACGCTAACTTTTCTAATCGGCTTAACATTAAGCCAAGCAGTTTTTGCTGAAAATTTGGTTCAGGTATATGAACAAGCCAAAGAAACGAACCCAGATCTACGAAGTTCATTAGCCGATAAAGACAAAGCTTATTCAGCAATTTCAGGCTCTCGAGCAAGTTTATTACCACAAGTTGGGTTAAGTGCTTCTTATGGTGTAACACATGGTCGTCGTGATACTAGTGGACAAAAAAGCAAAAGTGGTAATTTATATCAAGTCACTTTATCACAAAGCCTATTCAATTTTGCTAATTGGAAAAATTTAGATATCACAAAAAAACAAGCAAGTATTGCTGATATCACTTACCAATATCAAGGGCAAACATTAATTTTAAATACTTCAGTTGCTTATTTTAATGTGCTAAAAGCGCTTGATGCATTGAGCTTTATCGAAGCTCAGAAAAAAGCCATTGGTCGTCAATTAGAACAAACCCAGCAACAACATCAAGTGGGTTTAGTGGCTATTACAGATGTACAAAATGCCAAAGCTAATTATGATTTAACCGTTGCACAACAAGTTAATGCATTAAATGATTTAAATAACGCCATTGAAGATTTACGGCAAGTCAGCGGTCGTTTTTATTCCCAATTAGCAAGTATTAATACCAATACGTTCAAAACTGAAATGCCAACTCAAATCGGTGCTTTGTTAAAACAATCAGAAACATCAAATCTGAATTTATTAACAATGAAATTAAATCAAGATATCGCACGCGATCAAATCAAGTTAGCACAATCTGGTTATATGCCAACAGCAAGTGTTGATGCATCGACAAATCTTAATAAAACCGACCGATATGGTAATTACAGTTCTGCTGGCACACCTGCTGCCCGTAATGGTAAAAGTTATTCAGGCAGTAACTATGTTGGCGTGAGTGTTAGTATGCCAATCTTCTCGGGCGGTGCAACCATGTCTCAAGTTGAACAAGCGCAACACAACTTTGTCAGTTTTAGTGAAAAACTTGAAAGCACCAATCGTAGCGTGATTAATCAAGTTCGTTCTTCTTACAACAATATTTCGTCATCTATCAGTGCAATCAAAGCTTACCAACAAGCGGTTGTCTCTGCGGAAAGTTCATTAGAAGCAACCACATCGGGATATCAAGTTGGAACACGTACTATTGTTGATGTATTAAATGCCACAACTCAGCTATATAGCTCTAAGCGCAACTTATCTGATGCTAAATATACTTATTTAACGAGTTTATTACAGCTGAAGTATGCAGTTGGAACATTAACTGCTGATGACTTAGTTTACCTTAACAATATGTTAGGAAAAGAGTTAAGCACAACAGTAACAATTAAATAAATAGTAGTTTAAATGGATTTAAACTATTAACTAAAAAGGCGACTGAGTCGCCTTTTTAGTTATCGATACTTTAGCTAGTTATTATATTATCTCACTTACACTCAGGCATATTGACCAATATGCTTACAGTAAACAGCATCAAATAAGCTAAGCCATCTTATCTACTATAAATTCAATAAACATCTTTAATTTCAACAGCTGGCGTTTATCCGCTGTATAAAGTAGATGAACTTCTCTAGGTGGTGGTAAATACTCCTGTAGAATGGGTAATAATTTTTGTTGTTTAATTGCTTCACTTAGCATTGACTCAGGTAACATCGTTACTCCCAATCCTTGAATGGCGGCTTGTGCTAAGGCGAAGGTATCATTACTTTGTAACATTCCGGATATAGGAAGATTAATCACTTGACCATTAACTTTAAAAGACCAAAGATGATCTTTTCTTGTTGGATTAACATATTGATAAATCAAACATTGGTGTTTTTTTATATCATTGGGCACTGATGGTATTCCATATTTAGCCAAATAACTTGGTGCAGCAGCAAAAATAAGTTGAAAAGATTTGAGTTTACGAGCAATTAGGCTTGAATCATCTAATACCCCAATACGAAACACCGCATCAAAATCATCCTGAACCAAATCAACATAACGATCACTTAATTGAAGATCAATATTTACCTTGGGATAACGCTTCATAAAACAGCTAATAACTGGAATTAAATTGAAATGACCAAAGCTGACTGGCGCACTGATTCTTAATCGACCATTAGGCTCTTCACTAAATTGCTGGGCAAGATTTTTTGTTGCTTTAACTTCATCAAGGATAAACAAACACCGCTCATAATATTGTTTGCCAAATTCAGTTAAATGCTGTGAACGTGTTGTTCGATTAAGTAGCTTTAAACCAATGTATTTTTCTAGATAAGAAATATATTTAGTGACCATTTGAGGTGAAGTATTTAATGAAACAGATGTAGCAACAAAAGATCCTGTTTTTACTGTCACAACAAACGCTTCCATGCACTTTAATAAATCCAAATTATCAACTCCTAGTTGTTAATAAATCAATTATTATCGTATTTATTATCTATTATTTTATAAAGATAATACAACAACTTTATTTATTTAATGGAAATACAAAATGAAAAAAATATCGATTATTGGCGCTGGCTTTATTGGTCAAGCTTGTGCAAAATTATTTATAGAATCTGGGTATCAAGTTATGCTAAGTAACTCAAGAGGAAAAAACACACTTTACAGCGTGGCAAGCGCGATAGGTTGTCAAATCGGCAGTCAACAAGAAGCCATAGAATTTAGTGATATCATCGTAACTGCAATACCATTTGCTAACTATAAACAGTTACCAACAGATTTACTAAGTAACAAAATTATTATTGATACCATGAACTACTATCCTGACAGGGATGGTCATTTTGAGTTATTGGATAATCATCAAATAACAACCAGCGAACTTGTCGCTCAACACCTTAATCAATCGAAAGTAGTCAAAGCATTCAATGCTATTCTTGCAAAAGATATCGTTAAAGATGCGAAACCAAATGATAAAGTTAACAGAAGAGCGCTGCCTGTCGCTGGTAATGATATGCCGAGCAAACAGATAGTTTGTCAGTTACTTGACCAAATTGGCTATGATTATATTGATGTTGGCAATTTATCAGAAAGCTGGCGATTTGAACGAGCTAAACCAGCTTATTGCATTTCACTTAATCGTGAACAATTAAAAGAAGCTTTAGCAAAAGCGACCAAAGAAGATGAATTACCACATAATTCATGGAAATCTTAAATTAAGAAATACAATTCAATTATCTCTAATGCTTTAATATTAAAAAAATGACAATTAGCCGTTTTATTTAATTACTAGACAAATTAAATTTAATAATCGTTTTAATGGAAATAAAATATGAATATGACAGATAAAAGATACACAGCTATAACAGGTGCGAGCTCTGGTATAGGTTATGCAACAGCACTTGAATTTGCTAAACGCAACAAATCCCTTATTCTTATTGCAAGAAGGGAAGAACAATTAATTGATCTTAAAAACAAAATTGCAGAGATCAACCCAGCGGTCGATGTCATTATAAAATTATGTGATTTATCAGTAGCCAGTAATGTACATTCACTTTTTCAAGATCTTGATCAATATTTTATCGAGACTTGGATTAACAATGCAGGTTTTGGCAATTATGGAAGTGTTAAAGAGCAGGACTTAAATAAAATAGAATCAATGCTACATTTAAATATCGAAGCATTAACAATTCTATCAACGCTGTATGTGCGTAAATATCAAGATCAAGCAAATACTCAAATAATTAATCTTTCATCAAGAGGCGGATACACAATAGTACCAAATGCGGTCACATACTGTGCAACTAAATTTTATGTTAGTGCATTCACTGAAGGTTTAGCTCACGAATTAAAACAAGCTAAAGCGCCATTACAAGCTAAAGTGCTGGCGCCTGCGGCAACCAAAACAGAGTTTGGACAAAAAGCTAACAATGTCACAGATTATGACTACAATAAAAGCTTTGCTAAATATCATTCAGCCGAACAAATGGCACAATTTTTGTTAGCGTTATACGATAGTGATAAAGTCGTTGGTGAAATTAGCACTAAAGACTTTTCATTCTCACTTAAAGATGGCCTATTCCCTTATTCAGGCAATCCAGCTGAAAATCAAAAATAGTAAGATGATGCCATATTACTATTGAATGATATTTGAATAAAAACTAACTCAAAACCATAACATTGTTATCGTTTTGAGTTTTTTTAAACCTAATTTAAATAAATGGTAGCTTAACAGCTAGTGTCTAAAAAAACCTGTTGTTACATCTGAATTAAACTCATCAATGAGCCAATTTTAGCAAACCTTTCTTCAACTTTCTTCGCTGCGCCATCTAATGAATATCCATCATCAATCAATTCTTGAATAAGAATTATCTTTTTAATATTGGCTAAATCAAATTGGCGAGATTTAGATTGTGGGTCAACTGTTTTGATGATGCCTTTTTCTTCCCAATAACGTAATTTTCTCACTGGAATTTTAGTCATTTCAGAAACTTCCCCAATACCAACAATCACTGTTGATAAAAAGTCATCATACGTATTTTTTAATGAATTATCACCCATGCCGAAAACCTGTTTATAATCAAAATAAGCACTTATTATAAGGCACAATATCTTTAAACAACAAATAATGTTGTATTTAAGATAAAAATGACTCTATAATTCAATAATTGCACTTTAACTACAATTATTGAACATTTAGAGCTTAACATGAAATATAAATTAATTATAGGTACCTTTTACATTCCACTTATTGCACTGGCCGTTGTGAGTCAACTTTATATATTAATGCCTGTCTCAAGCAATCTATTACTTTTTGTGACTCACGCAAGTACCGATAATATTGGATTATTAACCACCTTTTTTGGCATTTTCTACGCTATCGGACTGATTGTCTGGGGAAGTTTATCAGACAAAATCGGCAAGGATCTCACGTTGATCATTGGTCTGCTATTACTTGCCTGCGTTAGTTTTATCTTACCACTGCTAGCAAACTACTATTTACTACTGCTTACTCGTTCAGCTCAGGGCTTTTGCGCCGCCTCGTTTCCGCCTGTTGCTTTAGCGTGGATTTCGATTAACCTACCTGACAGCTCAAAATCTAAAGCGATATCAATAATTAGTTGTGCATTTTTACTTGCAGCAACAATTGGGCAATGGTTAGGGTCGTTATTGATTTCAAACTCACTGCTTTATGCAATGTGGTTTTTAGGCGGTATTTATGCGAGTGGTGCCACTATTTTTTACGTCTATCACTTAAAAAGCGAAAAAAATAATCTGGCCGTACCAAGTACAACGCTTATTACAATATTGTCTAAGTTACCAACTATACTGATCAATAAAAAATTGTTTCCAGTATATCTCTGCTCATTATTCGTTTTACTCGGTTTTGTTGCACTTTATTCCGTATTATATCGTAACTCGCTTATCAGCCATATTCCAACTTTAAGAAGCATTGGCATTGTTGCTATGTTATTTAGTTTAACCGCAAGTTATCTATTTAAAGTGATCAAACCCGCATATGTGCTAGCAATAGCGCTTTGCGTAATGGCATTAACATTATTGATACAGGCATTTTTTATAAATGATCAAATTAACACATTAATTATCCTCTATCTCTCTCATTTCATATTCATCATTGGTCTTGCCTATGCTATTCCTTCTATGATTGTATATGTAGCAACACAATCAGAGATCAAAGATAGAGGTATTGCAACATCACTATATACTTGTATTTTGTTTATTGGTGTAAGTCTTGGAGCATTTTTACCGTCTTTAATTAACCCTTTTGTACTAATAACCGCGCTTTCTCTTTTACTTTTACTCTGCGCAATCCAACTCATCATCAATTTAACCCTCATCATAAGGAATTGATTTATGATAGAACGATTAATCAAACTGATACTAATATTAAGTTTTTGTTATTCAACATGCTATGCTCAACAATTGCACCAAACAAAGGAAAATACGATGGCCTTAATAGAGTTAACAAACATCAGTACCCAAGCTGCACCCAATTTACAACAACTATTAGATAATAATGAACTTAATTTTAAGTTAGTTTTAACTATTGAAGTAATGCACAATCAACAACCAGTGACACTATATCGTTTTGAACCGCAAGAAACCATGCAACTTCATAACCAGCATATCTCATTTTTATTGGATAATAATACCGGGAAATTAGAAGGATTTGTTAGATTATTGCCGAAATATCAATCATCTAAAGCGCAAGTTGATAAAGATAAAGCCTTATCCATTACACTTAAATTTCTAGAAACTTATGCACCCGATTTATTAAACAACTTTAACAATAATTGGATAGATACGCATGATGAACAAATCATTGTTGACGGAAAAAAAGTGACGTTGACAGGTATGAAGGTAAAATGCCGTGATTTAAATACAGGTCTTTACTTTTGGACAATTATTGCACCAGACGAAACAGTAATGGTTTTTGAAAGGGATGTTGAATGGGACTTTATTCGTGCAGGTCGCCAAACACAAAAATGGTTGCACGATAGTTGGTTAAGTAAAAATTTATAATTCAACTAACCATCGTAGTGAGGTGCAATTTCATTTAAATATCTACTTAAAAACATCTTAACAAGCTTTAATGTTTAACTTGTTAAGATGTGAATAATATAAACAGTTACGAAATTCGCATACCCGGTTTTGCTCCGCTATCTGGCGATAATAAGTAAACACCTTCGCTATCGTCTTTACCACTTGCACATAGTACCATCCCTTCTGAAATACCAAAGCGCATCTTACGTGGAGCCAAGTTGGCGATCATAATGGTTAATCTACCAACTAAAACCGCTGGATCTGGATAGAACTGTTTAATGCCCGAAAATACGTTGCGAGTTTCGTCACCAATATCAAGTGTTAACTGCAATAACTTATCAGAGCCGTCAACAACAGTTGCATTTTTAATTAAGGCAACGCGCATATCCACTTTGGCAAAATCATCAAAATTGATCGTGTCAGCAATAGGTTCGGCGACGTTTTCTTTAGCTGGTGTCGCTAATGCAGCTTGTTGTTTTGTTTCGTCAATCATAGCAGTAATTTTATCCATATCGATACGGTTAAATAGGGCTTTAAATCGGTTAATAGTGTGTCCAATTAAAGGTTGATTAATCGAATCCCACGCTAATTGGCTATCTAAAAATTCTTCGGTGCGCTGTGCTAATGACGGCACGATTGGTTTTAAATAAGTCATCAAAATACGGAATAGATGAATACCCATTGAGCAAATATCTTGTAGAGTTTGCTCCTGCCCCTCTTGTTTAGCCACTACCCATGGCGCTTTTTCATCAATATAGCGATTGGCTTCATCAGCCAGTGCCATGATTTCACGTATTGCTTTCCCTGATTCACGTTGTTCAAAGTAGTCAGCAATCACGATTGATTTTTCGACAAATAACGCATAAAGTTCGGGTTCAGCAAGATTATCAGATAATTTACCGTCAAACCGTTTACTAATAAAGCCTGCCGAACGCGAGGCAATATTCACCACTTTGTTAACTAAATCACTATTTACACGTTGAACAAAATCTTCTAAGTTTAAATCGATATCATCAATATGTGGTGATAATTTCGCGGCATAATAGTAACGCAAACAGTCAGGATCTAAATGTTTTAAATAGGTACTTGCTTGGATAAAGGTACCGCGTGATTTTGACATTTTAGCGCCATCGACTGTCACATAACCATGCACAAAAATATTGGAAGGTTTACGATGTTCGCTACCATCTAACATTGCCGGCCAAAACAAGCTATGGAAGTAAACAATATCTTTACCGATAAAATGGTAAAGTTCAGTTGTTGAGTCTTTGTTCCAAAACTCATCAAAAATCGGTTTATTATGTTTATTGCAGTAATTGAGGAAAGAGCCCATATAACCGATTGGCGCATCTAACCAAACATAAAAATATTTACCTGGTGCGTCTGGAATTTCAAAGCCAAAATAAGGCGCATCACGGCTAATGTCCCATGGTTGTAATCCTGCTTCAAACCACTCCTGCATTTTATTAGCCACTTGATCTTGTAGTGTGCCTGAACGAATCCACGCTTGTAACATATCGGAAAACGCAGGCAAGTCAAAAAAGAAGTGCTCAGAATCTTTCATAATCGGCGTTGCACCAGATACCACCGATTGCGGATTGATTAAATCAATCGGATTATAGGTTGCACCACAAACTTCGCAATTATCGCCATATTGGTCTGGTGATTTACAACGAGGGCAAGTCCCTTTCACAAAACGATCAGGTAAAAACATCTGTTTTTCGGGATCGAATAATTGTGAAATAACTTTAGTTTTAATATAGCCATTAGCTTTTAGCTTTTTATAAATTTGCTCTGATATTTCACGATTTTCAGGACTATGCGTTGAGTGGTAATTATCGTAACTAATATTAAAACCAGCAAAATCTCGTTGGTGCTCGATGTTAACGTCTGTAATCATTTGCTCTGGTGTCATACCTAATTGCTGAGCTTTAAGCATGATTGGCGTACCATGCGCATCGTCAGCACAAATAAAATAGATCTCATTACCACGCATACGTTGATAACGTACCCAAACATCAGCTTGAATATGCTCAAGCATATGCCCTAAGTGAATTGAACCATTTGCGTAAGGAAGCGCACAAGTCACCAATATTTTGCGTTTTGTTGTCATGTCGATTAATTACCTTTTATTACATAATGGCGGAAATAGTACATCAATCGTGGGATTATCGCTAGATTTATGCCATAATTTAATAACATTTCTCTCAAATTCAACATGAATTCAAAGTGTAATAGGCATAATTAATCATATAAAATGGCAATACTTAATTTATCGATTAGATAACTGTTTGTCATCGTACTTGAAATACTAATAATTTAAAACAATATAAGTAGAAATCTGGTACACAAAATTTAAGGTCAAAAAACATGGAAGCAAAACAGATTCTTGAAACATTTACCCATCCTACTTTACAAAAAAATTTAGTTGCACTTGGTGCGGTTAAGCGGTGTGAATATGTTGATGAGTCACTTTCAATTCATTTAACCATGCCATTTGCTTGGGGACTTGCTTTTGAAGAGTTAAAAGCTAAGTTAACGCCTGAGTTACTTAAGTTAGATAATGTTAACCATGTGAATTGGCAGCTTGACTATAACATAGCCACTTTAAAACGTGCCAATAGCCAACATGCAGTTAAAAATATTAAAAACATTATTGCTGTTAGCTCAGGAAAAGGCGGAGTTGGTAAATCGTCAACAGCAATTAATCTTGCCCTTGCGTTACAAGCACAAGGCGCTAAAGTTGGCATTTTAGATGCTGATATCTATGGTCCTTCTATTCCAACAATGTTAGGCACAGAAAAACAACAACCATTAACCCCTGATAATAAACATATGAGCCCTATTATGGCATATGGATTAGCGAGTAACTCTATTGGTTATTTAGTTGATGCTGATGGTGCTATGGTATGGCGAGGACCAATGGCAAGTAAAGCATTGCTACAAATTTTACAAGATACACTTTGGCCCGAACTCGATTATTTAGTTATCGATATGCCGCCAGGCACTGGCGATATACAATTAACTCTTGCACAAAGTATTCCTGTGACAGCCGCGGTTATTGTTACAACGCCACAAGATATTGCTTTAATTGACGCTAAAAAAGGCATTACCATGTTCAATAAAGTCAACATTCCAACGCTGGGAATTGTTGAAAATATGAGTTATCACATCTGTGAAAATTGTGGTCATCATGAAGCTATTTTTGGAGAAGGTGGCGCTAAACATTTAGCCGAGCAATATCACACTAAATTATTGGGCCAAATACCCCTACATAAAATGTTACGACAAGATCTCGATTCTGGCAAACCAACTGTAATTAGTCACCCTGAAAGTGACTTTACACAACTTTATTGTCAAATAGCCAGCTTAATTGCCAGTGAACTTTATTGGCAAGGTGAAACTATTTTGCCAGATATATCATTTAAAGCAGTATAAGGGTTAATTAATTGGCTTTTTATAATTAAAAGCCAATTTCATTGCGAATTATTCATCACAACTTAATAACGCTAAGTTAAATTTTAGATCAATGTTTTTTTAAATGACTAAATTCTGTTTTAGCTTTAGCTAATTGCTGATTAAATGCAGGATTAGTATGTAATTGCGCGACAACTGCTGCTGCCATCACTTTAGCGGCATCCACATCACTCTGCCAGTGATAGCCACAAATTACCCGACTTTCACCAATCTCATAACCACGTTTTAAAATTTCATTTTGACGCTCAGGATTTATCTCAGCCAACACTAGCGAAATAGCAAACCCCATTGTGGTGTGACCTGACGGATATGAACCATTAGTGGATAAAGTTTTTTCGTCTTCAGGGCGACAAGTTGGTTCGTTAAAAAAAGAGAAGGGCCTGACTCGGTTATAATGGTTTTTCGCTGAACGTGTGGCGAGATCCCCCGCATCTTCTTTCATTGTGGTAATTAGTTTATAAATCTCAGGAGTTGTTGTGATTGATATTTCGTGACCAAAAGATGGCGAAAACTGCTTAGTAACATTATCTTTACTGGAATCGGCATCTAAATAGGCTTGATGACCGCGCTCGGTATTACGCATAGATTTTCCCCAATCATATTGAGCTTTATCTCTCAAAAAATCAATACTATTATAAGATGGTGGAGGCGGTAGCAATAATAGACTATCAGGTGCTTGATCTTCTTTAAGATAAAAATCTTGCGGATCGGTAGTGACATCTTTAACGCCTGCCGCAAAAGTATTTGCACAAAATAAACAACCAATAATAATACTTTTGACAAAAAGTTGTTTCATATACATCTCCTTACTAAACTTGGCATTACACTATCAATATAGTCTATGAAACAAATTGCCTTGTTAGTTTCTTCAAGTAATAAAAAATTTCGATAATACGTTGTTAAAACACTATTTAATCAGATTGACCACTTCGCAGTCAGCCAATCTTAAATTGAATTATTTTAGGAATAAACAGTCGGATTTTTATTATGTGATAAGTGTCACATATTGATTCAGGTTGTGAAAGTCTATTAAGCCAAGATCTTATCTCGAAACATAAAAAATACAGCGCCAAGCAAACATAAACCGGCCCAAATATAATCCGTTTTGAATGGTTCTTTTAAAATGTAAATTGAAAATGGAATAAACACAGACAAACTAATCACTTCTTGAATAATTTTTAACTGACCCGCTGTCGCGACTTGAAAACCAATTCGATTAGCAGGGACTTGTAATAAATATTCAAATAATGCAATACCCCAACTTATAAAAACAGCAACTATCCAAGCTTGATTATGTAAAAAACGTAAATGTCCATACCAAGCAAAAGTCATAAAAATATTACTAAAAGTAAGTAAACACACAGTGATAAGAAGTTGGCTCATAATAATCAATAAAGTAGTAGAAAGGGAAATAACATTATATACCTACACCTAATAAAGCTGCAAAATGGATAAATAACCATTGCGTTTACATCACAATGTTTTTAGCAATTTTATTAATTGGGTAAATCATCATTATTCACCTTGTCATACTATTGATGATTTTTTAATCTAGCTTTATAGTAAGGAGAGTTTTTCTATCCTCACCTTTCCATCTTATTTCTACCACTATTAAGTTAATGTGACACTAAAAATTAGGAGACAGCTATGCAAAAACGAGTTAATGAAGTCACGATGAAAGGAACGCCTGTTACTTTGCTAGGACCAAAAATAACAATTGGTGATACAGCACCAGATTTTACTGTTGAAAATAGTAAAATGGAGCCGATAAAATTATCCGATTTTAAAGGCAAGGTTAGAATAATTAATTCAGTGCCATCAATTGATACTTCTGTGTGCAGTGCGCAAGTTCACCGTTTTAATGTTGAAGCTGCAAAATTAAAAGATGTCGTAATATTCTCTGTCAGTGTCGATCTGCCATTTGCATTAAATCGATACTGCGCGGCCGAAGGAATTGATGCAGTAAAAGTGACATCAGATCACAAAGATCTGGATTTTGGTTTAAAATATGGTGTTGTTATTGAAGAAAAACGATTACTTACAAGAGCTGTGTTTGTCGTTGATAAACATGATAAAATCGCTTATGTTGAATATGTTAAAGAAACGTCGGACGAACCTAATTACGATAAAGTGTTAGCCGCAGTCACAGCGTTAACAAACTAATTTTACCCATTATGAAAGCTATGTCATCTAAAGATTATAGATGGCATAGCTAAGCAAGATTTATGCTACCTATCCGTTTAATAACTAACAATATTCAGTTATAATTATTGAAAATCAATTTATCCCTTCAATAAAGTTATATCATGAATAATGCCAATAAACGGTCTCGAATTTGGTCGTCGATACTTTGTCTGGCTTTTGCTGGATTCATTTTCAACACCACTGAATTTGTGCCCGTTGGATTACTACCCAACATTGCTGAAAGTTTTTCGATGGATGTTGCTCATGCTGGGCTTTTATTAACCATTTATGCTTGGGCGGTATCGTTATTGTCTTTGCCATTGACAGTATTGACTTCAAAAATGGAAAGACGAAAATTATTAGCAGGACTTTTTTGTTTGTTTATTTGTAGTCACATTTTAGCGGGTTTTGCTTGGAATTTTTATAGTTTAATGGTGGCGAGAATTGGTATTGCTTGTGCGCATGCCGTTTTTTGGGCTATCACTACGCCATTAGCAGTTCGATTAGCGCCAAATGGCAAACGGGCACAAGCAATGAGTTTTATTGTTGTGGGTACATCAATGGCTACCGTATTAGGTATTCCAATTGGTACAATGATAGGACAACTCGTGGGATGGCGAGCAACCTTTTTATGCATCAGTATCATTGCATTTTCAATTATGGTGTTATTACTCTACTTATTGCCTCAAGTGCCGAGCTTAAATGTCATTTCACTAAAAGACATTCCAAAAGTGTTAAAACGCCCTGTTCTTTTGAATATCTATTTATTGACGGCGATAATTATCACCGGTCATTTTACTGCTTACACGTATATCACACCATTTATGATGAAAGTGGGCGGTTTTAGTCAACATGTTATTGTCATTATATTATTAGCTGTTGGATTTTCAGGCATGATAGGTAGCATACTATTTGCTCGCTATGCTGACAAATACCCTATTGCAATTCTCGTCTTACCGATGATAGGGCTAATAATTTGTTTATTGTCTTTATATGTTTGTGCTTTAAGCCTTTATACTGCCATTATGCAAAGTATGTTATGGGGGCTTTCGATAACTATTATTGGTATGGTAATGCAAAGCAAAGTGATTGACGCTGCGCCTGATGCCGCAGATATTGCCACATCGGTCTATTCAGGTATATACAATATCGGAATTGGTGGCGGCGCTTTTGTCGGTAGCCAAGTTTTAGTTGTACTCTCAACCCATTACATTGGCTTTGTTGGCTCAATTTTTGTTATTATTGCATTACTTTTATTCTTCTTATTATCCAAACGAATTTGGTTATTAGCAAAATAAGCGCTAAACAAGCGCTTATTGACTTAACGATTCAAGTTGTTCCCAGCGTGTAAATACAGTTTCTAACTCAGCTTCTTTATCGGCCAAATCTTGTAATATTTTGCTGGTAACGTCATGAGGTTGGTTAAAAAAGTCACTATGACCTATTTGTGTTTGTAAATCACTAATAGCCACCTCTAGTTGCTCAATCTTAATTGGTAATTGGGTCAATTCACGTTGCTCATTATAACTCAGTTTGACTCTCTTTTTAGTGGTTTGATCTTTATTATCAACAACTATATTAGCTTCGTTGTTAGTTGATTTACTCGACTGATTAAGGGGTATTTGTGCTTTAACGGGATTGGCTTGTTGCTGTTGTTGTAAAGCATCACTGTAACCACCTGCATAAATACCAATATGACCATGATCTTCAAAAAACCAGCATTGCGTGACAACATTATCCACAAATTGCCTGTCGTGGCTAACAAGTAAAACCGTTCCTTGATAATCATTAACAAGTTCTTCTAATAATTCTAACGTCTCAATATCAAGATCATTGGTTGGTTCATCAAGTACTAATAAATTACTTGGTTTTAAAAAGAGTTTTGCTAATAACAGACGATTACGCTCACCACCGGATAATGCTCTTACTGGTGTACGTGCTCGTTTGGGTGGAAATAGAAAATCCTGTAAATAACCTAAAACATGCCTTGAGCGCCCATTTACCATCACTTCTTGCTTACCTTCAGCAAGATTATCCATTACGGTTTTTTCGGGATCGAGTTCTAATCGATACTGGTCAAAGTACGCAACTTCTAACTTGGTTCCACAATGAACATGACCGGATGTTGGGACTAAATCACCTAACATTAATTTTAGTAATGTCGTTTTACCCACTCCATTAGGTCCAATTAACGCGATCTTATCACCTCTTAAGACTTGTACGGTAAAATCGTTGATTAATTGTTTCTTTTCAATTTGATAACTGACATCATCAAGTTCAAAAACAATTTTACCTGATCTTAATGCTTCTTCGATTTGCATCTTAGCACTGCCCATCACTTGACGACGCTCGCGATGCTCTTGCCGCATTGCTTTTAAGGCGCGTACTCTGCCTTCGTTACGTGTGCGGCGTGCTTTAATACCTTGACGAATCCAAACCTCTTCTTGAGCTAATTTTTTATCAAATTCGGCATTTTGTAGTTCTTCAACGCGTAATGCTTCTTCTTTGCCAATTAAATAACTATCATAATCACAACCCCATGATGCAACCTTACCGCGATCCAAATCAATAATACGCGTCGCCATTTGTCGAATAAAAGATCGGTCATGAGAAATAAAAACAATACTGCCATTAAAACTTTTTAAAAACTCTTCTAACCATTTAATCGTTTCAATATCCAAATGATTGGTAGGCTCATCAAGTAATAAAACCGTTGGTTGACAAACTAACGCTTTGGCTAAAGCGGCTTTACGTAACCATCCGCCCGACAATGATGACAATAATGCATCACCATCTAAAGAAAGTGATGAAATCACATTACGAATACGATTATCAAGTTGCCAACCATTTTGATGATCAAGTTGCTCTTGAATTTTTGCCAACTTAGTTAAATTACTTTCTGTTGGATTTTGCTCAATTTGATGAGATAAATCATAATAATCTCGTAATAATTGCGCCTGATCTTTTAATCCTTCTGCCACAAAATCAAATACATTACCTTGAATATCTCGAGGAGGATCTTGTTGAAGGCGTGAAACAATAACATTATTTTCATAAATAATTTGCCCTTCATCTAAAGGCACTTCTTTATTAAGGACTTTAAGTAACGTCGATTTACCTGCCCCATTACGTCCAACAAGACAAACTCGTTCATTTGCTTCAATCGACAGATCAATATGATCAAGCAGGGGCGCATCACTAAATGAAAGATAAGCATTTGTAAGGTTAATTAATGACATATTTTTGGTTTTATTTGGATATTAAATAATAAAGCGTTATTCTATCACAAAGTTGTAATAGGCAACTAAATTCAATTTTCAAAGTTGTAATTAAAGGCTTCACTATGGTGAGCATTCAATGCTCTTCTTTTAAAAAATAAATACTGCGATATTTTTACTATTTATCACTATCAATGATATTTCATTATGGAGGTTATGATGAGCCATATGTGGACATTTCAACGTGTGGGTGGATTAGATCAAGTCGTTTTTAAAAGTGCTGACGATATTATTGATTTACCACAATTAGATCCCAAATTATGGGTGGCATTAAGTTGCCCTACAACAGGGTTAGATTTTGACGAAAGAACGCTTGCTTTATTAGATGATGATAACGATGGGCGGATTCGTATTCCAGACATTCTAAATGCAATTAATTGGATAAAAGACAAACTAGTATCTTTTGATAATATTTTAACAAGCCGCCCAACCTTACCTTTATCAGAGATCAACACATCGACCGAACAAGGTAAAAAATTATTAATAACCGCTCGTAGTATCTTAACCAATCTAGGCAAAAATCAAGCAGAGTCTTTGACTCAAGATGATGTACAACAATCGTTTAAAATAAATGCAAGTAAACTCTATAATGGCGACTTGATTTTTCCTGCATCGGCTCAATTATCAACTCAAATGCAATCTTTTATTGAATTTGCCATTAAAACTGTTGGTGCAGAAAAAGATATGAGTGGGCAAGATGGTATAACGCTCGACATCGCTAAGGCTTTTGCAAGCAATATCAAGATATGGCAACAATGGCAAACAGATATTAGTAATACCCAAACACCTTTTGGTGCAGATCGTGCAGAAATATGGAAATTAATCCAATTACTTAAACCTAAAATTGATGATTATTTTTTACGTGTTGAACTGGCGCAATATGCGCCCCAAGCACAATCATCACTCAATGTTGATGAGAAGTATATTGTGCCAAATCAAAATGGACTGTTATCAAATGAAGCACTCGCTCAATTACCTTTATCTAAAATTGATAACAGCCTTACGCTTGACTTAGTCAATGGTCTTAATCCGCTTTGGAAAGATAAAATTAGCCGATTTAAAACATTAGTTGCAACTTCATTGACTAATCCAAATCAACTCAGTCAATCAGAGTGGAAAGCGATACAACATAGTTTAGAAGGTTACGCTACATTGATTAATTCTAAACCGGAAATGGTGAAATTAAATGTCACAACCAACCCAACGGAAAGTATAGAGGATATACCAAATCAACTTTTCAATGGTACGACGATAGATGATTTATTGCTTGAATTTGAAAAAATGATTGATCAAGACAATAAAACACCAATTTCAGCATCAGATGTATTAGTGTTAGAAAAACTGGTGCTTTTTCAAAAACACCTTTATCGTTTATTAGTTAACTTTGCTTCATTTGCTGATTTCTTTTCACTTGAAAAAAGAGCCGCATTTCAATTAGGAAAACTTTATATTGACGGTCGTTGTGCCACATTGTGTGTTGCAGTAGAAAATATAGCTAAACACTCAACGATGGCCAATTACTCCGAGTTATGTCTACTTTATTGTGAATGTACCAGACTAGGCGAAAAACAGACTATTGCAGCAGCAATCACAGCGGGCCAAGGTGATCTATTAATAGAGGGGCGTAATGGTGTATTTATCGACAACGATGGCAATGACTGGGATGCTAATGTAGTTAAAATGATTACTAAACCGATTAGTATTCAACAAGCAATATGGGCACCTTATCAACGTATAGGGCGTTTAATTACGGAACAAATTAACAAATGGGCAACAAGCAAAGATGCTGATATCGAAAAATCCAGTGAAAAAGTCATCCAACAGCCAGAAACAAAATTTGATATTGGTAAAAGTGTCGGAATTTTTGCTGCGATAGGCTTAGCTGTCGGTGCCATAGGTACTGCACTAGCCACACTATTTCAAGCTATTTTTTCACTTACTTGGTGGCAATTTCCACTGGTTTTTATCGGTCTGTTTTTAATTATTTCAGGTCCTTCTGTTGTTTTAGCTTGGTTAAAATTAAGGCGTAGAACACTTGGTCCTTTACTTGAAGCTTCCGGCTGGGCAATTAACGGGCAAGTAAAAATCAATCTATTATTAGGAAGATTACTTACCAGCAAAGCAGAACTACCGGAAAACGCTAAACGAAATTTACGCGATCCATTAAAAAGAAGAAATAAAAAATTAACTATAGCGTTTTGGTTAGCCATTGTACTTGGCATAGCTATAAGTGGAGGATGGCTTTGGTATAAAGGGTATTTCAATCAATATTTAGAACCGGAAAAGTCTTCAGTTCAAAAAAATACCACAACAACTTCAGAAAAATAAAAACATGAATAAAATATATTTATGACGATTAATTTCGCCGACTTAGCGGCCGGCGAATATCATTCAAAATTAATGTTGATAAACCGGTAGTCGCTTACAAATAGTTAACACTTTTTCTTTTACTGCTTGAATTGTTTGCTCATCATCAATATTATCGAGCACATCACACATCCAATTCGCGAGTTCCCGTGATTCGGCTTCTTTAAAACCACGTCGGGTAATTGCCGGCGTACCAATACGCACACCAGAGGTAACAAATGGACTTTGTGGATCTTTAGGAACACTATTTTTATTCACTGTAATATTTGCACTACCTAAAGCAGCATCCGCTTCTTTACCTGTGATATTTTTATCAACCAAATCAATTAAAAATAGGTGGTTTTTAGTTTCGCCAGAAACTACTTTGTAACCACGTTTTAAAATAACTTCAACCATCGCCTGTGCATTTTTTACGACTTGTTGTTGATAAATTTTATATTCTGGCTCCATCGCTTCTTTCAGTGCAACTGCTTTTGCTGCAATAACATGCATTAAAGGACCACCTTGTGCACCAGGAAAGACCGATGAGTTTAATTTTTTATAAAGATCTTCACTACCATTTTTAGCTAAAATTAATCCACCACGTGGACCGCCAAGCGTTTTGTGTGTCGTTGTTGTTACAACGTGCGCATAAGGCACTGGATTTGGGTAAACACCTGCGGCAACTAAACCTGCAACATGGGCCATATCAACAAAAAAGTATGCCCCTACGCTATCAGCTATTTCACGCATACGTTTCCAATCAACAATACCTGAATAAGCTGAAAAACCACCAATAATCATTTTAGGTTGCGACTCTTTAGCGATTTTAGCTAGTTGCTCATAATCGATATGACCGGTAGCATCAACACCGTAGGCAACAATATTATAAAGTTTACCTGAAAAACTAACAGGTGCGCCGTGCGTCAAGTGACCGCCTTCAGATAAATTCATGCCTAAAACAGTATCGCCGGGCTGTAAAAGTGCGGTATAAACAGCAAAGTTAGCTTGTGACCCAGAATGGGGCTGTACATTGGCATAATCGGCACCAAATAATGCTTTAGCACGATCTATGGCTAATTGCTCAACAATATCAACATATTCACAACCGCCATAATATCGTTTACCGGGATAACCTTCCGCATATTTATTGGTCAGTTGAGAGCCTTGAGCCTGCATCACACGTGGGCTGGTGTAATTTTCTGATGCGATAAGTTCGAGATGATCTTCTTGTCGTTGTTCTTCACCTTTAATCGCATCCCACAAATCCTTATCATAATCGGCAATTGTCATTTCTTTACTAAACATGTTGGCTCCTTGTTGTCAATCACATTGACCTTGCGGCTAATTGTTGTATTAATATGTTCAAAAAAAATCGTGTTCGATTATCGTTACTTAATTAACCAGCAATTTCAATCTTTTTTTAATCATTATAAGTAATATTTATATGAAAAATGCTGAAAAAGAGATTTGCTATTTTGCTCTACAGTTTTAATTATTCACTTACTAAAGGAATTGATAGGTCAGTTTCGCTTAGGTATTAACTCGTTGATAAAATAATAAGTAAAAATGTGAATAAATAGTGATTGGTTGAGTGAAATCGTTAATTAACTAGCGGATTGTTTTCATGCTTAGCCGATTTGATATCGGCTATTTCATTATTGTGTGAATAACTTTCTCTCAAAAAAAGTGTGTTGAGATTTTAGATTATTTGAAAAAATAAAAATGCATGTTTTTTATACTAAAAATTTTATCTCAGACGGCTTCGCCCCTGTGATAAAATTTTTTCCTTCAAACCTCGGATAAAACCCGATTCTATTGATGATGGATATTTATCCTGCCGCCAATTCATTAAAAAATAATACTCTTGCTCGCTGAGTGTTAGCTGCCTGCTGGCTGCTAACTCTCTGCTCAAAGCTGATACTTCTAAGTTTTTTTCAGCCTCTACTAGCTCTGTTTTATTATTTCGCTCGATTTCTTCTTTCTTTAGTAGATAATTTTTTTGCTTTAGATACCAACTGTTATAATCTGCTAAATCCTCTATTTCATGTGTTAACTTTATTTCATAACCATAATCATGATGAATTAATCTACGACCAAAATGTTTTTCTAAGGTTGAAACCGGTAATCCACCTCGTAGAATAAGATCGCCACCACTTTTTTTATGACGAACACCGCATACTTTCACCAAAAGATTTAACTCTATTCTAGCCAAATAAAGCGACATGCCATACAACTGCGCAAATATTCCTTGTTTGAAAAAATAAATACTAGTGCGACTATTACTTTTCTCTAATTTATCAATTATATCCATACTACATTTCACCTTTATCTAATCAATAGTGATTATGAATTTTAATCAAATCAGTAATGCTCATTTTGTATTCTGCTAGTAAAAAATTCATCCATCCATAAAATTACTTGATATATTTATTCACTAAATAATACGCACATGTGTATGCCATAACATAAGCCTTATTTCAATGAAAACACTATTGTTCATTAAACAGACATTATAAAAAAACGGTGTTATCATCCTAAATTTTATTGCTTTTTTAAACCCAAATTTTTAAAAATCTAAAACACATGCTCGACATAAATGATTGCTAAGGAGCTACACATACTGAATAGACAAAACTACTTTTACCAAAAGGGAAGATACCTCCATCGTCGAAGTAAACACGATAATAAATATCACTTTGTCCAAGATCTCTTGTCCAGTATAGAGGTGTTTCGCTATTATTAAAATCTGCATTTGGATAATTTCCCATTTTGCCCCACTCAGCTAAAAAACTTGCCCCAATGTAACGCTGATAAAGTGAGTAATCCGATGTTGGTACAGCTGGTTGACAAGTTGGATCATCTAGAAATGGACAATTGGCGTTAGTAAGATCTTTTACTGTTGGAAGCTGATAACCTATGCTATCACACCAAGTTTCTGCGTTATCGTACCTAACTTTATTTTGTCCCCTATTAACAAACCACTGCTTTAACACAAACCCATATTTTATTACTTCTTTACCTTGATTATCTTTACCCACTAACTCAAATGTTGCAGGTAAGTTCGGTTTTGGAATAATACCAGGGGTAAGTGCTTGCTTTTGAGCCTCACTTGCAACAGGTCCAGTCAGTGTCACTCGCACACTGGTACCACTACTATTTGGAATCATTGTGGCTGTGATCCCCCCATGTGTTACTACAGGCCAATTTAATGCTCCTGTCCCGCTTATATCAAGATCAAAATATAAATTGTCAGCACCCGTAGTCGGAAAGTTAATGCCATATGACTCGGGCGTGATAGATTGAACAAGAAAACCATGGTCTGGATTCCAAATATTAGGTGGACCGGCAATCTCTCCACCTAGACCCTCATCATTGAAATGACGACCATATGCAAGGCTTGGTTTAACATAACATACTTTAGGCGTACTTGGGTAAAGATAATAACTATGGCTGCCCCCCGTAAAGCTTCCTATTGAAGGGATCCCATAATTTGTTGCTAACGAACCTGCATCTGCACTGAGTGTTAATTTATAAGGCGATTTACACGAGTCTAACTCACTATTCGGATTTGACTTGACATAATTGGTGACATCTTCTCCTGCCGCATTTTCCCACTTTATTTGCATATTACCCGTTATCGTAAATAATTTATCACCATCCGGATCGTGCCAATAATTATTTGTCACGACCACATTGGCTAAGGTCGTTGATGGATAATTTGCAAACGGCATATTTGTCACAATATCACTAAATGTCGATGACACCTTATCTATCATAATAGGATCTGTCGCACTTGAATTGTCTTCCAATGCCGAAATCACCTTATTTTTTGGTAAGGTGATTGATAACAACGGTAGTATTGTCGATGAAGCACTCTTACCATTGTCAAAACTTAAATACGGACTACTACCATTAATCGACTTTGCTGTTTGTGAACTCAATCCATAAACGGGCATACTAAACAGCACCGGACATAACAAAAACACTAACAATAAACGTCGTTTTATAAATAATTTTAATAAGTCTAATTTGGATAAAACGGCTAATTTTAACCGACCAACAAATTGATTAATGAAAAAATAAAATAATAAAGAGGATTTTATGGCTGGAATAATAACGCTAACGAACGCGCTAAAAAAGTGAATTATTCTATATGTGGCTGGCTGGCCCGTAAACAACTGTATTTTAACATATTTTTAATCCTTTTTAAATAATCCATTGTTCTTTTATACTAAATTTTGAACAAATATTGTATGCCAGTCATAATATTGACTGACCGAGTATAAAAAAAACAATCAAACTCATCAATGATAAAATAGTTAATAATTGTAAAGTCTACTTTAATGATGGCTGATAGTAATTTGTAGGTTTGTTGTTTATTTAAAAAGTGAATACATACCGTATCGTTATCGATCTTATTGCTTAAATTAAACTGTATAGATCGGAAAGATGCTTTACCAGTAGCAATCACTTCATAAGCTTTATTTTATTTTCAGAAAATAACAGAATGATAACTGTGTTTATATAATCTTTTTTTATTTATTCAAAAACAAGTTAAGTTATTTTAGTTTTCGATACATCTAACCTCTAATAGACAATGTTATCTTCATCCACATATTTCTCAAATTTATAGGTCACGCATAATAGTCAGAATCTTTGATAACAGAAGTAAGTAAAAAAACCAATAGCAACAAAACAGTGAAATTCTTCATATTATCGTTGTTTTTTTTATTAACCTATTAATTTAATATCAAAAAAATAAAAAAGAGATTATTAATTTTTTTTAATAACTTTAACCGCCAATGCTGAGTGGCCAACAATAATAGAATATAATGTTCGTTATACCACCCTTGGTTACTTTTTTATTTTTTCAAGAATACGTATATACTGTGGCAAAGTTAATTGCTGAGTAACACGTTTTTATGCCTTTATCTACCCTTGTTATTTTACCTTTTTTGCTACTAACTATTCTTTTCGCTTCATTATTTAAACAAAAAAAATGGCAACTATTGATCATAGTATTAATGACCGTTTTTATTGTGATGGAACTGACCTCGATCTATTTTAGTGGTGGATTTATCGATTATCAGTTTTACGTTAATTTAAATGTTAATGATATTATTGAAGGGCTGTTTATCTTTAAATTACAAGCCGTACTTGTGATTGCGGTATTTTTTATATTGATATATTTGCTGACAAAGTTAGCTAATTTGTGCCAACATAAATGTCGATTATCGATCCGAATATTAATTGGCGTAATAGCAATTATCTCATTAAGTTATCAAAACGGTCCATTTAGCCGAATATACGAGATCTATCAAGTGACCTGTGCACCTAAACGATCATTTGAGCAGGCACTACACGCATTAAACATGGACAATTATCCAACTAAGCAACAAATCACTAGTGAAAAAGGTAAAAATATTATTGTTCTATCTTTAGAATCGTTTGAACAAGGTTTTTTTGATTTTACTGATATTACGCCACATTTACGCCAACTACGGCAAGACTATACCTTCTTTGCGAATATGCCAATGAGCCCTGGTAGCAGTTGGACAACAGCTTCAATGTATACTTATATGACTGGCATGCCATTTTTAATTGGTGAATATTCGACATCACCGCTGGCCAGCGCAAATAAAACACAATTAGTCAGCTTAGGTGACGTACTCAAACAAGCAGGCTATGAAACGCGCTATGTTATGGCTGGCCCTGAATTTGCGGGTATTGGACACATAGCCGAGCTGTTAGGCATGCAAGTCGTTTCTGAGAAAAACTATGCTGGCCAATATCCTAATGCGCCTTTTGGTTTATATGATAAAGATATATTAGATATAGCCCACAAACAGGTAACGAGTTTGCATAGCTCAGGTAAACCCTTCGCGCTATTTATTTCAACCATTTCAACGCATGCGCCAAATGGTTTTTATGACGAACGAATGCGATCGGTGATTGCACCGAAAGACGATAATATGTCATTTGTTGCTGCTTCGTTAGACTATAATGTTGGTCAGTTTATTAAGCAGTTAAAAGATCAAGGACTACTTGAAAACACCGTGTTTTATATCTTTCCCGATCATTTAATGATGGGCTCTGCAACCCCAACGATAAAACATCTTTCAGAAAAAGAACGTAAGCTTTATTTACTCACAAACGCACAAACAGTTGATTTACAAAAAACACCTGATCAAACCATTTATCAGATTGATTTACCAAGGCTCATTTTAAATGGCGCTCAAATTAACAGCAATGTTAAATTTTTAACCGATTATTTAACTCAACCAAATTTAGATAAAAAACAGTATATTGAACAAAATAAATCGGGCATTGCTAGTTTAAATCAAGCTGCTCAACTGTTGAATTAGGCATAATTATGACTCTTGATACCGTACTTTTAGTGTCAACCATCAGTTGTCTTGGCATGATTTCGCCTGGCCCTGACTTTTTTTTGATTTTGAAAAACAGCTTAACTTATAGCCGAAAAATAGCCCTGTTGACGTGTTTGGGAGTCATCACTGCAATATTAATCCATATGAGTTATTGTGTAGCCGGTGTGGCAGTACTGATTGCTGCTACGCCATTACTGTATAATGTATTACGCTATGCGGGCGCCGCTTACTTATTATGGCTTGGCATTAAAGCATTACTTGCAAAAAAGACCAATACTACTTATGTCAGTCAACAATTAATTGACAAACAAATGTCCGCTAAATCCGCGTTTATACAAGGGTTGTTGTGTAACTTGCTTAATCCTAAAGCAACGTTATTTTTTCTAGCTATTTTTACCCAAGTATTAAATGCTAACTCGTCAACCACCGACAAATTGCTAGTTGCATTCATCATTTGGATAGAAGCCGTATTATGGTGGCCCTTTGTGGTTTTCATCTTTCAAACACAAGCAGTTCAACGACACTATTTTAAAATGCAATTAATTATCGATAAATTATTGGGGGTAATTTTAATCACATTGGGCATAAAAGTGGCTTTTGGGTTATAAATTATTATGTATTGATGTTTAAAGGCTTGAAATACCACAAATGCTTTAATGTCATACCTTTCTTTTTTGAATATTCAATCGTTAATTGATAAAATATCAGTAATCTGACTTTTTATAATCATCTTACGTTGTTATTACCGATTATAACTTCATTTTATTCATATTAAATGCGTTAGGCTTGTTGAAAATGGACAAATTATTACAATATGGTCGTGAGCTACTTGAATTAGAACTTTACGAAGCTCAAAAACTACCGAACCGACTCGGACAAGATTTTATTAAAGCTTGTCAGCTGATTTTAACAACAAAAGGCAAAGTTGTTGTGTCAGGTATTGGGAAATCTGGGCATATTGGTAAAAAAATTGCGGCTTCACTTGCCAGCACTGGTAGCCCAGCTTTTTTCATGCATCCTTCCGAAGCACTACATGGTGATCTAGGTATGGTGACCGAAAATGATGTTGTTATCTTAATTTCTTATTCTGGTCGGGCAAAAGAATTTAATTTTATTATCCCTATTCTTACAGCAATGAATGTGCCTATTATTGCAATTACAGGTGGGTTAGACTCACCATTAGCTAAATCTGCTCAGGCTGTGCTTGATATTTCAATTGAAAAAGAGGCCTGCCCTATGGGACTTGCACCGACTTCGAGTTCGACCAATACCTTATTAATGGGCGATGCGCTTGCTATAGCGGTTATGCGTGCTCGAGGTTTTAAAGAAGAAGATTTTGCACGCTCTCATCCTGCGGGGAGTTTAGGCGCTAAATTACTTAATCATGTTAAAGATGTTATGCGACAGGGCGATTCAATTCCAAAAGTACCACAAACGGCAACCGTATTGGATGCTATGTTAGAATTAAGCCGAACTGGCGTGGGTTTAGTTGCAATCTGCAAAAATAATAATAAAATTGTTGGCGTATTTACTGATGGGGATTTACGCCGTTTATTACTCAAAAATGGAACATTGCAAGACAGCATTACAGACGTGATGACCAGCCCAGGATATCAAATTCCCGAAAATTGGAAAGCAGTAGAGGCTTTAAAATCATTTAATGACCACAATATTACAGCTGCACCCGTTGTAAATACCGAAGGTGAATTAGTCGGTGCGTTAAATATTCATGATTTACACCAAGCAGGAATAAGCTAGAAAACTATTACAAATACTTATTGCAAAAAGGTACTATCTATTGAGATAATTACCGACCTAAATTTTTGTCGTTAGACGGAGATCCAAGAAAAGTTACACAGTTAATGAAGTAAATGATTCAATCAGTCATGAACATTAACATTGTGTTGTATATTTTAACCAAAATTAATAGATGATGAAACTACAATGGCAGAAAAGCGAAATATCTTTCTAATTGGCCCAATGGGGGCTGGAAAAAGCACTATAGGCCGACAAATTGCACAACAGTTGGGCATGGAATTTTTCGACTCAGATCAAGAGATTGAAAAACGTACTGGTGCTGATATTGCATGGATTTTTGATTTAGAGGGTGAAGACGGATTCAGAGCCAGAGAAGAAAAAGTTATTAATGAATTAACTGAAAAACAAGGTGTAGTATTAGCTACCGGCGGTGGTTCAGTATTATCAAAAGAGACCCGTAATCGATTATCAGCACGTGGCATTGTTGTTTATTTAGAAACAACTATTGAAAAACAAATGGCAAGGACGCAAAAAGACAAACGTCGTCCATTATTACAAGGTGGTAATACTCCAAGAGAACTTTATGAAGAATTAGCAGGTGAACGAGAACCTCTTTATGAAGAAATTGCGGATATTACTATTAAAACAGATGAACAAAGTGCCAAAGGTGTTGCGGGTTATATCATTGAAAAAATAGAGCAAATTTAAGCCATTTATTTAAATAATAATGGTTAGTCATAAAGCATTAAACCTTTTGGATAGGTTAAGGAGCAAGTATGCGTGTAGATAGAGATGACCGTTATATAACAGAACAACCTAGTAAGGACGCTAAGCCCTCGTTGACATTGCCAAGTTTTTTACAAGATTTTCCAAGAAAAAAATTAATTATTCTTGGTTTGGCAATCGTTATTATTCTGTTATTACTTAGTTTAATTATCTTTCGATCTTCTTCACGTAAAAATGAGCCGACGCTTGTAACGCCTCCTGAAGTGAATAGTGTAAGTTCAGCTGATGCCAATACTACGCCTGTCACTGACGGACTAAACAGTCCAGCGACAAATGCAATGCCAACAGAAAGTGCTGGTGTTGCAACCCAGACACCAACTGAAAATGCGTTAAATCAAACAAATACGCAACAACAACTGGATATTCCTAGCGATACAGGTAGCGACTTAGCGAACACATATACGCCAACTGCTCCTTCAGTTAATCGTGATATAACTACGTCAACAAATAGAACGACAACAATTAATGACATTAACGGTAGAACCCATGTTTCACACCAAACAGATAGTCATAATCGAAAATCAACTAATAGAAAAGACGAAAAATCCAATACCGCTAAAAATGCCAAGATAGGAAACGATCGTTATACAATTCAGCTTAGTGCTTCTAAATCGGCTGAAGGTCTAAGAAAACTTGTAAAACAAAATAATATTACTGATTATCATATTTATGAAACTAAACATAAAAATGGTACGTGGTTCATTTTAATCAAAGGCAATTATTCATCAAGAGATGAAGCTCATAAAGCGATGAAATCTTTACCAGCAGCACTCCAAAAAGATAAACCATGGGTTAAATCTGGAGCCGCTATTAACAAAGAAAAAATTGCAAACAACTAAAGGATATCGTTCATTTATCCGACTACAAAGAAAAACTAGGAGTAACCGTTGAAAAAGCAACGAGCCTTTTTAAAATGGGCAGGAGGAAAATATGAGCTTGTGGACACAATTAGGCGATATCTCCCTGAAGGCGATCAATTAATTGAACCTTTTGTTGGTGCTGGATCAGTATTTTTAAATACACATTATAAAAGCTATATTTTAGCTGACATCAATCATGATCTGATTGCATTATTTAACTTGTTAAAATCCAGCCCAGATCAATTTATTAATGATCTTAAATTATTATTTACTCATCAGAACAACCAGTCTGATGCCTTTTATCAACTGCGTGATGTATTTAATCATAGTAAAGATCAATATATACGTTCACTATTATTTGTTTATTTAAATCGACATGGTTATAACGGCTTATGCCGTTATAATAATAGTGGTTTTTTTAATGTACCATTTGGTCGTTACAAAACTATCTATTTTCCAGAAAAAGAACTCTATTTTTTTGCTAAAAAAGCTCAAAATGCCCAATTTATTTGTGCTCCTTATTATGAAGTAATGAAAAAAGCTAAACAAAATTCCGTAATTTATTGTGACCCTCCTTACCTTTCAGCGGGTGATTCGGCGGGTTTTACAGCCTATTATTCGAATAATTTTGGCTTTGAAGAACATAAAAAGTTATCGCAACTTGCTGAAAATATCGCCTATCAAAATGATATTCCGGTTCTTGTATCTAATCATGATACTTCTTATACAAGAAGCTTATATAGAAAAGCACGTCATCTTTATCGGGCCGAAATGCGTCGTTCGATTAGCTGTGCTGGTGAAGGGCGAAAAAAAATTGACGAGATTTTAGCACTATATCAAAAATCTTAAACGACAGGGATGAGCTTTTAGCACAAGAGGTTTTATCATGAAAGAATTTATTATAGCCCCATCAATATTATCTGCTGACTTTGCTCGGCTTGGTGAGGATACTCAAAAAGTACTTGATGCAGGAGCAGATGTTGTTCATTTTGATGTAATGGACAATCACTTTGTTCCCAATCTTACCATGGGCAGTATGTTTTGTAAGGCTCTGCGCGATTTTGGTATAACAGCACCGATAGATGTCCATTTAATGGTTACCCCTGTTGAGGAGCTGATTATTTCATTTGCCAAAGCAGGTGCAACGAATATTTCTATTCATCCAGAAGCGACTATCCACTTAGATCGTTCTTTACAATTAATCAAAGATCATGGCTGCACAGCGGGTATTGTGCTTAATCCTGCTACACCTTTAAACTACTTAGATTATGTGATGGATAAAGTCGATATTATTTTAGTAATGGGCGTAAATCCTGGTTTTGGTGGGCAATCATTTATTCCATCAACATTGAAAAAACTACAACAAGTAAGAGAGCGTATTAATCAATCTAAACAAAATATTCGTTTAGAAATTGATGGTGGTGTAAAAGTTGATAACATTGCCGAAATTGCTAAAGCTGGTGCAGATATGTTTGTTGCAGGTTCAGCAATATTTAGTCAACCAGATTATAAAACAGTGATTGATGCAATGCGTAAAGCGCTATCAGGAGTGAATCATGCCTAAACTCGACGATATTCAAGCCATCGCCTTTGATCTGGATGGAACACTAGTGGATAGTGTTCCTGGACTTGCGCTTGCAGCCAAGCATATGCTTGCCGATTTAAAATTAAATACGATAACCAATGAACAGGTTAAAAACTTTGTAGGTAATGGCATTGATGTGATGTTAGAACGCATATTTAAAGCTATCAATGTCCAACCTTCCAATGAAATGTTTTCACAAGCCAAGGCACTCTTTAATCGACATTATGATAAGGTTATGGATGTAGAAACTAAGTTATTTCCACACGTCAAACAAACCTTAAAAGCATTACATGACAACCACTATCCACTTGCTTTAGTCACCAATAAACCTGCACAATTTTTGCCTGATTTACTGACTTCTTTAGGAATAAAAGAATACTTTTCGTTAGTCTTAGGGGGTGGTGATGTGATCAAATTAAAACCTCATCCAGCTGGACTTTATCAAGTGATGGCGACCTTTGGTCTATTTAGTGATCAATTATTATTTGTGGGTGATTCTCAAAATGACATTATGGCAGCTAAAAATGCACATTGCCCTACTGTAGCATTAAGCTATGGTTATAATTATGGAATATCGATTGCAACAAGTGATCCCGATTTCTTATTTGATGATTTTAAAGATATATTAACGTTATTACCTCATCCCAAAGCTGATGCAAAAAAATAATTAGCAAAAAACAGAGCATAAATAAATTAGGAATAAATTATGAGTAAACCGATTGTATTTAGTGGTGCACAACCTTCAGGAGAACTAACACTTGGCAACTATTTAGGTGCTTTAAAAAATTGGGTTGCGCTACAAAACGAATATGACTGCATTTACTGTATTGTCAATCAACATGCGATAACCGTAAGACAAGATCCACAAAAATTACGCAAAGCAACGCTAGATACAATGGCATTATATTTGGCATGCGGAATTGATCCACAAAAGAGCACTATATTTGTACAATCTCATGTTCCTGCCCATGCAGAATTAGGCTGGGCGTTAAACTGCTATACCTATTTTGGTGAACTTAGCCGCATGACGCAATTTAAGGATAAATCATCACGTCATTCAGAAAACATCAACGCAGGTCTATTTGATTATCCTGTACTTATGGCTGCTGATATTTTGCTATATCAAGCCAATTTAGTACCGGTTGGCGATGATCAGAAACAACACCTTGAGCTAACACGTGATATTGCTATGCGATTTAATGCACTTTATGGTGATGTTTTTACTGTACCAGAGCCATTTATTGCTAAAGTTGGTGCAAGAGTGATGTCATTACAAGAACCAACCAAAAAAATGTCTAAATCTGATGAAAACCGCAATAACGTGATCGGCCTACTTGAAAATCCAAAAGATGTGGAGAAAAAGATCAAACGTGCGATGACCGATTCTGACGAGCCACCAGTAGTTCGCTATGACTTAAAAAATAAAGTCGGCGTTTCTAATTTATTAGATATTTTAACTGGCGTTACAGGTAAACCGGTAGCAGAGCTTGAAAAAGAGTTTGAAGGAAAGATGTATGGTCATTTGAAAACGGAAGTAGCAACGCAAGTGATCGATATGTTAACAACATTACAAGCCCGTTATCATGAGTATCGCAACGATGAAAATTATCTATTTTCTATTATGCGTGAAGGCGCTGAAAAAGCGCGCGCTAAAGCCGAGCCGACCTTGAAAAAAGTATACGATGTAATCGGTTTTGTTTAATAGCGAGTCGAATAAATAGCACGAATTAAGGGTAAACTTAAACAATATTAATTGACATAAGTACGCTTGTCATAAGATGGCAAGCGTAGTAAAGTCATTTAACGATGATAGGTCTGTTATGAAGATTATTATTCTAGGTGCAGGACAAACCGGCAGTGCATTAGCTGAGTATCTGGTTACCGAAAAACAAAACGATGTTACTGTCGTTGATGAAGATCATGACAAACTGCAATCACTACAAGAACGCTTTGATTTACAAGTTATTTTAGGAAAATCTTCATACCCTCAGGTATTAGAAAGCGCCGGTGCCGAATCCGCTGATATGCTTGTTGCTGTAACCAATTCTGATGAAGTTAACATGATGGCCTGTCAAATTGGTCATGTCATGTTTAAAATACCGCAAAAAGTTGCCCGTATTCGAGCACCTGAATATAACGACGAAAAATATCCCTTCTTTAACAAAGATTGTATTAATATTGACCACATCATCGCACCCGAAAATTTAATCACTAATCATGTCAGCCGGTTAGTACAATATCCAGGCGCTTTACAATTTGCCTCTTTTTATGATAATCGTGTCTGTCTGGTTGCAGTCACTGCTTATTATGGCGGTGCATTAGTGGGCAGTGAATTATCTGAACTAAAAGAGCATTTACCGCATGTAGAAGCTCGAGTGGTTGCGATATATCGAAAAAATCGTTTTATTCGCCCAATCGGTTCAACCTTAATTGAAGCGGGTGATATGGTCTATTTTATTACCCCTCCGGTGAACATAAAAGCCGTAACAAGTGAATTACAACGCTTAGAAAAGCCCTATAAACGTATCATTATTAGTGGCGGAGGCGGTGTTGCTGTCGCTCTAGCCAAACGCTTAGAAAACGATTATCAAGTAAAGTTAATTGAACGTAATGCTCAACGAGCTGAGTTTATTGCTGAACAGTTGGTCAATACAACCGTATTACATGGCGAATCTTCAGACCAAGAACTCCTCTCACAAGAACAGGTAGAATTAACCGATCTCTTTATCGCTGTCACCAGTGATGATGAATCTAACATTATGTCATCAATGCTGGCTAAACGAATGGGCGCTAAAAAAGTGATTGTTTTGATTCAACGGCAAGCTTACCTAGAATTGATCAATGATAGTGTGATTGATATTGCTATTTCACCACAGCATGCCACAATCTCTGAGCTTTTAAGCCATGTAAGACAAACGGGTATCGTCAAAGTCGTTTCACTCAGACAAGGGGAATCCGAAATTATTGAAGTTGTGGCGAAAGGCAATAGTGATACATCAAAACTTGTTGGTAAAAATATCAATGGATTAAAATTACCTTCAGCTGCAACAATTGGTGCAGTAGTACGAGGTGAAGATGTGATTATTGTTAATACTGATTTAACTATTGAAGATAATGACCACTTAATCATCTTTTTACCTGATAGAAAAGCCATAACCGATATTGAAAGATTATTACAATAATCTTGTTTAAAACTGATACTCAGTTCATAATACACAAATTGTTTTGACTCGGGGTGTTTTTTGTTTGATACAAAAAACTGAGATTTTACCCGTTGAACCTGATCTGGATTATACCAGCGTAGGGAAGTCTAAGCCGTTAACCTTCTGATTGGCAAATTCTTCCTAACCTGTTATAAGTTGTATTAATCGTTAAGGAAAGAATATGTCAGAGATAAAAACCTTTCAGGCTGAGCACGCCACACCATTTATTCACCTTGTTAAGCAGCAACGCCCATTAGTGCATTGCATCACCAATGAGGTCGTGCAAAATTTTACCGCCAATATCTTACTGGCAATTGGTGCATCGCCAGCGATGATTATTGCCAAACAAGAAGTGAAATCATTTGTCGATATTGCCAATAGCTTATTAATTAATATTGGAACACTGCATAGCAATATTGCTGAAAGTATGCTGTTAGCTGCCGAACAAGCCCAACAAAGCCGAACACGCTGGGTGCTTGATCCGGTTGCCGTTGGACCTGCCTTAGCTTATCGCACTGATATCGCTCAACAATTATTAAAATACCAACCTACAGCGATTCGGGGTAATGCCTCTGAAATTTTAGCGCTAAATGGCGAACATTCTTCTTCTAAAGGTACCGATAGCCAAGATTCGACAACGGTTGCATTAACGGCAGCTCAACAATTGGCTCGTCGTTATCAAACCATTGTCGCCATGACAGGCGATATTGACTATATCACTGACGGCGAGAACACCTATCGCATTGCGGGTGGAGATATTGCATTAACGTCTGTTACCGGTACAGGTTGTTCATTATCCGCGATGGTTGCTGCGTTTATTGCTTGTGGTGCTGATAGTTTAGCTGCCACAGCCAGTGCTTGTTATATGATGAAAAAAGCTGGTGAGCGAGCCAATAAACAGCAAGGACTAGGCAGTTTTGCTGTGTCGCTTATCGATCAGCTTTCACTTTTTGTTGATGGTTCAAAATAGGGCAAGCAGATGAAAAAACAACTCGATTTAACCCTCTATTTAGTGCTCGATCCGCAATTGTGTGGCGGTATTCAAGGTATGCTTAATACCACCAAAATTGCCATCGAAAATGGTGTAACTACCGTACAATTAAGATCAGAACAAGAACTATCAGGTAAAGATTGGTATCATGCAGCTATGCAGCTCAAACACCTTTTAAAAGACACACCAGTACCGCTACTTATTAATGATCATGTCGATATCGCATTAGCGATAGACGCTGACGGCGTACATATTGGACAGCGTGATCTACCTGTTGCCGTTACTCGTCAATTAATCGGTGCAAATAAATGGCTCGGCTTTTCTGTTAGTAATCAACAACAACTTGATGCCGTTGAATGGCAATTGGTTGATTATTTGGGTATTGGGCCAATCTTCCCAACTTCAACCAAAAAAGATGCGGCCTCCGCCATAGGTACTGCACAATTAGCTGAACTTGTGAAACTCAAACAGTGTCCTGCGGTTGCCATTGGCGGAATTGGTTTATCCAATGTCACTGAGGTCATAAAAACTGGTATTGAAGGTGTCGCAGTAGTATCCGCTATTTGTGGTCAAGCAGATATTGCTAATGCCAGTCAATCGCTACTGACCAAAATTCAACAAGCAAGATAGGAAATCAAAGAATGACAACAGTTGCATTAACCATTGCCGGCTCCGATCCTAGCGGTGGCGCGGGTATACAAGCAGATTTGAAAACCTTTTCGGCGTTAGGTGCTTATGGCATGTCAGTGATCACCGCATTAACCGCACAAAGCACGCAAGGCGTCGATGCTGTTTTACCTGTCTCGCCTGAATTTGTAGAAGCCCAATTTAATACTCTGTATCAGGATATCAATATTGATAGTGTAAAAATGGGCATGTTAATGAATAAAGAGATTGTGACAGTGGTTCATCATCTCTTAAAAAAACATCCGATTGCCAACATCGTACTTGATACTGTCATGGTGGCTAAAGGCGGTCATCCACTACTGAAATCTGATGCGGTGAATGCAATCCGTGAATTACTCTTACCATTAGCCACCGTTATCACCCCGAATCTACCAGAAGCGGCTGCCCTGCTCGATTGTCAAGAAGCCCAAAATGAGGACGAAATGCAGGCACAAGGACATGCCTTGCTAAAATTAGGTTGTAAAGCGGTATTAATCAAAGGTGGGCATTTACTTAGTCAAGAAAGCCCAGATTATTTAATTACGCCAAACCAAACAATTAGAATGGTATCGCCTCGTATCCAAACTAAAAATACGCATGGTACAGGATGCACTTTATCAGCTGCAATTACCGCATTATTACCGCAACACAGCTTGCCAGATGCCATTCAACAAGCAAAGAACTACTTACAAGGTGCAATTAGTCATGCCGATGATTTATCGATTGGCAAAGGAATTGGTCCAACCCACCATTTTTATCAATGGTGGTAAAAGCTAGCGAGCAAAATAATGGATTACTTGATGCTTGATTACCCGTTATTAGGGAAAATCATGACAGTTTGAGAGTTGAACGGGTGTGGGATTGCCAAGCTTTGCAATCCCACATAGGATTATTTAACATCTTCGGCTTTATTTGTACTGCAATAAAGTGTATTTTCATGAGATACGTTATTGCCGTATTTATCCTCAGAATAAAAAATCCAACAGCTTTTCATCGATGAGTCAATTTTTTGCACCAATTTAACCCTACTTCCAGAGTAGTCACAACGAACATAAAAGTTCTCATTAGGTTTAAATTGTTCAACCTCCCAGATAAACTGATATTTTTTAACGCCATTCTTTTTACTTAGCAAACGTTGATGGGGTCTTTGTATCGCCGCCGGATCGTCTAGATAAACATTAATACCCCAAAAGTCCTGTGAAAGGATAGTCTTATCGATATCAGAAGCATCAGCATATTTGCTCTTACCAATCAGGTCCCAACCTTCTGGCATGTTTACCATTTTTTCTCGAACATCGATCGATTTTGGGCAATCAATTTGGTAAGCATTGACGGTAAAAACCATTGCAAACCCGACAATGATTGTAACGATCGCATTTAACGTTTTTCCTTGCATATTGTTCATCCTTTTAAAATTTTTAGGCACATAATCAATTATTTTAGCCTAATTGAGTGAAAATCATGATGAAATAGAGTGTTAAACTAGGGGGATTGCAATGACTAGCGATCCCACATAACATTAATGATTATCACCCCTTTTATTGGTACTGCAATAAAGTGTGTGTTCACTATTTATCTCATTACCAAGCTCATCTAAAGAGACGTCAGTCCAGCAGCTTTTCATCGATGTATCAATTTTTTTTACTAATACAACCTCACTGTTATAATAGAAACATGAAGCATAATAACGATCAGTATCTTCAGGTCGTAAACTTACGTCCCATTCATTGCGATATTTCTTAAAACCTTTCTTGTTATTCAGCACATAATCCTCAGATTTTTGTACCACTAAAGGCTCTCCCAAAAAAACACCTACACCGGTAGATTTATGTGAAATGTTTTTCACAAAACCACTATTCCAAAATTCTTCCCTATCAGCTGCCCCCCATCCGTCTGACATGTTTTCAACTTTTTCTTTAACATCAATCGATTTTGGACAATCAATTTGGTAAGCATTGACGGTAAAAACCATTGCAAACCCAACAATGATTGTAACGATCGCATTTAACGTTTTTCCTTGCATATTGATTATCCTTTTAAGCATTGCAGGTAAATAACATTTTGAAATATTGAATATTTACGGCAATTATGGCGAAAATATCGACTTAGTCAAGTAGATTTAATCATTGATAATTGCATCTATCATTATCATGATTTTGAGTGGGGTTTTATTGAGATTGCTTTAAGTGAAATACATTGCAACCATGAATAGTCAACAAAAATATAGCAGAAAACAAAAAAGGGATTTTAGCGAAAATCCCCTTTTAATTTGACTTAATATTTTGCCACATGCTACACAGTAAAATCACCGGATAGTTATCTACCATTAAACTGATTAAAATTAATATGAAATACCCACAAACTCATAACCGGCTTCATTGACTGCTGCAATTGCTGCTTCTTGCGAAATGCTACCCCCCTCAATATCAACTTCATGTTTGGCTAAATCAACCGTCACCTTAGCTTTGGGATCGATATCGTTAATCGCCTTAGTAATGGCTTTAACACAATGCTGACAACTCATATTATCGACTATTAATTTCATGATAAACCTCTCTAATCAATCTGATAAAATCTATTATTGAATAAAAATTCAATTAACATCATTTAAACGTTACACAAAGAACCATTCTTTTAAATAATTGTTTTCGGTTGTACCTATATAGCATTATATATAACTAATTTTTAATAAGTTCAAGCTGAGTTTTATTAATAACTTTGTATAGCTAAAGAAGGCAATATTTTTTATTATTTAATGTAACTTTATCAAAGGAAAGAACATAATCAATATTTTGCTCTAGAGTCATAGTTTTACCACGAATACAAAAAGAGTAACGTTCATACCAGACGGTTGACCATAAACGCCAATTTTTATTATTTGACCAGCAGGTAAGTAAACTTGATTAGCTTTATTTTTGCCTTTCACCTTTATGTTCATTCCCAAATTTTTTACTTTTGGTCTATTTGTTGTTTTACCTTCAGTATATAGATAACCAAAATTAGGTTTTATTACATCAAAATTGATAATACTAAAATGATACCAACTATCATAATCCCCTACAAGCATAACCCTTGCCCTTGGTTCATTAGCACTTGGCTCTACATATTGGATAACTTTTTTATAGTCCATAAGGCTACAACCAGTTAATTAAATTAGTATAATTAAAAGAAAAATTTGACTAAATAGTTTTTCATAAATCATCCAACTTATACAGTAATCGCATTACACGCATACTAGATTATTTCTATTCTATACAAAGTTATTATAATTACGTTTCTTCTAGTTAGAATCTAATGTTAATACAACAAACTATCCTTGTTATATTGATAATATTCACCTCTTTTGAGCATTAAATCTTATATTTCAAATACAGCCCAGTTTAATTTATACAGTGAAAATTATGGCAATAATTAGAATAATTATCGATTTATGTTATTTTCCAATACAAAACGAACTAAATATCCGTCCAAGTAAATCATCCGAAGTAAATTGACCCGTTATTTCACTTAAAGCTTCTTGTGCTAACCTTAATTCTTCAGCTAATAGTTCACCTGCATGAAATGTCGTGAGTTGGTACTTACCGTTATTTAAATGTTCAGCGGCTTTTTCTAGTGCCTGTAAATGGCGACGACGGGCTAAAAATCCACTTTCTGTGCTACTGGTATAGCCCATGGCTTGTTTAAGATGTTCACGTAATAGTTCAATACCCTCACCTGTCCGTGCAGAAAGTTGAATCAGTGAGTAGCCATTTACTTCACTAAGACCAAGTTGTTCACCCGTAAGATCAGCTTTATTACGGATAACTGTCATCGGTATATTCTTAGGTAAACGTTCAATAAACTCAGGCCATAATTTTTCTGGGTTGGTTTCGGTTGTTGTAGTACTATCAACCATAAATAGTACGCGATCAGCTTGGTTTATTTCTTGCCAAGCCCGTTCAATACCAATACGTTCGACTTCGTCACTGGCTTCACGTAGCCCTGCTGTGTCAATAATATGCAATGGCATGCCATCAATATGAATATGTTCACGTAACACATCACGGGTAGTGCCGGCGATATCAGTAACAATAGCCGCATCGCGCCCTGCTAATGCATTAAGTAAGCTCGATTTACCAGCATTGGGGCGCCCTGCTATGACAACTTTCATACCATCACGTAATAACGAACCTTGCTTCGCCTCTTGTCTGACTTCATTTAACCGAATAATCACTTCATTAAGCTGAGTTTCAATTTTGCCATCAGATAAAAAGTCTATTTCTTCTTCGGGAAAATCGATGGCAGCTTCAGTAAAAATCCTTAAATGAATTAACGATTCAACCAATGCATTAACTTTTTGTGAAAATACCCCTTGTAATGATGAAATTGCCGATTTTGCAGCTTGCTCAGAACTGGCATCAATCAAATCGGCTATCGCTTCCGCTTGTGCCAGATCCAATTTATCATTCATAAAAGCACGTTCGGAAAATTCACCAGGTCTTGCTATACGCACGTCAGCAATTTCTAAAATACGTTTCAACAGTAGATCTAAAATAACGGGTCCACCGTGGCCTTGAAGTTCAAGTACATCTTCACCAGTAAATGAATGTGGATTGGGGAAGAATAAAGCAATGCCTTCATCTAACGTTGTCCCGTCAGAAGCTAAAAAAGGTAGATAGTGCGCATATCGTGGCTTAGGTAAAATGCCTAAAACTGCTTTGGCAACCTCTTGAGCTTTAGGGCCAGAAATACGCAATATACCAACCCCACCACGACCAGGCGGTGTTGCTTGTGCAACAATTGTATCTGATTTCATATTTTTCTTTTTTCTAAAAAATTAAAAAGCAATGTGTTCATCATACCATGTACACATTGCAAATACAGTATTTGTCGAGTGTTTACCGTTAGCAAACTAGCAAAATCATTGTTCGGTCATCAACAAATTATTGATAAATTAATTAGTTTGGGAGTATGCAGCATGACCATTTTTTTATGGTTGTGACTGTCTTGGAGCGTTGGGATGATCGAAGAGCCATGAATTAAGTAATGCCAGTGGTTCTCGGATCAATGCTAAATATCTATCAACGTTGTCATAACTTAAATGACTTGATAAACCAGATACATCTTCGATACCAAATCGTTTAGCTAACATTATAGAGCGTAATAGATGAAAATCGTTAGTCGCAATTACGGTTTTACTTGGTGGTAAAATATTAAGTACATTATGTATTTGTTCCACTGTACGTAGTGATTTATCTTCAATATAGATTCTTGATAAATCAATGCCTTTATTGAGCAAATAACGAGCCATCACACTGGCTTCTGTAGCTGACTCATCTTGACCTTTACCACCACAAACGATGACTTTAGTTTCGGTATTATCGTTTAAATAATTTACTGCCGAATCTAAGCGAACTTGTAAACTGGGTGATGCTTCTGCTGGGTTACCAACTACTTGAGCGCCTAAGACAATCAACACATCAGCGTGACTCTCAGGTTTTTTAAGTGCATAAAGATAAATAACAATATTACAAATAATGAAATATGTTAAAACAACCAATACACCATATTTAATAAATTTTAGCATTTAGATTCACACCCTTTTTTATAACAGTATTGAAAATGGTCATTAACCAATCCCATCGATTGCATAAAAGCGTAACAGATCGTCGAACCAACAAAACTAAAGCCTCTTTTTTTTAACGCTTTAGACATTTTATCTGATATATCAGTAGTAATAGGAACTTCGCTTATATCGTTGAAATGATTAATGATTGGTTTGCCACCCACAAATGACCAAATAAATTGTGAAAAATCTTCACCATTATTTTGCATTGCAAGATAAGCTTTAGCATTTTTTATAATACTATTAAGTTTTAATTTATTTCGAATTAATCCCTTATTTGTAAGTAATTTATCGATATCTTGCGCTGTTAATTGAATAATCTTTTTAGGATCAAAATTAAAAAAACAGCGACGATATTCATCACGTTTTTTTAGTACGGTAATCCAAGATAAGCCTGCTTGCTGACCTTCCAAACAAATTTTTTCAAATAATTTAAGACTATCGTATTGTGCAATACCCCACTCATTATCATGATAGTCAATATACAACGAATCATTTGAAACCCAACTACAACGTGTTATTTCATTATTTTTCATCAAGTTATTACCTAATAAATGAATTTTTTTAATATTCATTTAAAAAAAACATTATACATAATTTAGCTATAGTAAATTATAAATCAAATAGTCGGTTTTATAACATCCATTAAATTTTTTTATGATAAAAAAAAACACATTTTTTTGTGGCAAAATGAGCGCTTTATATTTAGTTTTAATCAAAAAAAGTATATTTTTTTATTATCTATCTTAATTTAACAATAATTATAAGGTCTTTTCATGAGTCAATCTGAAATCAATGCGCAGTGGCAACCCAATGCCCGGCCATTAAACAGTAAGGATTTAAAAACATTAGTTTTATCCTCTTTAGGGGGAACGTTAGAATTTTATGACTTTGTTATCTATGCGCTATATATTGATACCATTGTCAAACCACTCTTTTTACCCCACACTTTATCGCCATTGACGTTAGATCTTTTCGCATGGGGTATCTTCGCTGCTGGTTATTTGGTAAGGCCTGTTGGTGGCATTATTATGGCGCACTTTGGCGATAAAGTAGGACGTAAAAAAATGTTCACTTTAAGTGTCGCAATGATGGCATTACCGACATTTATCATTGGTGTTTTACCTACTTATGAAATGATAGGCATTTTTGCACCATTATTGCTATTAGTGATGCGTATGCTGCAAGGCGCAGCTATTGGTGGTGAAATGCCAGGTGCATGGGTGTTTATTGCCGAACATGTGCCAAAACAGCGCTATGGTTTAGGTGTCGGCACATTAACATCAGGCATTACGGGTGGAATTATGCTTGGCTTTATTGTCACTATCATTATCGATCTTTATTTTACCAAAGAAAATATTTTAGATTATGCTTGGCGAATTCCATTTATTATTGGCGGTATTTTTGGTGTGATCTCAGTTTATTTACGTCGATTTCTTTCAGAAACACCAATTTTTAAAGAATTAGCTGCAAGGAAAGCTATTGAAAAAAATATCCCTGTTGTTACTGTATTAAAAAAACATAAAACAGCTTGTATCATTGTTGCACTGTTAACATGGTCATTATCAACTGCAATTATGGTTGGAATATTAATCACGCCAGGACGAATTGTTGGTGGAATGTACCACTTTGCCAATCTTGATTGGCGCATTGGTGGCTGTATTGCGGCTTTGACACTAACAATAGGCTGTGTTATTTCTGGTTGGCTTGATGATAAATTAGGAACAAGTAAAACAGTCGTAATAACCTGGGGCGGACTTGCGATTGCCAGTATCATTTTCTATAGTTCACTGACTGCTGATATGTCGTTAGCAAAACTGTACTGCCTTTGGGCGATATTTGGACTATTTATTGGTTCAATTGCCATGACGCCAATTATTGGTACCAGAACATTTCCACCAGCTATTCGTTATTCGGGTTTATCGTTTTCCTACAATTTGGCATATGCATTATTTAGTGCCATCACACCAACGTTGACCATTTATTTATTAAGTCCTGACCATTTATTAGGTGAATATAGTTATTTAGGTGCGGGAATTTACATCTCATTTGTTGCGCTAATTGCAGTAGCTGTTGGTTTTTATCCTCTAGCTAAAAATGGCTGGCAAAACGAAGCGGATCAGTAATCATTTTAGTAAAAAAAGCAGATCAAATAGATCTGCTTTTTCTTTAAGTTGTCACTTTAAAATTTGAATAGTATTATCGCATTGTTACAAACTCTTCTGCCGCAGTTGGATGAATAGCAACAGTATTATCAAAATCTTTTTTGGTTGCACCCATTTTAAGCGCCACAGCAAAACCTTGCAGCATTTCGTCCATACCATAACCCATACCATGAATTCCGACAATTTTTTCGTCTTTACCAACACACACTAACTTCATTCGACATGGTTGGCGATGCGTTGTAACCGCAGTATACATTGCAGTAAAAGTTGAGGTATATACTTTTACATTTTGCTCACCAAATTGTGCAATGGCTTCAGGTTCAGTTAAACCAACCGTACCTATTGCTGGATGAGTAAATACAACTGTTGGAATATTAGTATAGTCTAAATGTTCATCCACTTTATTATTAAATAATCGTTCAGATAAGCGGCGTCCAGCTGCAACGGCAACAGGTGTTAGAGCGATAGCACCTGTATCATCGCCAACAGAATAAATACCAGGAACATTGGTATTTTGATATTTGTCGACCATAACAAAGCCATTATCATTAGTTTTTACCCCTGCTGCGGATAAGTTTAGATCGTTGGTTGCTGGTTCTCGACCAATTGCCCAAATCACACAATCAACAGTATAACTTTCGCCATTTTCTAACGTTAATGTTAATGAATTATCACTATTTTTAGTAACAGACTGAGGAATAGCAAACGTATGCAAAGTTTGGCCTTCTGTCTTAATAACCTCCATTAATGTCTCAACAATAAGTGGATCAAAAGAACGTAATGGTGTCGCTTTACGAATAAATTGATGAGTTTGTGCGCCTAATGAATGTAATACACTGGCAATTTCACAAGCTATATAACCCGCACCCACAACTGCAACACGCTTTGGTAATGCTTTCAATGCAAAAAAGCCATCAGAAGTAATACCATACTGCGCACCAGGAATGTTAGGTATAGTTGGTTTACCACCAACTGCAATTAAAATATGATCCGCGCTATAACATTCACCATTTACTTCAACCGTATGTGAATCAATAAATTTAGCATATCCTTGAATCACATCCACCTTATTTTTACGTAGCACGTTATCATAAGATTGATGAATACGATCAATATAAGCGCTTCGACTTGAGATTAATTTGTCCCAATTAAATTGATTTATCGTTGTATCAAATCCATAATCTGGACCATAATGTTTTATTGCTTCGGCAATTTGCGCACCATACCACATCACCTTTTTAGGTACACAACCAACATTAACGCAAGTACCACCTAATAATTTTGCTTCAATAATTGCGCATTTTTTTCCGTATGACGCCGCTCTGTTAACTGACGCAATACCGCCACTACCACCACCGATGGCAATATAATCATAATGTTTCGTCATTCAATATCCTTAATACTCGTTGTCTTAATTTAGCTATAGCTTTGCACAAACGAGATAATAAAAAAAGTATTAAATTTAAAATTTAATGATAGTTATTAACGATTAATCATTAATCGTTGGTTAATCGTTATAATAAAATTAAAACCGGCAAAATTGAAAATATGAATGAATTTAGTGGAATAACAATGAAGGAGATAGTTATATCTCGCTTCATTTAATTTTGATTGAATATCAAGTCGCTAATTAACTTGATTATTTGCTACATTTATCTTTAACTTTAACTTTAACTGGCTGAGATGTTTTTTTATCAAGAATTTCCAGATTACAGTATCCACCTTCTATCTTGAAATTAATTTTATAGTTTTTTCCTTCTTCTGCCATAAATTGTTTAGTTTCAGCGTAACAATATTCACTATTTGCAACATCATAATTGCTTGCTATGGAAACAAACTTATTAGCAGGTACCTTCGCGCTTAATTCAGGATTTATTTTAGCCAAAATAAAAATACTGCTTTCTGGATAATAATATCCTATTTCATTAAAATCGTTACATTTATTATCTTCAGGATTGTCAATATTTAGACTGAAGTGCACTGGTGGAATGGTTCCACCACCGAAATCAGCCGAAAATTCTAAATTCGGATCATTTTCTTTTCCAATATACTTGTAATCTGATGTTGAAACACTACAGCCTGAAATCAAAAATAAAATAGATAAAAAGATTAGTTTACTTTTCATTCGCTACCCCTTTATCTGATTGAATATTGAGAAACCTATCTAATAACTCATTTATTTTTTTGTCTGTATTAGTAAAACTTGATGAGCTAAGTGTTAAAAAGCCTCCCTCAACAATATGACTATATTTTATGGAACCTACCGAATATCCTTCATTATCATCAAGTTGAACGTACATGATGGATAGATAAGTTGGTATTTCGATTGCTCTTCTAATATCATAGCTTAAAGTATAAGAACATTCTGTTAATTTATCTTTAGTGGTAAGTTTGTTACTTATTTTCAATTCATTAAGCTTATTAGCAATAATTTGACCTGCTTTATCATATGAACTAAGAGTATTAACACTTCGATAAACACAAACATTATTTAAATTAATATTATTTGGAACAGGTTTTATATCTACTGATGGTCCCTTAGTTGAAAAGCCACACCCTATTAAAGAAGTTGATAATAGAGTTAAAATAATGAGATTCTTTTTCATTGAATAAATTCTTGTATAATTAAATTTATTAGTCACATGTTCATATAATAACCAATAACATCGATTATGTAAAATAAAACAATTAATTTTGTAAATTTATTGTTAAGAACCATATTTAACGACTTTTAATCTTGTTAATAATATTTGTCGTTGAACAACCATCTTCAAAATTAAGTACTTTGACAATGCCGCCAGCATCAATCACCTCTTTGCCACCGGCGATGTCTTCCGGTTTATAATCACCACCTTTAACTAATACATCAGGTAATATATTAGCGATCAGTCGTTGTGGTGTTTGTTCTTCAAATGGTACCACCCAATCAACTGAATCAAGCGCACCTAAAACAATCATACGTTGCATAAGTGGGTTAATCGGTCTTGATTCACCTTTCAATTGTTTTACCGATGCATCGCTATTTACAGCGACAATTAATCGATCTCCCAATTTTCGAGCATTGGCTAGATAAGAAACATGACCAGCATGCAAAATATCAAAGCAACCATTGGTCATGACAATTTTTTCACCGCGTTGTCTCGCTTTTTTAACTTCTTCTTTTAGCTCATCTTCCGTCATGACACCAAAACCATTATCTTTTCGAGCACGAATAGCATTTTCAAGCTCAACTTGTGATACTGTAGAAGTACCTAATTTGCCTACAACCACACCCGCTGCTGCATTGGCTAAATAACAGCTATCTTCGAGTGATTGACCTGATGCTAAAGCCGCGGCTAATGTGGCTATCACAGTATCACCCGCGCCAGTAACGTCAAAGACTTCTTTAGCTTGTGTCGGTAAATGATAAGTTGGTTTATCTAACTGTAATAGTGTCATGCCTTTTTCACTACGCGTAACAAGTAATGCTTTAAGTTGATATTTTTTGATAAGTGCAAGCCCTTTTTCGACAATTTCTTGCTCACTATCACACTGCCCTACCACTGCTTCAAATTCTGACATATTTGGCGTCAGTAACGTTGCGCCGCGGTAACGCTCAAAGTCAGTTCCTTTAGGATCAACCAAAATAGGAACATTAGCCTGATTAGCAAGATCAATCATCTTTTGTACGGACGATAACGCGCCTTTTGCATAATCAGATAAAACTAATACTTTATGTGTAGTTAATGCAGTTTGTATACGCTCTAAAATTGGGCTAGCATCAACTTTATCAAATCCTTCTTCAAAATCGATTCGAATTAATTGTTGATTACGCGAAAGTACTCTTAATTTAGTTATGGTTGGATGAGTAGAAACAGCAACAAAATCACAATGAACATGATGTTTGCTTAATTCTTCATCGAGAATTTTAGCAGCTTCATCAATTCCTGTTAAGCCAATTAAACGAACATTGCCACTTAATGAAGTGATATTCATTGCTACATTGGCAGCGCCACCTGGCCGCTCTTCTAATGCATCAATTTTAACCACAGGTACAGGCGCTTCAGGCGATATACGATTGGTTCCACCATACCAATAGCGATCTAACATGATATCACCAACAACTAGTACATTGGCTTGACTAAAATCAGGTAATGAAGTTTTCATTATCAATAATTATCCTTTACTTATCATTTATATTTTATATAACGACTTATTCAGTTTTATTTGATTCGCTATCATCTTCATTGTCTTTAATATCTGCGGTTCTTGGGCGATAAAACCTCGCAAAAAAAGTACCAATTTCAAACAATAAACAGATAGGAATCGCTAAAAGAATTTGTGAAAATACATCAGGTGGGGTCACAAACATAGCGACAGCAAATACACCAACAATAATATATGGGCGTTTTTTTCTTAAATTTTTTGGAGTGGTAACACCTGTCCAACAGAGCAATATAATAGCTACAGGCACTTCAAAAGCAAAACCAAATACGATAAAAAGTGTCATGACAAAATCAAGATACTTCGTAATATCAGTATTAATTGCAACATCAACTGGTGCAGTGTGAATAAAAAAGTAAAATGCTAATGGAAACACCACAAAATAAGCAAAAGCGATCCCCATATAAAAAAGTACAGTACTTGATACGATCAGTGGCATAACCAAACGTTTTTCATGCTGATAGAGGGCTGGAGCAATAAATCCCCAAACTTGGTAAAGTACATAGGGAATCGAAATAAAAATAGCGACTATAGCGGTGAGTTTAATTGGGGTAAAAAAAGGAGCTGCGATATCGGTCGCAATCATACTGCTGCCTTGCGGTAATTGGCTAATTAAAGGATTAGCTACAATATGATAGATATCATTTGAGAAATAGAGTAAACAAATTAATACCAGTAAAATACAGATAATACAGCGTAAAAGTCGAGTCCGAAGCTCGATTAGATGTCCAATTAACGGTTGTGTAGCGTCTTCTGTCATGATTTATCTTTATCAGAATGAGTTTGAGTATCAATGTGAGCGGCTGAATCAATTTCTTTTTGTAATGATTCGGTAACGCGTTTTAAATCGTCAATTGAAGCTTGAATCTCGGGAGTGAGCGTTTTTAAGCCACTTTGTTCAGCTTTTTTTAAACTGTCTTGTAACTCTTGTAATTTAAGTTCTTTATTTAACTCTAATTGTACAGTCGCTGACATGCGACGAAGTACTTGGATCCAGCTAGCAACGGTTTTAATTGCCACAGGCAAGCGCTCGGGACCTAATACAACCAGCCCAAGAATCATTACTAATAGTAATTGCCCAAAGCTAATATCAAACACAGGCTACTCTTTTTTGTTAGTATTATTATCGGAAGAATCAAGATTTTCAACTTGTTGTGAATCATTACGATCTTTTTTGTCATCATCGTCATTCATCGCTTTTTTAAAGCCTTTGATAGACGCACCAAGATCCGATCCTAATGAACGTAATTTTTTAGTTCCAAATAATAATACAACAACAGCAATCAATATTAATAGTTGGGGTAAACTTGGCATCATGATAACTTTCTCCAACAAGCTTAGGTAAACAAATTATACACTTAATTTATACGATTTTAAAATAACATGCTAATGAATGATCAGCGCCATTATACATAATAGGCTGATAACAACCGTGAACCCCAAAAGATAAGATTCGCGCTTTTTACTCTGTTTTATCTGTTGCTGGATTTGCATTAATTGTTGGTTCAACTGCTTTGTCATGCGCGCATTATCATTTAATTTTACAGGTAAGTCAGGCAAAATTGAGCGCCATTGCGGTAATGCTGTCCAAAATTGTTGTAATATTTTTTTAGCGCTATACTTATCTTCATACCATTTTTCTAAAAATGGTTTAGCGGTTTGCCATAAATCAAGCTCGGGGTAGAGCTGACGTCCTAATCCTTCTATGTAAAATAACGTTTTTTCAAGTAAAGTTAATTGAGGTTGTATATCCATATTAAATTGACGGGCTACTTGAAATAATTGTAGTAAAATTTGTGAAAAAGAGATCGCTGACAATGGTTTAGCAAAAGCAGGCTCGCAAACATTACGCATTGCCATTTCAAGAGCAGTTGCGTCAGTTGTTTCAGGCACCCAACCCGAAGCAATATAAGTTTCAGCAATTTTTCGATAATCCCGATTAAAAAAAGCAAGAAAATTTTCAGCAAGATAACGTTGATCATCTTCACTTAGTACGCCGACAATAGCACAATCAATGCCGATGTATCTTGGATTTTGTGCATCAGTAATATCCACAAAGATATTACCGGGATGCATATCTGCATGAAAAAAATTATCACGAAACACTTGGGTAAAAAATGCTTGAACACCTCGTTCAGCCAGTAATTTCATATTAACTTTTTTATGCTTGAGTTGTTCAATATCGGCTATTGGAACACCTCTAATTCGCTCTTCAACTAATATGTTTTTTCGACATAGATCTTGGTAGACATACGGTATATACAAAATATCACTATTGATGAAATTATCACGTAATCTAGCTGTATTATAAGCTTCTTGCTGTAAATCTAACTCTTTTAATAAGGTACTTTCGTAATCGCGTACAATCTCTAAAGCGCGTAATTTTTCACCCGATTTAACGCGTTTAGTCAACTGATTAGCGGCCCAATACATTAGGTCAATATCGGAGCGAATTACCGGTAGAATATTTGGACGTAATACTTTTATTATTATCTCAGCTTGGCTGCGCTTTAATATCGCTGTATGCACTTGAGCAATAGATGCGGATGCTAGCGGTTTTTCATCAAAATTAGAAAAATAGTAATCTAGAGGTTGTTCTAATGCGCTTTCAATTAGTTGTTTAGCAATTTTCCCATCAAAAGGGTCGACTTGATCTTGTAATTTAGCCAGCGCATCTGCAATATGTATAGGTAATACATCACGCCTAGTTGAAATCATCTGTCCAAATTTAATCCAAACTGGACCTAACTCTTGCAAAGCTTGACGTAGCCTTTCCCCTATTTCTTGGTGTTTTGCTTTGGGGCGGATCCAAAATAAACACTTTGACAAAAATTTAGGCCATCTTACTGAATGGTGTTTTGGCAATAATTCATCTAATCGATATGCACGAAATACTGCCAATATTTTATAAAGTCGAAAAAATGTCATAATCGTTGTCGCATGTCGCCTTAAAATTTAAAACCAGTATGCAAAGCCACAATGCCGCCTGTCATATTGTGATATTTAACGTCTACAAAACCGGCATCTTCCATCATTTTCTTTAATGTTTTTTGGTCAGGATGCATACGAATAGATTCAGCTAGATAACGATAACTATCGGCATCGTTTGCCACAACTTTACCCATTAATGGTAGCATCGTGAAAGAATACAAATCGTAAGCTTTATTTAGAATTTTGTATTGAGGTTTAGAAAACTCAAGAATAAGTAAACGACCGCCTGGTTTTAATACCCGCCACATCGAACACAATGCTTTTTGTTTATCAGTCACATTACGCAGTCCAAACGATATGGTAATACAATCAAAATAGTTATCAGCAAAAGGCAGTTCTTCTGCATTCGCTTGTACATATTCTATATTTTTGAATAAACCTTTGTCGCGTAACTTGTCTCGACCAACTTTCAGCATGGATTCATTAATATCAGCCAATACAACTAGCCCATCATCCCCCACGAGTTGAGAAAATTTGGCTGTTAGATCACCTGTCCCACCTGCTAAATCCAATACTTTTTGGCCCTTACGTACGCTACTATATTCAATGGTAACCTTCTTCCAGATACGATGAATACCAAATGACATAAGATCATTCATTACATCGTATTTATCAGCAACGGAATGAAATACTTCTGCAACTCGTTTGACTTTTTCTTGCTTTAAAACTTGTGTATAACCAAAATCAATTTTTTCTTGTTCTTTATTATCTTGTTTATCAGGGGATTGAGACATAAAAATTTACCTATCACATCGAGTTGACTTATTTTAGCATAAGCCACTGTAAATGTGATGAACTAAATCAATAATGACTCAACCATTTTAGAAATAGCTTCAAAATTTTGTAACATCGTGTTGGACGAATCAAGATCTTGTTGATGAATAACTAAATCAAAATGATAGCTTTCTTTCAAACCTTTTAAAACCTCATGTTCTTTTTGAAAGATTTGCGTATAGTATTGGGACAGTGTTTCGAAATCGATTGAAGTAAAAAGCACCTTATTACTTGTTTCGATCGCTTTTGATAACCGCTCCACATGTAACATTGCAATACGGATATAATCAGTTTCACTCAAATAACGCTGATTATAAGGGGTTGATATTTCACGTTCAATGTAATTAATATACCCATTTGATACATATTGTGTGTTATAGATATTAGCTAATTGTAAAGGGAGCTCATTGAATTTTCCCTGTCCGATAATTGCTATTTTTTTGACAAAAAAAGGTTTTGCAGCTTTGGCAATAAAAGACCAATTTTGATATGGATTTTCACGAATTTGAGTCGCACTAATGTTAATAAAATCGCGATTAGCATCGACTAACACGGCTGGACAATGAAAATATAATTCATGATTTTTAATATCTTGTGGTTCACTGGTAAAAACCACTGTAGGTTCTATTTTATGATCAGTTAAAATCTGTTTTACCCGATCACTCCAATCTTGCCAACCATTTGGATAATATTCAATGTTAGATTCGTCTAAAATATGGACATGAATATTATGGCGATCTTTAAACGTTTCTTGTAACCATGAAAAACGATCACACACTTGTGGTTGTTTAGGTAGGCGACTGCTTGCAAAAAGTTGTTTATCACGATTTGCCTCACAGCCTAACATGATATGGAGTTCATCAACTTGTGTCATCGCTTTTTCAATTAGATAGATATGACCACAATGTAAAGGATAAAATTTACCGAAAATCAAACCAACTTTATGTTTAGATACCATGACTATTACCAACGCATTGAAATCCTGCTAACAATGTACAGAAAATATTAACATTGTCTAATGAATTGATGCTATTTTAATGTTTTTGTAGCATTTTTTTACTTTGACTATTCAACATAGTAAATAGTCAACAATAACATCAAATATTTTAATATTGCATTGAGGATAAAGTAATACCTGTTGCAACAGAGATATTAAGTGAAGGCATGTTATCATTCCCCTTCAAATGAACCACAACATCAGCACATTGTACTAATTTTATATTAATTTGTTGGAATATGACTAATACCGTTTTTTTATGAAACTCAACTTTTGCTAATTCTGTTGAGGCAATTGATTTTACCTGACAAGGTAATAAGACAATAATTTGATAACCATGCTGTTTGAATTGATCAAGTGAAACAATAAAATCATCACTTTTTATTGATTCAACTGCTTCAATTCCACCTTCTGCCACCCGCATAGCTGCGCCACTATCGAGTAAATTAGTTTGTCGTAGCATTACAGCATTTACTTTATAAAATGCAGCGCTACGAATTAATCCACCCAAATTATGGGGATTATTTACATCATCAATCGCTAAAATACAATCTTGCTGTTTATCATGATATTTGTCTAAATAGTCAAACATAGTGATAGCAACGCGTTTTTTAACGATCAAACAAACGCCACCATGATGCGAAGTTTGAGTTATTTTGGCAATTTGCTCATTTGAAACAATATCGTAGCCTAAACGTTGTTTAACTAACCAATTAATTAAATCCCTAAATTGATAAGTCATTTCTTGCGTAATGAACAATTTTACAATTGCCGCGCGGCGGTGCTTAAAAACCGATTTACAACTGTTTTCACTATAAACTAAAGTTTCTTCTTTACGTTGGCGGTAGCCATCATAACCAAATGTAGGGCTTTGATCATTATCCCGTACTTTTTTGCGCCAAGGGGATTCGTTTTCATCTTGTAAATCGTACGTAGATTTATTTACTTCAACAATAATACTTTGTTTGACAAAACCTGTTTTAGCTGCTTTAGGTTTGAACGTTTCAATTCGATCATTATTACGCTTATCTCTTCTTTTAGCGTTAAACTGAAAAGAATTATCTTTGCGATTATCTTTATGCCCACTAATTTTGTCTTTATTAGTTCGAGAATGCTTTTTAGGGTCATTAGTTGTAGCGTAAAAAATAGCTGGTTTATTTTTTTCAGTATTATCGTTCATATTTATCTCAAAATAATTGGTTATCGTGTACGAATGGTTGGCGCAATTTTATCTAAAACACCATTGACAAATTTATGGCTATCTTCTGCTCCGAAAGTTTTAGTTAAATCGATAGCTTCATTAATAACAACCTTATAAGGTACATCGTGACGTTTGGTTAATTCATAAAGCGCAATTCTTAATACGGCTAACTCAACTTGACCAAGCTCATCTACTGTTCGCTCAGTAAGATAAGGTGCCATTTTTTCATCTAACTCTGTAGTGTTTTTAGCAACACCATGAAGTAACTCTCGAAAATATTTCGTATCAACACCTTTCATATCTTGTTCAGTCATAAAACTTGTCTCAACATCAGCAAGATCATTTCTAGATATTTGCCAAGAGTAAATTGCTTGAACGGCGCATTCTCTTGCTCGACGACGAGGATTAACTAATGCCACTAAATTACTCCTTAATTGTTTTGATAACGTTAAGCATTTCCAGTGCAGTTAATGCAGCTTCAGCACCTTTATTACCTGCTTTAGTGCCAGCACGTTCAACGGCTTGTTCTATGCTTTCAGTCGTTAAAATGCCAAAACCGACTGGAATTGAAAATTCTAAACTAGCACTTAATAGGCCAGAGCTTGATTCGCCTGCAACAAAATCAAAATGTGCAGTGCTTCCTCTAATTACTGTCCCCAAAGCCACAATAGCATCATATTTTTTAGATTGTGCAGCAACTTTTGTAGTAAGCGGAATTTCATAGGCGCCCGGTACCCAAATAACCGTAATATTTTTTTCATCAACTTGACCAATACGCGTTAACGCGTCAACAGCACCGTTTACTAAACTTTCATTAATAAAATGATTAAAACGTGCCACAATTATAGCGACTTTCGCTTTTGGTGCAGCAACTTTACCTTTAACTGTTTGCATAGTGATTCCTTATCGTTCGATTATAAATGCAATTTCACTTTGATTAATTGTAGGTGAAAATATTTGCTGATTATATCATGATTTGAAGGCTTATCCTATCAGCAAATAACGCTACAACCTCGTTTTGATTAACAATTTATTGGAAAATAAATACAAAGATTTTATTTATGAGAACTTAAATAGTTTGAGTAATATAAAAAAATTTTAATTAAACAATTTTGTTAATTTTTTATGATTGATTTTTATGCTAATAAATTAAATTTACTTCAACTTTTTTCACTATCTATCATTTTATTTTTATTATCCCTTGCAAGCAGTTTTGAACGCACTACAATGGTAGTAAGATTTTTCATTTATGAGGTAATTTAGATGTATATTGATGCTATTCGTGATGAACTCAACCAAGCACTAAATGTATTGGTAAATTTTGTTTCGGATGATGGCAATCTTCACAAAATCCAACAAGCAGCTGTGCTTATAGCTAACGCATTTAAACAAGGTGGTAAAGTTTTATCATGTGGCAATGGTGGTTCCCATTGTGATGCTATGCATTTTGCTGAAGAGTTAACCGGTCGTTACCGTGATAATCGTCCAGCTTATCCTGCAATAGCTATATCAGATGTTAGTCATATATCTTGTGTAGGCAATGATTTCGGATTTGATTCTATATTTTCACGTTATGTTGAAGGTGTTGGACAAAAAGGCGATGTATTATTAGGTATTTCAACGTCAGGTAATTCAGCTAATGTATTAAAAGCAATAGATGTAGCTAAACAAAAAGGGATGAAAATTATTACCTTAACCGGTAAAGATGGCGGTAAAATGAACGGACTGGCTGATGTCGATATTCGTGTACCACATTTTGGTTATGCTGATCGTGTACAAGAAATCCATATCAAAGTTATTCATATTTTAATTATGCTAATTGAAAAAGAGATGGCTTAAAATGTGTGAATTATTGGGTATGAGCGCTAACGTGCCAACTGATATTTGTTTTAGCTTCACGAGTTTAATTAAACGTGGCGGAGATAAAGGACCACATAAAGACGGTTGGGGTATTACCTTTTATGAAGGTAAAGGCTGTCGAACGTTTAAGGATCCTGAGCCTTGTAGCTATTCACCTATCGCTAAAATGGTACAACAATACCCAATTAAATCTAAGGCTGTTATCGCGCATATTCGTCAAGCAAATCGTGGGGGGGTAGCGCTTGAAAACACACACCCCTTTACCCGAGAATTGTGGGGTAAAAATTGGACTTTTGCCCACAATGGGCAATTAACTGATTACGAAAAGCTGGATATGGGAATTTTTCAACCAGTTGGATTAACCGACAGTGAGTATGCTTTTTGTTACTTAATTAATCAGTTACATAAAAAATATCCAAAACAACCGACTGATGATATTGAGCTTTTTACTTATATCCAACAATGTGCACTTGAACTGAATCAACTTGGCATATTTAATATGCTGCTTTCTAATGGGCAATATGTCTTTGCTTATTGTTCAACTAATTTACATTGGATTACGCGCAAAGCACCTTTTGGCAAAGCAAAGTTAATTGATGAAGATGTTGAAATCGATTTTCAAAAGCATACTACACCAAATGATATTGTTACTATTATTTCAACTATGCCGTTAACTTCAAATGAAACTTGGCATAAATTAAACACTGGTGAAGCAATTCTATTTAAATATGGTGAAATTAATCAATTTTTTTCATCTTGACTAAATTGAAAGGTAGTTCATCTTTAAATAGATATTGTAAATAACCTAACGTTAATAATCCAATTAACGTTAAAATAATCCACGGCAAATGCGGAAAACCCATCTTGATTGCAATTTCATAAAGCCATCCTGCTCCGGTATAACCAATAAATCCGCCTAAAGCAAGCCCTAATCGGCTAAATCCCATGTAACTACCTTTGGCTTTTGGATTAGTTAACACGGTTGCTAAAGTTTCTCTAGCCGGCTCTGCAATAATTGCACCAAGGTAAAAAAGCGCTATAAGAGATAGCAAAATAGATAATTGGGATGTAAATCCAATTATTATAAAGGCAAACGACATCAAAAGTAATCCAAATTTAAGGCGTTGATCTAATCTAAAATGTTTTTCACTAAACCGGGCAAGAGGATAAAGCAGAATTAATGAGATAGTTGCTTCAATCACGTACATCCATTTCACATAACTTGAACTTCCTGAAATATTGGTAATAGTTAGCGGTAGCATCAACATGACTTGTACTCCAAGCACATAATAACCCGTTAGTGTTAAGACATAACGTGTAAATTTTTTATCTTTAAGCACCATTTTCATACCATTAACAATGGGTGCTTTACCAATAGCAATATGATAAGCAGGCAAAAAGAAGAGGTTAAAAAGACCACATAAGAAAAAGATAAATGCGCCGCACCAACAAACTAAATGAAAATCATAATCAATCAAAATACCACCAATAAGCGCACCAATCACTGCACCAGCATTATCTTGTATCATTAACAGCGAAATAAATTTACCGCGTTCATGTGGACGGGTAAACTTGATGGTCAGTCCCATGCGTGGTGGATCAAACAGTAATCCACCTAAAGCAGAAAGTAAGCAAGATAGTAATAAAAGCCAAGGTTGACTAGCAATAGCCATTGATATAAACCCGACGCAACGTAAAAACATTCCACAAACAATCATCGGTTTAGCACCAAAGCGATCAGCAATAGCACCACCAATAATACCAAATCCTTGTTGTACAAATTGTCTGAATCCTAAAGCAAAACCGACAAACAAAGCACTCCAACCAACTTGACTAACAAAGTGTGTCGAAACCAATGGAAAAACAACATAAAATCCTAGAACAATAAATAAATTATCTAGTAGTAATATTTGTTTACCGGTTTTACGAATTTGCGACGGCACCGGCACTTATTTTACTCTTTCAGCTAAATATCTTTGGTAATCAGGAATTTCAATTTCAACCTCTTGGGTAAAAATAGCTGATTGAACCAATGCATTGGCTGTTGCTTCATTCGTCGCAACTGGTATATTCCAAACCGTTGATAAACGCAATAATGCTTTAACATCGGGGTCATGCGGTACTGCATTAAGTGGATCCCAAAAAAAGATGAGTATATCAATTTTACCTTCGGCAATTAATGCACCAATTTGTTGATCGCCACCCATTGGACCACTTAACATTGGAGTAATATTTAACCCTATCTCTTTTTTAATTAAATTCCCTGTCGTGCCGGTACCACATAAATTATGATGTGCAAGTTCTGCTCGGTTTTTTCTGCACCAATTTAATAAAGTACTTTTTAAGTGATCATGAGCAACTAAAGCAATATTTTTTTTGGCAGCCAATTTACGCGTTGTGTAAAGCATCATTATTATCCCTATCGATGATTATTCGATAGTTTTTAACAGAGTATGTATTAAAGTGCAAGCGTTATTTGCTTAGATTTAAGACAATAAAAAAGGCACCTAAGTGCCTTTTAAAAACCAAATTTACGGGTAATTAGAATTGGTAAATTAAACCTAATGCTACAGTATCTTTAGTCGTTGCTTTAATTTGTGATCCACCAAATTGGCTATCACCATATAAAGCACGGCGAGCACCAATGTCATCTTTATCTAACAAGTTGATTTTATAATCAAGGATAGCTTGTAGATTTTTGTTGAAGTCATAAGTCAAACCAACATCAACATACTTAATTAAATCATTACCTTTAAGTCCTGCATCGCCACTTCTTGAATAGCTTGAAGCATCTTGTACACGATGTTGAATGTAAGCAACAGATGGGGTTAAGCGACCAATATCAAAGTCGATACCATATTGTGCGACGACTTCGTAACCTTTAGTTTTTAAATCATCGGCACTATGGGTAGCTGAAGCATTATCCCAACCATATTTCTGTTTGCCTTGAATATATAATGCGGCCAAATAAAGGTTGTTATTATCATATTTCACACCAGCTGACCAAGCTTTTGCATCTTTATGACCACCAGTTTGCGCATAACCAGCACCAATAGATAGGCCTGTATCTAACACATCCCAATCAACTACTGAACCCCAAGCTTCGGCACTGTCGTGACCATCACGATCATGTTTATTAAAATAGCTTGTTGAACTGTTATCACCATTATCGGCATATTGAACAGCAAAACGTAAACCGTTTACTAAACCAAAGAAATCACTATTACGATAAGTTGCAACCGCTTTAGTACGAGCACTTAATGCATAAAGATCATTATCCGATGCATCACCACCAAACTCAGGTAATACGTCAGTATAAGAAGTTAACGTTTTTAACACACCATCATTACGACCATAGTCGAATGAACCTAGATCACCAAAGTTCATACCTGCATAAGCATAACGAGTTTCGTTTTCAGCGTTTGAACCAGTTTTCGCCTCGTATTCCCAGCGACCATAACCGGTAATGTTCTCAGTAACTTGAGTTTGACCTGACATACCTAAACGTGCAGTAGTCTTATCACCTTCACCGGTTTGATTATCACGATCGGTGATATAATTTAGTGCATAAACACGTCCATAAAAATCAACTTTATTACCGTCTTTATTCCATACTTCGATAGATGCGCTTGCAGTACCTGCAACTAATAATGCAGGAATAGCAATAGCTAATAGATTACGTTTCATTTTTTACCCTCGTAGGTATTTTTATATTACTAAATAAGGCAAAATACTTTGCTTTTGACCCATAAATTACTACTAATCCAGAGTAATTATACGTTTTATGCAATATTAATATTAACCAACAATGACCAATAAATAATGCACGTAGTATATTTAACAATGTTTATTTAATAAATTCTAAAAATTTACGATAATTTTAATACTTACTATAAAATTTTTTAAGCATAAAATGTGTTTTGATATGAAATAAATTTCAATAATGATAAAAAAAGGCACCTAAGTGCCTTTTTATAAGATATTAAGAATAGAAATTAGAATTGGTAAATTAAACCAACACCTAACACATCTTTAGTACCTGGTTTGTTTGCATGACGATCACGTTGTACTTTAGTGTTTTCCTCAGCACCAATATCTTTGCGATCAAGTAAGTTGAATTTATATTCAACAATCGCACTAAAGTTTTTATTTAAATCGTAAGTTGCGCCTACAGAGACATATTTAGCAAGAGGTGAGTTTTTTGAACCGTAACGAACATCATAATCTTCTTCATCATGGAATGAATCTACTTTACCCTTATGTTGTACATAAGCTAAAGAAGGTGTTAAACGACCCACTTCTAAATCAAAGCCATACTGAGCAACTAACTCGATACCTTTAATTTTTATATTGCTTACACCTGATCCTTCTTCTACACCTTGATCATCAAAAACTGAGATGGTACGATTTTTTAATTTACTTTGGAAATAGTTAGCAGCTAAATATAAATTGTAGTTATCATATTTTAGACCAGCAGTCCAAGTATTATGACGATGATCACTTGAAGTAGATTGCGCATAACCGGCACCAGCAGTTAAACCAGTATCAAAGATACGCCATTGAGCGTTTACACCATAAGCTTCTCTTGATACTGATACATCGTTATCTAAATCACTTTTAAAACGATCTAATGTATTAGAATTATCGCCGTTATCAGCATATTGTAATGCAAAACTTACATCATCAGTTAAGCCAAAGAAATTATTGTTACGGTAGGTTGCAACCGCTTTAGTACGGCTAGAAAGCACATTCCAGTTATTATTTGCAGCATCACCACCAAATTGTGGTAATACGTCAGTATAAGCAGTGATTGCTTTTAACACACCGTCATTACGACCATAATCGAATGAACCAAAGTCACCAAAGTTCAAACCAGCAAAAGCATAACGCACTTCATTATCTGAATTTTTACCTGCATTTGCTTGGTATTCCCAACGACCATAACCTGTTACGCTGTCAGTAATTTGAGTTTGACCAGACATACCTAAACGAGCAGAAGTATCATCACCTTCATTCTTTTGACCTCGATCAGTGATATTGTTAGCTGCTTTTACACGACCATAAAAGTCAACTTTATTACCATCTTTATTCCATACTTCGATAGATGCATTTGCGCCAGCTGCAACTAGAAGTGCAGGAATTGCGATTGCTAATAGATTACGTTTCATTTTTTACCCTCACGGTTATTTTAATATTGACACTATCCATTAAGTCATGTGTCATTTGTACAAAAATCATTCATCCAAAAACAATAGTACTTCTATTATTTTTATCTACTTTTTACAGTACCGTAAATTATGTATAAATTTTTCTTAAAATCAAGAGAACTTTTTAGTAAATAAGATGTCTAACCTTAAAATTACACCTGTTTGATTATTTTTTAATCATTATTTCAATAAAATCTATACAAATCGTTTTTATAATAAACCTAGTAAGCGAATGGTTTACAATTTAATCATATTAAAAATTTGCATTGCGTGGTGTTCTTGGAAAAGGAATAACATCACGCACATTTTGTACACCAGTAACATATACAATTAAGCGCTCAAAACCGAGACCGAATCCTGAGTGAGGCACAGTACCATAGCGGCGCAAATCACGATACCACCAATAATCTTCTTTTTTAAGTCCCATTTCATCCATACGTTTATCTAACATATCTAAGCGTTCTTCACGTTGTGAACCACCAATAATTTCACCAATACCAGGTGCTAATACGTCCATAGCGGCAACAGTCTTACCATCATCATTCATACGCATATAAAACGCTTTAATATCTTTTGGATAATTTTTAACTACCACGGGTGCTTTAAAGTGTTGTTCAGCTAAATAGCGTTCATGCTCAGAAGCTAAATCAATTCCCCAGCTTACTGGATTTTCAAATTTAGCATCACAATTTTGTAAAATAGTAATGGCATCAGTATAGTCAACTTGTGCAAAATCTGCGTTGATAAAGCTTTCTAAACGATGAATCGCATCTTTATCGATATGCTGGGCAAAAAATTGCATATCATCGGCACGTTTTTCAAGTACGGTTTTGAAAACATACTTCAACATATCTTCGGCAAGTTTGGCGTTATCATCAAGATCTGCAAAAGCAACTTCTGGCTCCATCATCCAAAACTCAGCTAAATGACGGGTTGTATTTGAATTTTCTGCTCTAAAAGTAGGACCAAAAGTGTAAACTTTAGACAAGGCACAAGCATAAGTTTCAGCGTTCAGCTGCCCTGAAACCGTTAAGAAAGCCTCTTTACCAAAAAAATCTTTATCAAAATCAATGTTACCTTTGTCAGTTTTTGGTAGATTTAACAGATCCAGTGTCGAAACTCGAAACATTTCGCCCGCACCTTCAGTATCTGATGCGGTAATGATTGGTGTAGAAAGCCAAAAAAAGCCTCGCTCATCAAAAAACTGATGAATAGCTTGAGCAAGTGTATGACGAACGCGTGTAATCGCTCCAACAATATTGGTTCTAGCTCTTAAGTGAGCAACTTCACGTAAATACTCAATTGAGTGACGTTTAGCCGCCATAGGATAAGTTTCTGGATCATCAACAAAGCCATAAATTTCAACTTGTGTTGCTTGCAATTCATATTGCTGACCTTGCCCTGGAGATTCAACAACAGTACCTGTGACTTTGACTGAGCAGCCCGCAGTTAAACGCAAAATATCTTGTTCGTAATTCGGTAGATCTTTTTCAATTACCGCTTGGATTGGGTCAAAACATGAACCATCATACACAGCGAGGAACGAAATACCAGCTTTTGAATCACGTCGGGTCCTAACCCAACCTTGAACTGAAATAGTGCTTCCAACAGCTATCTTGCCTTGTAACACATCAACAATAGGTGCAACTGAAATCATTTTTAATTATCCATCTCTATAGTAGTTTATCAAATAATATTTAAGTATCTCAGGATGATTTACCTTGAAATTACAGTCATCGTGTAATCAAGCAATATTAAGCAAATATCATCCATAATACTCATGTTGATTTTGTCATATTAATAACATTTAACGCATTAATTACTATTAATGTTTGACACTAAATGTACGCTTTAACTCATCGATAAAAGCTAAATCTTGCGATATCGTTTTACCTGGACTATCAGATAACTTAGCAACCGATTGGTTATTACATTCGGTCAATTTTAGAACAATATTTAACGCTTTAGTATTCACATCGTTTGATGGAATATCACACGCTAAAAAACCACCTACACCAAACGATAGTTGTACTCGATGATTAAAGTGTTTATAAATATTGAGCGCTTTATCAAAATTTAAACTATCAGAAAAGACTAATAGTTTCGTTTTAGGATCAATGCCTAGTGCTTGATAATGGCTGATTGCTTTTTCGCCCCATTCGATGGGATCGCCAGAATCATGACGAAGTCCTTGATAATGAGAGGCAAAATAATAATCAAAATCCCGTAAAAAGGCATCCATTGTAATGCAATCGGTTAACGCAACACCTAAATCTTGTGGGTATTCGTCTAACCACACTTGCAAAGCTGTTTTTTGGCAATCTTGTAAGTTTGAACTTAAGCGTTGATGAGCTTGAAACCATTCATGAGCCTGAGTGCCAACCGGTGTTAATCCTAAACGATAAGCCAATAAATAATTACTAGTACTATGAAAGTTATCAAAGTGTGATTTTAGATAACTCACAACAGCTTCTTGTACAGCAAAGGAATAACGCCGACGGGTACCAAAATCCATTAAATTAAAACCGGACATATCAATATTGGCTGTTTGATCTGCAAACTTTGCCAATTTTTGCTTGAGTCGGTTTAATGCTTCCGGTACTCCAATATTTGGTGAGCGATCTTTATGTACTATTTCACTAATTACAGCTAATAACGGCACTTCCCACAAAATAACATCTAACCATTTTCCTTCAATGCGAATGACTAACACCCCATCTTCATTACTTATCGTCAATAAATGGCTATCAAAACGCCAATTTCTAAGCCAATTTAAATAATCAGTTTTAAAAAAAGAGATGCCCGACAAATAAGTAAACTCATCATCAGAAAGTGCTAACGATTCCATTAATTTAACTTGATGCCTAATTTCATCAGCATATTTTCCTAATAAATCATCACTTCGACAACGGAACTCGGCAACAACAGTAACATCAGGGTAACGATGAAAAACGGCTTGCTGCATATGCAACTTATAAGCATCCGTATCTAAAATTGATGTAATTATAGCTGGTAACATGTGAACTTATTGTTAATAATTTAAATCAAATTCTCAAGATTATAGCAGAATAATAATGAAGATATAGCTTAATTATCTAAGTCAGATTATTTTTAATCAGCTATAATAAAAACAATACAGCTAACAAATTAAGCAAATACGAAAAGGTCTTAATAACAATGAATAGCCAAACACTTGAATTACAACCTACAGCTAAACATCGCTTAGATTATAAAACACCCGACTTTACAATTACTGACATCGACCTTGATTTTGATTTAGCGGCAGAAATAACCACAGTTATCGCCCGTAGTCATGTTATCAAAAAAAATCTTCACGCTGACAATTTAATTTTAGACGGTGAAGAACTTAAATTGGTTTCAGTAAATATTGATGAACAACCTTGGACTGATTATCAAATCACAACAACAGGATTAATCATTAAAAATGTTCCATCTGAATTTACTTTAACCATTGTTAACGAAATCAGACCAATTGATAATACCGCGCTTGAAGGACTATATGTTTCAGGGGATGCACTTTGTACACAATGTGAAGCTGAAGGATTTCGCCACATTACTTACTATTTAGATAGACCCGATGTGTTAGCCAGATTTTCAACTCGAATTACGGCCAATAAAAAACAATATCCTTATTTACTTTCTAATGGTAATCGCATTGCTCAAGGTGAACTTGACAACGATCGTCATTGGGTACAGTGGCAAGACCCGTTTCCAAAACCGGCTTATCTATTTGCCTTAGTTGCAGGTGATTTTGATATTTTAAAAGATCATTTTATCACCCAATCAAAACGTAACGTTGAACTAGAAATTTATGTCGATAAAGGTAATTTAGATCGTGCAAAATGGGCCATGACCAGCTTAAAAAATGCGATGCGCTGGGACGAAACCCGTTTTGGCTTAGAATATGACTTAGATATTTTTATGATTGTTGCCGTCGATTTTTTCAACATGGGCGCAATGGAAAACAAAGGGCTTAATATTTTCAATTCAAAATATGTACTAGCTAAACCCGAAACAGCCACTGATGATGATTACTTAGGAATTGAAGGCGTTATTGGTCACGAATATTTTCATAATTGGACAGGCAACCGTGTTACCTGTCGGGATTGGTTTCAACTCAGTTTGAAAGAAGGTTTAACAGTTTTTCGTGATCAAGAATTTAGTTCTGATATGGGATCAAGAGCGGTTAAGCGAATCAATGATGTTAAAATTATGCGCACAGTACAATTTGCTGAAGATGCAAGCCCTATGTCTCACCCTATTCGTCCTGAACAAGTTATTGAAATGAATAATTTCTATACTGTTACCGTTTATGAAAAAGGGGCAGAAGTTATTCGTATGATGCATACACTATTAGGTGAAGAAAAATTCCAAGCTGGCATGAAGCTCTATTTCAAACGTCACGATGGCAGTGCGGCTACCTGCGATGATTTTGTTGCAGCCATGCAAGATGCCTCAGGCATTGATTTAACCCAATTTAAATTATGGTATAGTCAATCAGGTACCCCTGAGCTCATCGTTACTGATAGTTATGATAAAACAAGTCAACGCTATACTTTAACGATTGAGCAACATACACCTGCAACCCAAGATCAACAGCAAAAACAAGCGTTACATATCCCAGTTGATATTGAACTGTATCGACGCAATGGTGATGTCATTGCGTTGCAATCACAAGGTAAATCGATTAACCATGTATTAAATCTTACCCAGACTAAACAGCAATTTGTTTTTGATCATATAGATGAAAAACCGATTATTTCATTGTTACGTGATTTTTCAGCGCCGGTTAAATTAACATATCATTATCAAAATGATGAACTCATTTTCTTAATGCAACATGCAACCAATGCATTTAGTCGCTACGATGCCGCACAGATGCTTTTAGCAAAATATATACGTAGTAATGTTGATAATTACCAACATAAAAAGGATCTAACCTTACCGCAAACAGTGTTAGATGCTTTTAGAGCAGTGTTATTATCAGAATCAACCGATCCTGCTCTTATCGCCCAAATATTAACTTTACCTTCAGAAAATGAAATAGCTAATCTTTTTGCTGTTGTTGATCCAATGGCCATTTATCAAGTGCGCCACTTTCTATTAACCTGTTTTGCAAATGAACTTTATGATGAATTACAGGCGGTTTATCAACATAATAAAACAACACAATATCAAATTATTCATGCTGATATTGCAAAACGCTCATTAAAAAATGCGTGTTTAACACTACTTGCTTACGCTGATGATAAGTCACAAGTAACACATCTAGTTAGCCAGCAATATTATCATGCAGATAACATGACTGATGCATTTGCTGCATTAACAACGGCTGTTAAAGCTCAACTTAATTGCCAAAAAGATCTACTAATCGATTTTGATAATAAATGGCATCAAGATGGACTCGTGATGGATAAGTGGTTAGCTTTAAATGCCACAAGCCCTGATAAGCAAGTACTAGCAACGGTGAAAAAACTATTAAATCACCGTTCATTTTCGCTAACTAACCCAAATCGCATTCGCTCTTTAATCGGTGCATTTGTCAATAACAATCCTGTCGCCTTCCATGCACAAGATGGCAGTGGTTATCAATTTTTAGTCGAAATTTTGACAGAATTAAATCAGAAAAATCCTCAAGTTGCAGCACGTTTAATCGATCCACTTATTCGTTTAAAACGTTATGATGAAAAACGACAAGAGCAAATGCGACAAGCGCTTAATGCATTACTAAAAATAGAACATCTATCTAAAGATCTTTATGAAAAAATCAGTAAAGCATTAGCCGCTTAAATGATCATTATCATCCTATTAATCATTAATAGGATGATAACTTGTAATAATTAGCGCTGTTTTTTTCAAAAAAAGTATTTAGCTTAAACTTGTTCACAACATTTTTTTAGAGTTTTTAATATGATACCTATAAAATCCATCACCGCTATTGAGCTTGCTCAAAAACTAAAACAACAACACAAACTGGTTTTACTTGACGTGCGCGAACCTAGCGAAGTCAATTTCTGCAAAATTGAGGATGCAATGCACATTCCAATGAATCTGATCCCGCTTTATTTAGATAAAATCCCCGATGAAATTGATATTGTAATTTATTGTCATCATGGCGTAAGAAGTTTAAATGTCGCAAATTATTTGGCTGAAAATGGCTTCGATACTGATTATCTCTATAATTTGACTGGAGGTATAGATGCTTGGGCATTAATGGTTGACAAAAACATGCCAAGATATTAACAAGCTCGTAACAAACTGAGCTTGTTAAAATAAGCGATTAAACTACTCTTGTGGCATCACCCAATAACCATTTTGGTTGTGCGCTTGCATATAATCTTTAAACTGTTGAGATTGATAAATACGTTTCACATCTTGGGCCCATTGACTATTTTCATTGCCTGCATTAACGACCACCATAATTTCTAAATCTGGAATTATCGTTTCTAACAGTAATGCTTTATTCGGATCAATATTCGCTGAGTAAACAATGCTACCAGGAATAACGGCAAAATCTAAATCATTCATCACGCGAGGAATATTAGCCGAATCCATCTCAATAATAGTAATGCCGGCAATATTTTGCTCGATATCATTTTTACTTACAATAATAGGATTGGTATTCGGTTTTAACTTTATCCAACCGGCTTTTTCAAGCAAATTATACGAACGGGCAGCATTAGATGCATCTTGTGGAATAGCAACTTTCGCGCCTTTAAACACTTGCTGTAACGAATTATATTTATTTGAAAATATCGCAGCGGGTACAGATGGTACATGTACAACGGGTTTCAAGTTGGCCTTACGCTGAGTATTAAACACATTCATATAAGCGGTGTGCTGTGCCACGGTCAAATCAATACTGCCCTCACTTAAAGCGACATCTGACTCAAGTAAATGTGGAAAGCTCACTAATTTCACCTTATAACCTTCAGACTCAAGTATGGGTTTCACTGCGTCTTTAAATAATTCATTATAAGGCCCTGGTGATACTCCCATACTAATCTCTTTTTTAGTTTGATTATTGGCTTGCTTTGAAGAATTATCACAAGCTGTTAGTAAAAATAGAAAACTTAATATCGATAAAACCAAAATATTTTTATGCAATTTTGTAAAACGATGCTTCATATTAACTATCCCCAATAAGCTATAAACTTAACCCTACTCTAGCATAGAAAAAATAGTTCATTTATTCCAAGTTATTCTATCTTATAACTTTTTGGAATAAGATATAAAAAACGATTATTAGGTTGCTAAATTAAGCTATGCTACGTTAATACTATCTATAATTATTTGTTGGATATACCATGAGTGAATCAATTGCAGACAGTATTCATCAGCTTTTTAGAAAATTACATCAACATCCTGAGCTTTCTAATCAAGAGTATGAAACGACCAAAACAATTAGGTATTATTTACAAAAGGCACATATTCGAATTTTAGAGCTTGGTGCAAAAACAGGCGTCATAGCAGAAATAGGCTCAGGCTCACCAGTGCTCGCATTACGTGCAGATATTGATGCATTACCGATTAATGAACAAACAGCCTGCAATTATAAATCTCAAACGCCCGATGTCATGCACGCTTGTGGCCATGATGTACATACGTCGATTCTAATGGGTGCAGCTTACTTGCTTAAACAACACGAACAAGACTTAAAAGGTACGATTCGCTTATTATTTCAACCCGCAGAAGAAAACTTTAGCGGCGCATTACAATTTATAGATATTGGTGCATTGAAAGGGGTTGATGCAATATTGGGGCTCCATAATAACCCCAATTTAACTATCAATCAGATGGCATCACGTTCTGGCCCTTTTTCGGCCAATGTTGATCGCATTGAAATCACAATAAAAGGGGTCGGAGCCCATGCAGCAAGACCAGAATCGGGAATCGATCCCATTGTGATAGGGGCACAAATTGTTAGTGCCATGCAAACAATCTCTAGCCGAACAATAAGTGGACTTGATGCAGTTATTGTTAGCATCACAAAATTTCAAGGTGGTAACACTTGGAATGTCATCCCCGAAACAGTAGAAATGGAAGGCACTGTGCGAACTTTAACGCCACAAGTGAGGGCAAAAGTAAAACAACAACTACAAAGTATTATTGAAAACATCGCGATTGCCATGGGCGCAAAAGCCGAATTAAGATGGTTTGATGGTCCACCTTCTGTCATTAACGATGGCAAATGGGTTGCATTTGCCCAGTCAATCGCTAAGCAAATGGGTTATGAAGTAATCGATTTTAAACCGCAACTAGGTGGCGAAGATTTTGCCCACTATCTACATCAAGTACCGGGGGCTTTTATTAATCTCGGTTCACAAAGCCCTTATGCGCTTCATCATCCAAAATTTGAAATCAACATAGACATGATAATGCCAGCTGTAAATTATTTATATATACTTGCTAAACAAGCATTAATTGAATTAGAACACCAATTAACAGGTATTAAATAATGATTAAATTTGAAAATGTCTCTAAGCAATATGAGCGAAACGGCATCACCACTCAGGCGCTGCACAATATTAATTTAACCATTGATAAAGGTGATATCTATGGCATTATTGGCTATAGTGGAGCGGGAAAAAGTACCTTAGTTCGCTTAATTAACTTTCTTGAAAAACCCACAACAGGAAATGTTATTGTCCAAGATCAACAACTAAATCAACTATCAAATGCTGACTTACGTCATGTAAGACAAAAAATTGGCATGATTTTTCAGCATTTTAATTTACTGGAATCTAAAACTGTATTTGAAAATATCGCTATTCCATTAATTTTAATCAAAAAAGATAAGCAAACAATAAAACAAAAAGTTTATGAGCTATTAGAATTTGTGGGATTAAGTGATAAAGCCAATAGCTACCCTAAGGAACTTTCTGGTGGACAAAAACAGCGCATTGGTATTGCCCGTGCATTGGCGAATGACCCTGATATTTTACTTTGTGATGAAGCGACTTCAGCGCTTGATCCACAAACAACACAATCAATTTTAGATTTAATCAAAAAAATCAATGAAAAATATAAGATCACTGTAGTACTTATTACTCATGAAATGCATGTGATTGAGCAAATTTGTCATAAAGTCGCGGTAATGGAAAAAGGCCAAATTATTGAGCATGGTAATGTACTGGACGTATTTGGTCATCCAAAGCATCATACTACTCAAAACTTTGTCAGTTCTGTGATTAATGACCAGATCCCAACTGGTGTTGTTGAAAACTTAATTGAAATAGAAGGTGATAAAGATAATATCCAATTATTCAAACTCGAATTTTTAGGAAGATCAGCCTCAGAGCCTGTCATCAATTCGCTGATATTAAAGCAAAAAGTAGTCGTCAACATCTTGTTTGCCCATATGTCAGAAATTGAAAAAACAGTACTCGGCAGTATGTTTGTTCAATTAAAAGGCAACAACAATGATATTGAAGAATCAGTACTATATCTACGTCAGTGTGGTGTACAAGTCACCGAGATTAAACAATGGGAGAGGAATTAAATGGAAACCTTAAATAATATTATCAATTACTTAAGTTCTTGTTTTGCCACTACACTAACCGCTGAACAATTTATTCAAGCGTCGTACGAAACCTTAATAATGGTGTTTTTTGCTTTGGTACTAGGTTCGTTACTGGGGATTCCTCTTGGTATCTGTTTAGTTACCACACGACCATCAGGATTATTAGAAAGTCGTAAAATATATCGAATCATCAACCCAATAATTAATCTGCTACGCTCTTTACCGTTTATTATTTTATTAGTAGCGATCTTACCTTTCACTAAACTCATTGTAGGCAGTTCGATCGGCACAGCAGCAGCAATTGTCCCCCTAACAGTATACGTCGCGCCTTATATTGCGCGATTAGTCGAAAACTCACTGCTAGAAGTCAATAGTGGCATTATAGAAGCCGCTGAGTCTATGGGAGCAACACCATTACAAATTATTTGGCACTTTATGTTGCCCGAAGCTTTTAGCTCTTTAATTTTAACCCTGACGACAGCAACAATAGGCTTAATTAGCGCAACGGCTATGGCTGGTGCAGTTGGGGCTGGCGGGATTGGAGATTTAGCCATATCCTATGGTTATCAACGTTTTGATACAACTGTTGTCATTATTACAGTTGTGATATTAATTATCACTGTGCAACTCGTACAAAGTCTTGGTAATTATTTAGCACGAAAAGCAAGGCATGAATAACTAACGTAACCAATTATCACAAGTAATGACTTTAGAATCAAAAGATGAGGGTTACGGCCCTCATTTATAATTATTCACAAAATGTTTACTCTATTGAATTTTAATGATTACCTGTCAATAAACCACTAAATTAGTGTAAACTTTTCTATTAAAATTTAATTAGTTATTCTTATCTACTAAAATTCGTCAATAATTGGTTAATCTATTTAATAGATTTCATTATTCGCAAATATCAAGTAAAATAAGCACAACTTTCATTATGGTAGTGTAGGAAATCAATGTGACGAACACATTACAACAAAATTTGGTCGAAATACACGATATGTCTTTCTATCGAGGTAGCCGGCCGATTTACAAAAATATGAATTTAAATGTGCCTAAAGGCAAAGTAACTGCCATTATGGGGCCGTCTGGAATAGGTAAAACAACACTGCTTCGCCTAATTGGTGGTCAACTCAAACCTCAAGCGGGAAAAATTTTATTTGATGGTGAAGACATACCCAGCATGTCCCGTTCCAGACTGTATGAAGTCCGTAAACGCATGAGTATGTTATTCCAATCTGGTGCACTATTTACTGATTTATCAGTCTTTGATAATGTGGCTTACCCCCTTCGTGAGCACCTTAATCTACCAGAACCCATATTGCACAATTTAGTGCTAATGAAATTACAGTCCGTTGGTTTACGCGGTGCAGCGCAGATGATGCCTTCAGAATTATCTGGCGGTATGGCACGGCGAGCAGCTTTAGCCAGAGCAATAGCACTTGATCCAGATCTTATTATGTTTGACGAGCCATTTGCAGGGCAAGACCCCATATCTATGGGCGTTATAGTTAAACTTATTGCTGAGATTAATCAATCACTGGGATTAACCTGTATTGTTGTTAGTCACGATGTGAATGAAGTATTAAGTATTGCTGATTATGCTTATATCGTTGCAGAACAACACATTATTGCAGGTGGCACTGCTCAGCAGTTACGTGACAATGATGATTTGCGTGTAAAACAATTTCTGGAAGGACTGGCTGATGGTCCGGTTCCATTTCATTATCCTGCTGATGATTACAAATTAGACCTAAGCAGAGGTATAAAATAATGTTGAATTTACTGGCAAAACTGGGACAAGCAACCATTAATACCATTGCAATGGTTGGGCGTTCGGGAATGATGCTATTTGGCGCACTGATTGGCCGACCGCAATTTGGTAAACAATTCCCCTTACTTATCAAACAATTTTATTTTGTCGGTGTACAATCACTGACTATTATTATCGTATCAGGTCTGTTTATTGGTATGGTACTTGCTCTTCAAGGCTACTTTATTTTAACCACCTTTGGTGCTGAAGCAAGTTTAGGAATGATGGTTGCGCTTGCTCTACTCAGAGAATTAGGTCCAGTCGTTGCAGGCTTATTATTTGCTGGACGTGCGGGTTCTGCCTTAACAGCAGAAATAGGTCTTATGAAAGCAACAGAACAGTTATCAAGCATGGAAATGATGGCAATCGACCCGCTACGACGAATCATTGCACCACGCTTTTGGGCGGGTTTTTTTAGTATGCCTTTTTTAACGGCTATTTTTGTCACTGTTGGCATTTTGGGTGGTGTTTTAGTTGGCGTAGACTGGAAAGGAATTGACGCTGGCTTTTTTTGGTCCTCCATTCAAAGTAATGTTGATTGGTGGCATGATTTAGGCAATTGTTTTATTAAAAGCTTCGCCTTTGCAATCGCCAGTACTTGGATTGCACTATTTAATGGTTACGATTGTGTACCAACATCTGAAGGAATTAGTCGGGCAACAACAAACACCGTTGTCTATTCATCATTAGTTATTTTGGGGTTAGATTTTATCCTAACCGCATTAATGTTTAGTCATTGAGGTCATTAAACATGAGTCGTAAAGTCGAAATTACCGTTGGATTATTTATGGTGCTGGTTATTCTTTCAGTACTATTTTTATGCTTTAGAGTGACTGACCCCACATCATTTAGCAGTCATAACACTTATCGTGTTTATGCTGTATTTGATAATATTGGTGGATTAAAAGTACGCTCGCCAATAAAAATTGGGGGTGTTGTCATTGGTCGAGTCAGTAATATTACCTTACAATCATCAGACAACGATGTGTATAAACCCTATGTCACCATGGATATTGATACACAATATAACAAGATCCCAAGTTCCAGTTCTTTATCGATTAAAACCTCTGGTTTATTAGGCGAACAATTTATTGATATTAACTTTGGACTTGATCAAAGTACGGAACATGAACTTGATGCATTAGATGCGGATAGTGCAAGTAGTACGCCAATAGCAAAAGATAATAAGCCTGCTTATTTTCAAGAAGGTTTAGTTATTAACAATACTAAACCAGCTATGGTCATAGAGGATTTAATTGGGCAATTCCTTTATAGTGCTGGCGGTTCTTCCGATAAGGACAAAAAACAAACTACACCAGATACCAATGAAAGTAAGGAGTAATTATGTTAATCAGATTTAAACAAGTAATTTTTTTCGTATTCGCATTAGCATTCAGCACATTTGCGCTTGCTGATAACGATCCATACAAAGATATGCAAGTTGCAGCCGATAAGATTTTTAATACCATTAAATCTCAATCAGCTACAATCAAAACCAATCCCAATAAATTGAAGGAAATAGTTAGAACTGATTTATTACCTTATGTGCAAGTTAAATATGCTGGTGCATTAATTTTAGGTAATTACTACAAGAGTGCTTCTGAGGCGCAACGTACCGCTTATTTCAATGCATTTGAAAACTATTTAGTTCAAGCTTTTGCCCAAGCACTATCGATGTATAACGGTCAAACTTATCAAGTCGAAGCAGCAAAAGATCTAACGGGTAAAACTTTAGTTTCAATTCGTGTATTATTAATCCAACCCGATAAAAGCCAGCAACCATTACGTATCGATTTTCAATGGCGTAAAAATTCTGTCACAGGGGAATGGAAAGCATACGACTTAATTGCTGAAGGTGTGAGTATGATTACCACTAAACAAAATGAGTGGTCGACTATATTACGTCAAGATGGTATTGATGCATTAACCAAACAATTAACTGATCTTTCAAATCGTAATATTGATCCTAACGCTAAACCAAAAGGCTAGCCTATGATGTCGCGAATTAAAGCAGACAAACAACACAATGTCTTATATTTAAAGGGTGAGCTAGATGCTCACTCCCTTAATGAAATATGGTCAACTCAGCGTAGTATTTTAAATGGCGTTACAACGATTGATGTTGCTCAGTTAACTCGAGTTGACTCTTCTGGACTAGCAACATTAGTTTATTTTTGTACTAAATATCAAACCAAATTAATGGGCATTAATCCGCAATTACAAACTCTAATTGCACTGTATGACTTACAGCCAGTTATTATGGCTTAATTCATATTGTTGTGTTATTACCAAACATAAATATTAGCTTAAACAACTTAATATAAAGTTAGAATATTCATACTGAGTTACAATCATGGACAAACAACAAATTATAGACAAATTAAATAGTTCCCTTAACCTTGACAATGTATATGTTATGACTGACGATGGTAGTCATTTTCAGGTTATTGCAGTCAGTGAACTATTTGCAGATTTGAGCCGAGTCAAAAAACAGCAATTGATTTATGCACCTTTAGCCGAATTCATTAATGACAATCGTATCCACGCATTATCTATCAAAACCTATACACCAACTGAATGGCAGCGTGAACGCAAATTAATGGGATTATAAACTATTCCTTAACACAAAATACTTGACTTGCGTTTTTTTACCCGCACATAATGTTCACTCATTAGATAAAATCTTTGTAGAAAGGTATCGAAACATGACCAACCCATTATTAACCAATGCTCCATTACCGCTATTTTCTCAAATCAAGCCTGAGCACGTTCTACCTGCTGTAAAGCAAGCTTTAAACAATTGTCGCAACACAATTGAAACAGTGCTAAAACAAAATAGTGAATATACTTGGGACAACTTAATTCAACCTATTGATGAAATGGATGAAAAATTTGGGCGAGTTTGGTCACCGGTCAGCCACCTTAATTCTGTAAAAAATAGCCCTGAATTACGTAAAGCTTATGAAGCATGTTTACCATTATTATCAGAATACAGCACATGGGTTGGACAACATAAACCTCTCTATCAAGCTTACAAACAACTAAAACAAAGCGACAATTACAATAAGCTTTGCAAAGCACAAAAAAAAGTAATTGATAACGCGTTACGTGATTTTGAATTGTCAGGAATAGGCTTGCCTGATGATAAACAAAAACGTTATGGTGAAATTGTGGCCAAATTATCAGAATTATCCTCACAATATAGCAACAACGTATTAGATGCAACGATGGGCTGGACAAAACTAATAACAGATGAAAAACAGTTGTCTGGTATGCCTGAAAGTGCGCTTGCTGCAGCAAAAGAACAAGCCAAATCAAAAGGACAAGAAGGCTGGCTAATTACTTTAGATATTCCAAGTTACCAACCTGTTATGACTTATTGTGATAACCGTGAGTTACGTTTTGAGCTCTATCAAGCTTATAATACCCGGGCTTCAGATCAAGGTCCGAACGCGGGTAAATGGGATAATACACAAATCATCGAGCAAATTTTAACGTTAAGAGATGAACTCGCTAAATTACTTGGCTTTGATACTTATGCTGACAAATCTTTAGCCACTAAAATGGCGCAATCAGTCCATCAAGTTACTGAGTTCTTGACTGATTTAGCTAATAAAGCCAAACCACAAGGTGAAAAAGAATTAGCGGAGTTGAAACGCTATGCCTATGAATTTTTTGGTGCCAGCGATATCAAACCGTGGGATATTGCCTATTACAGTGAAAAACAAAAACAATACCTTTATACCATTAATAACGAAGAACTCCGACCTTATTTTCCTGAACAACGAGTGATAAATGGCTTATTTGAAGTTGTCCATCGTATTTTTGGTATTACCGCTAAAGAACGACAAGGTGTTGAAGTATGGTACCCTGATGTCAAATTTTATGATTTATATAATACTAGTGGCGAGCTAAAAGGCAGTTTTTATCTTGATTTGTATGCTCGTGAACATAAACGTGGTGGTGCATGGATGGATGATTGTATCGGCCGCATGCGTTTTGCCGATGGTCACATACAAAAACCCGTTGCTTATTTAACTTGTAACTTTAATCGACCAATTGGTGATAAACCCGCGTTATTTACGCATGACGAAGTAACCACCCTATTCCATGAGTTTGGTCATGGCTTGCATCATATGTTAACCGAAATTGATGTATCATCAGTTGCAGGTATTAATGGCGTAGCTTGGGATGCGGTTGAATTACCGAGTCAATTTTTAGAAAACTGGTGCTGGCAACCTGAAGCATTAGCCTTCATTTCAGGACATTATCAAACCGGTGAGCCTTTACCACCAGAAATGCTAGAAAAAATGCTCGATGCGAAAAACTATCAAGCCGCTCTATTTATTTTACGTCAATTAGAGTTTGGCTTATTTGATTTTAAACTTCATAGCCAGAAAAACCCTGATATCTTAACCACTCTGGCAGAGGTTAGAAAACAAGTTGCTGTCGTACCAACAGTTGAATGGGGACGATTCCCTCACGCTTTTAGTCATATTTTTGCAGGCGGATATGCCGCTGGTTATTACAGTTATTTATGGGCCGAAGTGTTATCAGCCGATGCCTTTTCACGCTTCGAAGAAGAAGGCATTTTCAATGCTAAAACGGGTAATGCCTTTTTGGATAATATTTTGTCACAAGGTGGCAGTGATGAACCCATGACATTATTTAAAAATTTCCGTGGACGTGAACCCCAACTTGAGGCTCTGCTTCGTCACTATGGTATCCACTAACGCCAACCTAGCTCAGCTAAAATTATTAGCTGAGCAGTGGTTAACCTTAAACCCAACTATTCCCTTTGCATTAGTAACAGATAACCATCAACTCGTATTACAAAAAACTGATGAGCCAAAACTTGGTGCGATAAAAGTCGATTTTGTATCAGGGGCAATGGCGCATCGCCGCCAATTTGGCGGTGGGCGTGGTGAAGCCATTGCCAAAGCAGTAGGTGTAAAAGGTGAGTATTTACCAACAGTTGTGGACGCAACAGCTGGACTCGGTCGTGATGCATTCGTATTAGCAGCAATCGGTTGTCATGTCACAATGTTTGAAAGGCATCCCGTTGTGGCTGCATTATTAGCTGATGGTTTACAGCGAGGTTACCAAGATCCAATAATAGGCAATTGGTTACCGCAACGGTTAAACATGTTTTATAATTCAAGCCAAACAGGTCTATTGTCATTGCACGAAAAACCCGATGTGGTGTATCTCGATCCAATGTTTCCACATCGACAAAAAAGTGCACTAGTCAAAAAAGAGATGCGCATTTTTCAACAGTTAGTGGGTAGTGACTTAGATTCAGATAGTTTACTTGAGCCAGCTAGACGATTAGCTAAAAAACGCGTAGTCGTTAAACGACCTGATTATGCGCCATTTTTAGCCGAGCAAAAACCAACAGCCGAAATTAAAACTAAAAATCACCGTTTTGATATTTATACACCTTTTTAAAACAGAGGAAGATTACTCAGATTATGCGATTAGATAAATTTCTAGCTCATCACTTAGGTATAAGCAGAACAATCGTGAATAAAGAACTTAGAGCACAAAAAGTGACTGTTGATGGCGAAATAATAAAATCAGGCGCCTACCAAATATCACCGGCACAAGTGGTTGAGTACGATGGCGTCGAAATTGTGCCAGTCACCGAACATCGTTATTTTATGCTTAATAAACCACAAGGTTATGTTTGCTCAACCGATGATCCCGATCATCCAACAATTCTATATTTTATCGACGAACCAATGGCTGAAAAGTTGCACGCAGCCGGCAGATTAGATCTTGATACAACAGGTTTAGTACTATTAACAGACGATGGTAAGTGGTCACATCGTATTACTTCACCTAAACATCACTGTGAAAAAGTCTATCAAGTCACGGTTGAACACCCCCTAAGCATCGAACTCATCGATATATTTGCCAAAGGCATTCAACTAAAAAGTGAGAAGTCACTCACAAAGCCGGCTAAACTAAATATTATTGACCCATATCACGCAGAGCTAACCATTAGTGAAGGTCGATACCATCAAGTTAAACGTATGTTTGCCGCAGTTAATAATCATGTTGTTCAGTTACATCGAAAACAAATTGGCACCATTATGCTAGATATTCCTGAGGGCGAATACCGTCCACTTACTGAAGAAGAAATCAACTCTTTTAGTTAGCTTCAAATTTTATCGTAACAATAAAAGTGAATAAATGATTGTCTCTTAAAGTCAATAAATACCGTTAAGTCATAATTAACGGTATTATCGATTATGTTGCCACATCATCATGCACTTTTAGTTGAAGAACTTTATAGGAACCCAAACGTGCAAAACTCAAATACTCAAGTAGAATTTAAAATTTCTAAAAAAGCACTGATCTTTATCCTTGGATTGCTATCTATGTTAATGCCTTTATCCATTGATATGTATTTACCGAGTATGCCAACAATTGCTCACGACTTTAATGTAGCTGATGCAACCGTTCAACTTACAATTAGCTGTTATTTATTAGGGTTTTCCTTTGGCCAACTCTTATTTGGACCACTTACAGACAGTTATGGCCGGCGAAATATTCTTATTATTGGTCTGATTATTTTTGTTTTTGCCGCCTTTGGTTGTGCTATTGCTGGCAATATTAATCAATTGATAACTGCACGTTTTTTCCATGGGATTGCAGCTGCTGCAACCACAATAGTGATTAATGCTTTAATGAAAGATATTTATCGTGACCGTGATGAGTTTTCAAAAATGATGTCTTTTGTGATGTTAATCTCTAACGTAGCACCATTATTAGCGCCAATCATTGGTGGTTTTATTTTATATTGGTTCAATTGGCAAGCAAACTTTTATACCATTTGCCTAATGGCGATCATTTGCTTTGGTCTGGTGGTAAGTTATATTCCAGAAACACTTGCCAAAGCTAAGCGTGATAAATTTAGTATCATTCGAATATTAAGTAATTTCATTACACTATTTCGACATCGCCAAGCCTTAACTTATATGCTAATAGGCGCTTTTGCTGGTGCTGGATTATTTTCATTTTTAAGTTTAGGGCCTTTTGTTTACATGAACTTACATGGCGTTGCATCCACCAATTTTGGTTACTATTTTGCACTTAATATTGTGGTAATGGTAATGATGAATACCTTAAATAGCCGCTTTGTTAAACTTGTTGGTTCTATCAAAATGATGCAATTAGGGCTGTTAATCCAATTTATCATGGCGATAGGACTTTTGATTGGAACATTATTTAATTTTGGATTTATCTATTTGGTCGTGTGTATTGCAGGTTACATTGGATGCATGTCAACAGTTGGTGGTAATAGTATGGCTGTGGTATTAGACTTCTATCCGCATATTGCCGGTACAGCATCGTCACTAGCTGGTACCATTCGATTCGCCATAGCAGGAGCAATTGGTATATCATTATCAATGCTAGTCTCGATTCATAAAACGGTAACACCAATTAATGATAATACCACAGAGTGGTTAATGGTTGGTTCTATGGTGTTGTGCAATTTTCTTGCGGTTGGCTTATTTTTGAGTGTCAAAAATATTAAAAGGAAATAACCATGATTTATCAATTAGATGATTTATGCCCACAAATTCACCCAGATTGTTTTATTGCCAAATCGGCTGATATTATTGGTAATGTGACGCTTGAGCAAGGGGTATCCATCTGGTTTAACGCGGTATTACGAGGTGATATTGCAAGTATTCATATTGGCAAAAACAGCAACATTCAAGATAATTGTACTGTGCATATCGAGACTAACATACCGTGTATTGTTGGTGAAAATGTTACAATTGGCCATAATGTGATTCTTCATAGCTGCACAATTGAAGATAATGTCTTAATCGGAATGGGAAGTACGATTTTAAATCATGCCAAAATTGCTAAAAACTGTCTGGTTGGTGCTAATTCTTTAGTTACTCATAGTTTACCTTATCAAGAAGGCTGCTTAATTATGGGATCACCAGCGAAAATAATTCGGCAACTTACCGAAGCCGAAATTGCAGCAAATATTAAAAATGCCCAAAATTATGTCAAAAATGGACAAAGGTTTAATAAAAATCTAATGGCAATTAATCGCTCACAGTCACAATAAATTACGTTTTATATTTTATTCACTCTGTGAGCAAAAGTAATTTATGATAAAATGCCAACAATTTTAATTGCAATCGTTTTTAGGTACGTACTTGAAAAAGCCAAAAACAACCAGAAGACAGATATTTAGCCAATTCATTTTATTAATAATAATAGCGTTATCTGCCTGCTTATTTTTATCACTATTTTCTTACAATGCATCAGATCCCGGCTGGTCACGTACTGCTTGGCATACCCCTATCAGCAATTATTGCGGCTATATTGGTGCATATGCATCGGATATACTATTCCAATTTTTAGGCTTTATTGCTTACAGTGTTCCTTTTTTTGCGCTATTTTTTAGTTTGCAATTAGTCATCTATTTTTATCGTCACGCTAATGCGCCTATTAACTATTTTAGTCTATCATTCAGAATCATTGGTATTTTAGCGTTTATCTTTAGCAGTACTGGTTTTTTTACCTTAAATATTCGTGATGCAGAACAATTCCAAGCTGGAGGATACCTAGGTTCAATTGTTATCGAAAGCCTATTACCTATAATGAATGGCTTTACCGCATCGATTATATTACTCATTGTTAGCCTTGCCTGTATAACCCTATTAACGGGATTATCATGGTTACTACTGATGGAAAAACTTGGGGCGTTAGTCATGCTGCTTTTAACGCCGATTACCTGGTTATTTTCATCACATAAAGCCAGTGCAAGCACTCACACTGTTACCAAACAGCGGGATAAAGACATTGCACTAACAACGCAAACAAAAGAGCAGCCTGTTGTTATTCCATTAGAGAGCAATAAAGTCAATTTAGATACAGAGCAACCTTTATCTATAACAGCCAATGAAGAAAAAGTGATTAATCATGTAGATGCCACTAATCAGCTTGAACAAAACAATCCTATAACACTCAATAAGGATGATGAAGCATTAATCCAAACCGCAGAGCAATTGTTACAGTCACTTGAGCAAACGACTAACAATCAACCTGATTTATCTCGCACACCAGTTAATGATGAGCCTAAAAAAGATCTGGATCCAAACGATATTTTAGCGCGTATGGAAGTGATTATAAAAAATATGAATGAACGAAAGTTAGCGCTCTCACAAGATCAAACTAATGCTACGTTGCCACAATCAAATTTAGCCAATGATCCACAAGCAACAGCAAATCAAACAACAACAGACTCAGAAAAAGTGCAGCCTTTTGATGAAAATAAATACACCATTTCAGATGCGCCTAGCAAACCGTTATTTACGTTAAATAATAACGAATCTACCTTAGCGAACAATACAATCGATTCAAACCAATTTATATCGAACGAGCCAGAATCATCGACTCAAGACGTTGAGCAAGTAACACATCAAGAACCCGAAACTCAGATTGAACATCCTACACCCGAGATTGAAAGGCACATCCCCGAAGATGTCGATCTTGAATCGTTAAAAAATGAAAATCCTGTCATAGATGACATCTATCTAGACGATACAGAGGTTGAACAAAGTCACAATACCCCAATTACCATTGATGATGAAAACGATAGCTTAATTCACCCATTATTAAGACGTGATGATAAACCACTACCAAAACCAACAACGCCACTACCGTCATTGGATTTATTAACTGCACCGCCGACAACGCGAATTGAAGTCGATCATGCTGCATTAAATGCAATGTCTGAACTGATTGAAAAAAGTTTAGCCGACTATCGTGTTAAAGCCAAAGTTGTTGATTATATGCCAGGACCTGTGATCACCCGCTTTGAAATTGAACTAGCTCCCGGTATTAAAGCTGCGCGAATTTCAACACTCGATCGCGATCTTGCTCGTTCACTATCAATGCCTTCAGTGCGAGTTGTTGAAGTTATTCCGGGTAAACCTTATGTCGGTATCGAGTTACCTAATAAAAACCGGCAGACCGTCTACTTTAGAGAAGTATTAGACAGCCCACAATTTCGCAATGCACAATCACCATTGACTATCGTATTAGGAAAAGATATTTCAGGGCAATCGGTTGTTGCAGATTTAGCTAAAATGCCCCATTTATTAGTCGCAGGCACCACAGGTTCTGGTAAATCTGTGGGGGTTAATGCGATGATTTTAAGCATCTTATACAAATCACAACCTGAAGATGTCAGGTTTATTATGATCGACCCTAAAATGCTTGAACTCTCTATCTATGAAGGTATACCGCACTTATTAACGCAAGTGGTTACCGACATGAAAGATGCGGCGAACGCACTTAATTGGTGTGTAAACGAAATGGAAAGACGTTACCGATTAATGTCAGCTTTAGGTGTCCGCAACATTGCCGGCTATAATGAAAAAATAAAACAAGCACAAGAGATGGGTAGACCTATTCCTGATCCACTGTGGAAACCTACCGATAGCATGGATCTTAACATGCCAACATTGGAAAAATTGCCTTACATTGTGGTTATGGTCGATGAATTTGCCGATTTAATTATGGCTGTTGGTAAAAAAGTGGAAGAATTAATTGCGCGCCTAGCTCAAAAAGCGAGAGCTGCGGGCATTCACCTTGTGTTAGCCACCCAGCGCCCATCGGTTGATGTTATCACAGGATTGATTAAAGCCAATATTCCAACCCGTATTGCTTTTACTGTATCAAGTAAAATTGATTCACGTACTATTTTAGATCAAATGGGCGCCGAATCACTACTTGGCATGGGGGACATGCTGTATTTAGCGCCGAATAGTTCGATTCCTATTCGTGTACATGGCGCTTTTGTACGTGATGAAGAAGTTCATGCAGTTGTGCAAGACTGGAAAGCTCGCGGCAAACCAAAATATATTGAAAATGTGACGGTATCAACCGATGATAATGATAGCAGTCATGCTGACAACATTGATGAAGATCTCGATCCGCTATTTGATCAAGTTGTAGAGTTTGTGGTTGAAACGCGTAGGGCTTCTATCTCTAGTGTACAACGAAAATTTAGAATTGGTTATAACCGAGCAGCGCGGATAGTTGAACAAATGGAGATTGAAGGTATTATTAGTGCACCAAGTCATAATGGTACTCGAGAAGTGATTGTGCCACATTCACATGGTGATTTTTAGTCGTGATAATAAATCCATCTAGTTGCTAAATAATTAGGTGGATGAAATAGGCGTGCAATCCGCCGATTTGAGTATAAATGGTTAACACCTATTACAGAGCTTTAGATAATAGACTTAAAATACATTAAACGAGATCAACTTAGCACACCCTAAGCATCTCGTTAATACAACCAAAATACAGTAACCGTATGATAGGTATTAGACAATAATGAGTAAATATTCACAGCAAGTGACATTATTAGAATCGCAACTCATCAACCCTAACAACTTTAGTTTACCTGCGCAACTAGCTATTAAGGCATTAATTAAGGAAATTTGCTTATCGCCTAAGCCTGGGCTAGTTGATATGAACAATAATGGCGCACACCGTGATATGGATTTTCAAACATTTATCCAAAGCATTTCAGCTATTTCAACTTGGTTTGAACAGTTTTATCAATATGGTAAACAATCGGCTCATCAAGACCCCACTGTTTTTTTAGACGGTATTAGACCCTTAGGCATGCAATGTGAACAAGCCATGTTTAATGCAACTAATCAAATCAATACCCATAAAGGTGGTATATTTGCTTTCGGTTTATTACTTGGCGCTATAGGCAAACTTGAACAACTCGGCTTAGCATGTCAAATGCAAACAATTTGCGAGCAAGTATCAATAATATGCCAAGGTATCGTCAATAAGGAATTAAAACAACATAATCGATCTCATTCAATTGGCGAAAAGCTGTATAAACTGCATAATCTTCCTGGGGCACGGGGTGAAGCGGAGTCAGGTTACGCAACAGTTAAAAACATTTCATTACCTATTTTAAAAAATATGCAGCAAAGTGGTTACGATGAGGAAACTTGCTTATTACAAACCTTATTATATCTGCTCGCATTTAACCAAGATACCAATTTGGTTGCAAGAGGGGGACTTGATGGATTAGCCTTTGTCCAACAACAAGCTAAAAAACTGATTTTACACGGTGGTGTGATTCATACTCATGGCCAACAAAAATTAAATCAGCTTGATAACGAGTTGATAAAACGTAATTTAAGTCCCGGTGGCTCAGCTGATCTTATCGCCATTACTTGGTTCTTATCACAGTACTAATTCATCTGTACAACTATAATCAGATGGATTCATCACATCAATACCATTGATGGGCTTTGGTTAACTCAACCCTATGCAAGCAGGTGTTATATTACTTTAACTGATAACATTCACCTCTTTTGTTTAAATTCATATATATCAAGGCTGTAACAAAAAACATCAATCCTGTTTTTTATTTATTTTTAAATGATAAATCCCATACACAACAGCCCCCAAGATAGCCATAATCGCTAAAATTAAATAAGCGATACGCATTGAATATCGTAAACTTACGTATCCAACAATAACAGGAAACAATGTCATACCCAATGCGTAAATCGCTTGAAATAATCCCATCGCTGCCGATCGCGCATAAGCTGGAATAGTAGATGTTGCTTCAAACGTTAAAAAAGAAAATAATATTCCTGTACCCATTCCAGGAATAATTTGTAGTAATAAAATGGCATAAGGTGATGAACTCTGCGGTATCAAAATGCAATATAACGCCAGCAACATAAAAGACAGAATAATCCAAGTAGATATACTTAATTTATTAACCAAGTTACTTGCCCCCACTTTACCAAACAAGACTGATGCCAACATATAAATTATTGAAGATAAACCAATTAAGCTTGAACTTGCACCTAATCCACTTAATATCTGATTAGTAAATGACATGGTTGTCGACATTTGTATCCCCTGCTGAATCAAAGCCAACAAAGAAAAAAACAGTAATTTGCGATCAAAAAACACGTTAAGCAAATTATGATATTCAAAATTGTGATGAATTTTTTCAGGGTATTTCAGTCTGATAGCTAAGATAAAAGCAATAAATCCGCTTAAACAACTAAGTAAACAGATAAATTGCATCCCGAAATATTCAAATAGCAAGGTACTTGATAAAAATGCTAAAAAAATACCAAGATTATTTACCATAATAATTAAACTAGTGGCATAACTTTTTTTCGATTTAGGATAAAACCCCATAAACAACACCATAAATGATATCCACATGGCGCTGGCAAATCCTGAAATAATATTACCAATCAAAAATCCCCAACCTGTAGGCTGTATAAGACGAATAATTGAAGCAAATCCAGCTAAAAATGATCCTAATACAATAAATATCTTATGCTTTTCTTTAACATTGGCTAATAACCCAACCGGTATGCGTAAAAATAACTGTGAAACACCATAGGCGCTAACCACCATACCAATAAAATTGGTCGTCATATGGATTGCAGTTAAATAAGGGGTTTGATAAGGAATATAAATATATTGTGCATACCAGAAAAAAAACACAATACACAACAACAAATACGATCTTTTTTTTGCCACTTTCATTGGAACAACATTTTATTTCTTATAATTACTTTATGTAAAAATATATCTAAATTAGATATTTAGCAACAAACAAATCCATCTTGTCTAAATTTTTAAACTATGTTAGCTTGAAGTAAGTCAAACAACGATAAAAATAATTTTACAAATTAGCAGAAAATATCTTCTATAAATTTTTATAACCGATATTCCCTATACCTTATTTGGCGGATTTTAGTTTTTATCAGTGTGTAACCATTCGGTAATGTAATGGAGAAAATAATGGATTATCAAAGTATTGCACAACAAATTTTACAATTAGTCGGCGGTAAAGCTAATGTTGTTAGCTTAACGCATTGCTTTACTCGTTTAAGATTTCAATTAGTTGATAGCAACAAAGCGAATCGTGAAAAATTATTACAAACAGAGGGCGTTATTTCGGTTGTAGAAAGCAGTGGACAATATCAAGTGGTACTAGGAAATAAAGTCACCAAAATTTATCAAGAAATCATACCATTACTCGGAAAATTAGAGACCAGCGAACAAACGCCACCTAAAGTATCAATTGGCGTAAAAATTCTTAACGCTTTTGCTGCTATTTTTACGCCCGTGATTCCGGCAATTGCCGCATCTGGTATGTTAAAAGGAATTTTAGCGATTGCTGTTATGATTGGTAATTATTACTATCAAACAGATATCAAAACTTACAACACCTATACGATTTTACATGCTGCATCAGATGCAGTTTTCTACTTTATGCCAATAATACTTGGCTATACCGCTGCAAAAGTATTTAAAGCCCACGAATTTATATCGATGATCATAGGGGCAACGCTGTGCTATCCATCAATTGTCACTTTAATGGCAAGTAAAACTGAAGTCACTCTGTTTACTATTGAATTAACCAAAGCAAGTTACACCTCTAGCGTTATTCCAATTATTTTAGCCATATTCATTTTAAGTTACGTACAAAGATTTTTAGAATTTATCATCCCTGAAGTATTGAAAATTATCATGGTACCAACCTTTTCATTACTGATTATGATACCAGCTACATTACTAATTTTCGGTCCTATTGGCATCTACATTGGCGAATTTATAAACTGGATCTATTACTACATTATGGGTGTTAGCCCTATTTTATTAGGGGCATTTATTGGTGGTATCTGGTGTATATTAGTCATCTTTGGTGCACATCGGGCAATTGTGCCAATCGGCATTAATGACGTAGCGCAAACTGGTCGGCAAAACTTACTCGCTTTTGCTGGTGCCGCCAATTTTTCACAAGCTGGCGCGGCATTAGGTGTATTTTTCAAAACCAAAAATAAAAATTTAAAAACAGTTGCGGCATCGGCAACCATTACCGCTTTATTTGGGATTACTGAACCCGCAATTTATGGTGCAAATTTAAGATTAAAAAAACCGATGATTTGTGCGGTTATTTGTGGCGCTATCGCTGGCGGGCTAATGGGCTGGGGAGGATCGTACGGTACTGCTTTTGCCAATCAAGGGGTATTAACCATTCCTGTTTACGCTGAAGCCGGTACAACTGCATTTTTATGCTATTTAATTGGCATATCTTTTGCTTTTTTCGGTTCATGCATTTTAACGATGATTGTTGGATTTCAAGATCTACCAAGCGAGGAAATGTCTACATCAAACCAAACGCATAGCCCAGATTTATTACTTTCCGATCAGACTATTACCTCGCCTATCAAAGGGCATGTTATTGCACTTAGTGAAGTTAAAGATGAAGTGTTTGCATCTGGCGCGATGGGTAAAGGTGTCGCTATATATCCAGAAATCGGTGAAGTCATTGCGCCAGCAGATTGCACAGTTACAGTACTTTATCCCACTTTACATGCCATAGGTTTAAAATTAGATAATGGATTAGAGTTACTAATCCATATTGGTATCGATACGGTAAACCTGCAAGGCAACTATTTTCAATCTTATGTTGAAGTGGGGCAACACATTAAACAAGGGACTAAAATTGTATCCTTTGACATCGATAAGATTAAACAACAACAATATGATTTAACAACATCAATAATTGTCGTTAATTCAGAACAATATAAAAATGTCGATTACACCAAAGATATCGACGTTAGTTATCAAGACCAATTATTATTTATTCAAGTTTAGAGGTAAAAATATGAAAACATTTGCTAAGGATTTTTGGTGGGGTGCATCCTCTTCTGCATTTCAAATTGAAGGTGGATGGGATGCCGATGGCAAGGGAATGACAGTTGCTGATTATAATTCATTTCAACGCTCAGCAGTACAAGCCGATAGCAAAGTTGCCAGTGATTTTTATCACCATGTAGAGAGTGATATTGCGTTGTTTAAAGAGTTGGGCTTAAAAACTTATCGTTTTTCCATATCTTGGGCACGTATTATTCCTGATGGCGATGGTGAAATAAATCAAGCTGGGATCGATTTTTATAATCGAGTAATAAACGAATTAATCAAAAACGATATCATTCCATTTATCACCCTTTATCATTTTGATTTACCTTTTGCATTAGTTGATAAATATAATGGTTGGCAAGACCGCCGTTGTGTCGATGCGTTTAGACGCTATGCTCAGGTCTGCTATAAAGCATTTGGCGATCGGGTAAAACATTGGCAAATCAATAATGAACAAAATTTGATGATTCGAGTTAATGAACGAATGAACATGTATAAAGTCGCACCAGCAGATACTGAAAAAGTGAGAGCACAAATGGATTACCACATGTTTGTTGCGCATGCGATGGCAACTAATGATTGTCATGAGCTAATTGCGGGAAGCAAAGTGGGACCGGCGGTATCATCCACCATGACCTACCCTGCAAGTAACAAACCAATGGATGTTTGGGCAGCTAAAATGAATGATAATTTTAAAACTAATTATGCCCTAGAAATGTATTGTTTCGGTGATTACCCAGGTTATTACAAACACTATTTACAACGTTGTGGTATCTATCCACAAACCCAGCCGGAAGATGCCGACATTTTAAAACAAGCTAAACCGGATTTTATTGCGGTCAATTACTATCGAACATTAGTCGCAAGCTATTTGCCGGAAGATGCAAAGCATCCATTTGGCACTAAACATAATGATATCGATTTTGATCTGTATGGTTACTTTAAAATTGAAAAAAACCCGAATTTAACAGCAAGCACTTACGGTGCACAAATTGATCCAATGGGTTTACGTTTAGTCCTCAATGAATATTATCGACAATACCGCTTACCCCTAATCATTACTGAAAATGGCTTAGGTACACCGGACGAATTAACACCTGATAATAAAGTGCATGATGATTATCGCATTGATTATATTAAAGCTCATATTTCAGCTTGTCATGATGCGATTGAAGATGGTGTTGAGTTATTTGGTTATTGCCCATGGTCAGTCATTGATTTATTAAGTTCTCATCAAGGATTTAAAAAACGTTATGGCTTTGTTTATGTTGATCGAGATGATCATGACTTAAAAACACTAAATCGTATCAAAAAAGATAGCTTCTATTGGTATCAAAAAGTGATTAAAGATAATGGAGTTTAACCCTTTCATAGCTATCAATTGACAAATATGGGGCTAAATAAAGCCCCATTCTATTGCTGAAAATTGTGTTAATTACTGATTTATCACATAGCTAACCTGATGTGCTTCGGTCGGTAAGGGAACTTGCCATTTACTAAACATGCGCTGAATTTTTTTATTCGCTAAGCTTGTATCGCGTTTTAAATTACGCCGATATAACTCTTGTTCCGGTTGTTCTATATAAACGATTTCAACCTCGGCGTGATAAGCATAGAGTAAATCGAGTGCTTTTTGCCGCATATCCTGTGACAAATGGGTAGCATTCCAAATAAAAGGCTGCTTATCTCGTAACCATTGTTTCACCTTAGCTAATACAAATTGAATCACTAATCCTTCATTTTCGCCATGCTTTAATTTGAGTTCACTGCGCGCATCATCATAAGAAGCAACCGGCCATGTTGGATAATGCTTACTCACCCAACTATTTTTGCCCGAAGCCGGTAAACCAGACATCAATATCACTTTTGATCCTTGTTGTGGATATAGTGCATAATCAGGCAAGACATTACTGCCGCGAAAATAGTGTACTCGCGTATGATCATCAACAAATTGGCGAGGTTGATACAGACACTCTTCTTCTAGCGCGAGTTGTTTAAATAACTCCACTTCATCCAAAGTTCTAGCTTTATCAGCACATATACGCCCCAGCATATCCGCTTTCGCTTGCAGGCAAAGCATCCAAACCGGTAATTGCCATGACAGACGATGCACAAGGTATTGGGGTGAATAGCGCTGATGCGTATCACTTAACGCAAAAAACGGAACTTGATGAACAGCGATAATACGACATATCTGTTCACGTAGTTCAAAAGGGACGGCCATTTGCCACAACAATACTCTGCTACGAATTTCCCCCTTTTGGGAGTGTCTTGGTTGACTGATTTTACCCGTGACCTCATCAATCACGGTGGTTTCTGGTTTAGCAATATCATGTAACAACGCTGTCATAAATGATACAAATTGTTGCTCCTCGGTAGCTTTTGCAAACTCAGTTTGTTCAATTAATGCGCGCAATACCATTTGTGTATGTATCCAAACATTACCTTCACCATGATGCAACGGGTCTTGTGGTGTGGTAATAAGCGCAGTTAATGCTGGAATACACGTTAACCAGTCATCGAAATTATCTTTAGCAATACTGTTAGCCACTTGCTGTTGTAATTGTAAATAGTCCATTATTTATCTCCCTACGCCAACTTGCTGATTCCAATTGACGGTTAACTGTGGTGCGTATAAATCGACATTATCAGCAAGTTGATTGGCAATAAACGGCTGCTCTAAATGGTGTTGACCAGCGTCTAAAATAGCTTGTACAAAATCTTGTCTCACCCATTTTAAACGATCGATTGTGTGATGTTCGCTTTCGATTTTTAAATACAGCCCTTCCATTAAATCCGAGCGGTCACACTGCTGCCACGCTTTGGCTAAATCAATCTTGTCACGTGTGACTATTTTTTCAAAACAAGCCTGCCAATGCTGAGTTTTGGCTAAAGACTGTTTAACTAACGCTAATAAGTCAGCTAATTTAGTCGGTGCTTGCCCAGCAAATAGCACCGGTACCGATAAAACCGGACCATTAGCTAATAGCTGATGCCGCTTTTGGGTCGATAAAAAACATTGTTGCTGTCTATCCCAAACATCAAATTCACAAAAATAGTGAGGTAATGCATCATAAAAGATAGTGTGTTTTTTATGTAACCATTCACCATACATGATATAACGATCTTCTAACCGCTCTAATAGCCAATGTTCATGTACACTAGCCCAGTGTTTTAATAGATTAAATTGACGCTCTCTTGAACCTCCCATTAAGTAATGGCCGCGCGATTGTAATAACAGTTCGCCACTTTGCGAAAAGCTTATAGCACAGTTAGCGCCATCGAGTTTTTCTTCAACGACAATATAGCAATTATGTAACTGGTTATAAGCACGCTGTCCGTCGGTGCTATCACCAAATTGTAAGCGTGAACCCTGTAAATGGGGTGTTCTTGGATATTTAATTAATTCTAAATTTTGAATATAAGATTCCATTGTCATGATGTTTTCTCCAAAAATATAAGGGAAAACCGACAAGGCAAAAATCTATAAATTGAAGTGCAACGAGAATGCTTTGAGAGGTAAAAGCAAAAATACAATATGATAGAAAATACCGTGCCGGCATTAAGATAAAGTGTTAACTACAGGCATTTTGCCACCTCGCTATAATAAAAAGTTTAGGTTAAAAAAACGGCGCCATTATCTGGTTGTGCCGCTAGCTTGTCAAGTCAATTTATAATATTTAATAATCAATGCTAGTAACAATGAAGAATTTCAGTATGATTATAAGTAGGATACGAAGATAACGTGACTGAGGTTATTATGGATGTTGAAATTGTGCGATTTCCCGCAACAAATTTAGCGGTTATCGAACATCATGGTTCGCCACTGTTAGAACATGAAACTGTCAATAAACTCATTAAATGGCGACAAGAGAACAACTTATTTGATAACGAAAAATACCGATGTTATGGTATCCATTACACCAATCCCGCTATCACACCTTTAGAACAGCATCACGTCGATTTTGCTATTTCAATAGACAAACCTATTGCTAAAAATGCCTATGGCATTGTCAGTAAAACTATTCCCGCGCTCCGTTGTGCCAAGGCTCGTGATATTGGTTCGCGAAATAATAACCAAGCTATTATCTATTTACTTGAACAGTGGTTACCACAAAGTAGATAGAAAATAGGCAGTTATCCACCGATTTTTCATTACGTAAATGTAGGATTAACTATTCCAGCATCAGAGATGATAACCGATGTGTATTTGCCATTAGCGTAATAAATAAACTCGGTTATCTAACAGAACAAAGCTTATTTAGGTGAATAATCCGCACCAAAATAGTGTTGGCTGATTGCCGTTAGTTTGCCATTATTGATAATTTTTTGTATACCTTGGTTAATATCTTGAGTTAATCGCTCACCACTTGCGCCTTTACTAATTAACAAATAACTAAATGGAGAACCAATACGATCACCATCTTCTTGACTTAATTCTATCGTTTTGAGATTGAGTTTATGCTCATTGATATATTGCGATAGCATCACGTTATCTATTAATTGAAAGTCGTATTGACCACTCTCGACATGTTGCAACACAGGTAGTAAATCGGCTTCACTATAAACAATTTTAACAGGATTATTGGGGTTTTGTTCATTGTAGGTTTCTAATGCTGTCGCATAATTAAGTCCTGGTGTGACTTCAGTTGATTTTCCTTGAAGATCAGAAAATCGATTAATGTCATTGTTACTTTTAGCCACAGCAATAACATACTGGTTTTTAAAAATTGGATCGGAATAGAAATATTTTTCTTTGCGCTTTTCATTCATAGCATAATTATTGGCACCAACTTGATAACGCTGAGAGTCAAGTCCAGCTAAAACAGATGAGAATTCTGTCACTTCAAAACTAATTTCATATTGAGGTAACTCGCTAAATATGGCTTTCACCACATCAATATCATAACCCACCAATTCCCCTTTTTCATCGACCGTTGTAAAAGGGTTTGGCGATCCTGAAGTCCCAATAATAATTTTTTGTTTTGTTGTGGATTGTGAATCTTTATTTTGGTTATCGCAACCAGACAAAAACAACGCGGCTAAGATGACAAAACCATACCATTTTTTATAGTTCATACCGTAATTCTCCTTTCATTTTAAATGAGCATTATTGAGTTAACCTTAAATAAAACCCATATTTTTCATTTCAATTCGATGATCGGCCTGATATCGAGCCATACCTGTTTTCATTAAATCAAACCCTAAGTTTTTATAAAATTCTACTGTTTGTGGATGAGTATAAAGAATGATATTGCAATGCTGTACCTGCTCAACGAGCTTTTCTACAATTAAACGTCCATATTGTTGCCCGTGCAAGTGTTTAGCTAATGCAATGTTATAAATTGCCGCCTGACAAATACCGTCCGATAATGTACGACCAACGCCCACAACGCGATCTTGTTCCAGCAAAAAAATCACACCATAACTGTTTTTAAACACTCGCTCTTGCGCTGTTGCATCGAGCGAACTAAGTCCATAAAAAGCCAATAAATCGGCAACATCTTGCCAATTAATATTTTCACAATGTTGTTGAATCTTTATACTCATTGATACCTCTTAAACTGATTAGATTTCATAATCCATTTGCATTGCACTAAAATATCTTGCTAAAAAAGATTTGGTTCGTGGTTGGGTCGGATTATTAAACACCTGCTTAGGTGAACCATCTTCAATAATTTGTCCTTTATCTAAAAACAGTACTCGACTAGCTACTTCATGCACAAAGCTCATTTCGTGCGAAACAAGGATCATCGTAATCCCTGATTGTGCGGCTAATTTGATGGTCGATAATACTTCGCCAACTAACTCAGGATCGAGCGCTGAAGTGGGTTCATCAAGCAGTAACACTTTAGGGTCCATCGCTAATGCTCTGGCAATCGCTACTCGCTGTTGTTGCCCTCCAGATAGCTGTTTTGGATAATGGTACATTCGCCCCTCAAGTCCGACTTGAACAAGCTTTTCATGCGCAATTTTACGTGCTTTCTCCTTTGGCAATTTTTTTACAATAATCAAACCCTCCATCACATTTTCTAAGGCATTTTTTTGATGAAAAAGATTAAATTGTTGAAATACCATAGCTGACTTTTGGCGAAACTGAACAATATCACGTTGTTTAATGCGGCTAACATCCAAGCCAAAATTATCAATTTGGATGTTACCTTGCTGGGGTTTTTCAAGTAAATTTAAACAGCGTAGTAAAGTGGATTTACCTGCTCCCGATGCGCCGATAATAGCAACGACTTCATGCGGTTTTATGGCGAAATTAAGATGATCTAAAATAAGATTATCCTGAAAAGATAACGTTAAGTTCTGTACCTTAATCATAATAATTTTCCTCGGCGATAACTGGGTGTATTCACACTGTCAGAAATCGTTAACCGGTTTTCCATATACTTAATGATTAATTCAATAATAATGGTTAAAGCCCAATAAATAAGTGCCAAAGAGATATAAACCTCAAAATAACGATAACTGTGTCCTGCTAAGGTTTTACCGCGACCTGTCATTTCAGTGACTGAACAGACAAAGGCTAACGAAGTTCCTTTAAGCAAGCCGATAAAAGCATTACCAAGATTTGGTAAGGCCACAATAAATGCTTCAGGAATAACAATACGTCGTAACAATTGGCTATAACTCATCCCTAACGATTGTGCCGCCTCAATTTGACCTTTACTGACCGATTGTAACGCGGCTCGTATAGTCTCGGAGTTATAAGCAGCTTCATTAAAAGAAAAGGCAATGAGTACAAATAGCATTGGAGGCACACTATTAATATTAAAATCAGTATGATAAAAATAGTTGATATAACGCAGAACAATTGGGATCCCATAAAAGCTTAAATAAAGCTGAACAAGTAAAGGCGTTCCTCGAATAAATGAAACAAAAACCGATGCTAGTTGCGAAAGAACAGGAATTTTATTCATTTTAACAATGGCAATCACTAACCCAAACATTACGCCAAGCAGCATTGAAAAAAAGGTAATAAATAACGTGACTGGCAAATAAGCCAGTAACGTAGGTATTTGAGTAAATATCAATCCGAAATCTAATATATTTGGCATGCGTATTATCCCAATAATCAATTATTGATGAGTACGAAATTGTTTATCTCTGTTATGAGGAGTATGCCAATGACTAACATCAGGCCCTAAGGGCAAAATATCATAAGGATTGTGGGCATTATTACCTAAAAAGTACCCTTTTTTAATTGACTCAAAATCGGTTGTTTCACCAAAAGCGGGGATTTGATAAAGATCTCGGGCATAAGCCCATAAATTAGGAAAATCAATAATTCGATTACGATTTGTGTTAAAAGCAGCATAATAAGCCACATCAAAACGCGCTAATGTAACGTATAAGCGAATATCCGAATCGGTAATGTGATCACCAAAAAGATATCGAGACTTACTTAGGCGTTTTTCTAATTCATCTAATCGATTAAAAACAAGATGATAAGCGTGTTCGTAAGCTTTTTGTGAGCGAGCAAATCCCGCTTTATAAACACCATTATTGACTTCATGAAAAATCACATCATTCAATTCATCAATTTCAGTACGTAAATGTTCCGGATAGAGATCAGGCGCACCCGCTTTATGGAAAGGTTTGAATGCGGTTTCCCAATAGTTGGTTAATTTAAAATAGTCGTTGTTGACAACTTTGCCGGTTTTTACATCGACAACGGTCGGGACTGTTGCTCGTCCATTATATTCAGGATCGGTTTTAGCGTAAATTTCTGGTAAATAACGGATGCCTAACACTGGGTCAACACCATTAGGATCAAGTGAAAACTCCCAACCATGCTCAGTGCGAATTGGCGCAACTTTGCCAACACTGATCACATTTTCCAAACCTAATAATTTGATAACAATCATCTGCCGATGTGCCCAAGGACAAATCGCCGCCCAAATTAAACGATAACGACCAGCCTCAACCGGTAACATACCCGGTTTATTTCCAAATGGGGTATCAAAACGATTTGTTTGACGAACAAAAGCACCGTCTTGGTTAATTTCATTATTTTCGGTAGTAACAACTTTTCCTATCGCAATGGCCATATGCTTACTCCTATTTTTTGATGCGTTAATTTCAAACAATCCAACCCTTGGATAAAATCAATCTAACATCAAAAAATTAATGGATAAAATAACAAATAAGCATATTTATATAATTATCAATTATATAGAAGATGGTGTCTGAGCAAATAATTAACCTAACAACAATAACTATTTACCTAAACGTTTGTACAATCTTTCAGGGCGGCCTATCTTTCCATGATTAAGTTCGACAGTTAATACTTTAGTTTGAACACAGTACTCTAAATAGCGTCTAGCTGTAGTTTTACTGATTTTTGCTTTTTCAACAATTTCATCAACGGTTTGAGGGGTATCGGTATGCATAAAAAGATCTTTAACCTTTTGCAAGGTAATTTCCTCTATCCCTTTTGAATGACGATTAATATCAACAAAATCTTTGGTTTGTAGGTTGAACAGTTCATCAATTCTTCGCTGATTGACATGTTTTTGTAAGCTTTGACGATATAAGAACAGTTCAAAACGTGCTAACGAGTGTTTTAAACGTTGATAAGACACCGGTTTAATTAAATAATCGAATGCTCCATATCTAATGGCTTTACTACAAGTATCCATATCGCTAGCTGCGGTAATAAAAATAACATAGCAATTTAAGTTGTTATTAATAATATATTCGAATAATTCAATCCCTTTACCATCGGGTAAATAGTTATCTAATAAAATTAAAGTGGGTTTTAACTTTTCTACCATCTTTTTTGCTTCCTCTAAATTGGAAGCAATACCAACGACTTTTACTTTTGTATCTCGCTGAATAAAATCAGCATTTAATTCAGCTAAAATAGGCTCATCTTCAACAATGAGAACTTTAATAGCATCTTCTTTATTTTCTTGCATACTTTAACCTCTATTTTTTTGGTATAAAAACGGAAAAAATTGTTCCGTAAGGCTGATTATCTCCAAATGTAATATAACCATTTGCCTTTTTTATGTAGGTTGACACAAGGTGTAAACCAATACCATGTTCTTTACTATCTTGTGAAGTAACGCCCGGTTCAAAGATAGAGTCTCGAAGCTCTTCTTCTACCCCACAACCTTGATCGCTTACTTCAATGACAATTTCGTCTGTAGCATCACTTATATATAAATAAATGGATTTATCACCATTATCGTTTTTTAAACACGCATTAAATGCATTATCAAGCAGATTACCCAATATAGACATAAATTCAGTTTCAGATATTGAAGCAGGTAATGCATTTAATTGACACGCCGGGTCAAATATTAAGTTCAAACCAATTTCATGTGATTTTGAATATTTACCAATTAATAATCCACAAATAGCGGCTATTTTAAAATGCTGGGTAATGAAATCTAAATTATTTTGATTATCAGCTGAATGTAAAGCGATAAATGACTGTGCCTCATCATAACGCTTCATATAAATTAAACCAGATAACGTTGCCATCCAGTTTAGGTGTTCATGCCTAATTGCCCTTAAATTATCAACATACTGGGTAACTTGGGTCAATTGCATACTTAATACGTTAATATCGTTGAAGTTACGAAATGTGATTACCCAACCTTGTATTTTATCATCAACAATAATTCTAATCCTATTAGCAATAACACTCGTTTCGTTAAAATAACAAATATAATCATGGATATCTTGATTTTGATTATCGCTACCATAAATAAAATCATTAGATTGAATAAAATCACGTAGATTATGATTAAGCAAATCATCATCATCATTATTAAAGTTTAACATACTTCTTGCCGATTGATTGATATTGATTATTTTGTAGTTAAGATCAATTGCGATAATGCCTTCAAAAATTGACTCCATAATCGATTTTTGACTTTTAACCAGTAATGCAATTTCGTTTGGTTCTAAATTAAACATCTGCTTTTTGATGGATTTAGAAAAGCAAAATGAAAAAATAAACAATGCCAAAAATAGGAGTGAACAAAAAATAATAATCGGAATAAATTGATTAACATGTAAGACATGAATGTCATCAATCATATAACCAACCGAAACAATACCAATAACTTTACCCTTATCAATAATTGGTGCTTTTCCGCGCAGGGCTAAACCTAGTGAGCCTTGGCTTATAGTAACACTACTATTACCACTTAACACTTCGTGATTATCACCACCAACCATAGGGGAATTTAATGCACTATTTGCGGTATGATATAAACGATAGGCCTGAGCATCGCCAATTACAATATAGCTTGCGTCGCTTTGTTCATAAATATCCGAAATCAATTGTGCTATTTTATCAGTATCTCTTTCTTCAACATACTTGATTAAACTCGGTATAACAGCCAGTTCCTTGGCTTGAATTTGTGCTTTTTCGCCTAAACTTCGATACAGCGAGGTTTCTGTCAAATTCCATATATAGCTTTGTAGTAAAGCTAGAATAATTAATGAAAAAATTAAAAGAGAGAAAAATAATTTTGTTGTAAATGATAGATGAATACGTTTTCGCATTTTTATACTTAATTGTCTATTTAATATCGCTAATGGTGAGTTTAACACATGATTAAAAAACATAGAGCCTTTAAAACCATAAAAACCACTGTCAATTTATGATTTATATCACAAAAATAGTATTAATATTTTGTCACTATATGCGCCATTCAAACAAAGCAAAAATATTTTGGAGATAAAAAAAATATGGTGGATTTCAATTCAGTTGAAAAAAAGCAGAATGAAACGGTTAAAGATAACATACAAAGCGAATGTAACACGCAAAAGTTTTGGCCATACGGATGGTGGAAACTTATGGATAATTATAAAATTGGTGTGATTCCTTTACCGCTATTTATTATAGCGGGTATCTTAATTTTCGCTGAAGTTTTAGTAACAGGCAAACTACCAAGTGAAATCGTAGTGATGGTCGTTACTTGTGCCTTTTTTGGTTTTTTATGTGGCGAAATTGGTAAACGTTTGCCAATCGTAGGTAAAATGGGTGCAGCGGCAATTTGTGCAACCTTTATTCCGTCTGCTTTAGTCTATTATGGCATTCTACCTAAACCGGTTGTTGAAGCGACAACGAAGTTCTATAAAGATACTCACATTCTTTATTTATACATTTGTTGTATCATCGTTGGTAGTATCATGAACATGGATAAGAAAACCCTTATTCAAGGTTTCTTAAAAATCTTTGGCCCAATGGTTTGCGGTGAAATTGTCGGAATGCTTGTTGGTGTAGGTGTAGGTTATCTACTTGGTTTAACACCATTTGAAACATTCTTCTTCTTAGTATTACCTATCATGGCAGGTGGCGTTGGTGAAGGTGCAATCCCACTTTCAATTGGCTATGCTGCAATTTTAGGTATGGAACAAGGTGAAGCGCTTGGCCGAGTATTACCAATTGTTATGTTAGGTGGTTTAACAGGTATTATTTGTGGTGGTGTTCTTAACCGTATTGGTAAAGCGTATCCACATTTAACCGGTAATGGTCGTTTATTACCAGCGGATGAAAACGATATTGCTGGCAGTAAAACAACTAAAGCTGATTCAGTTATTGATGTAACAACTTTTGCTTCAGGTGTATTATTAGCCGCTATTCTTTATATGGTTGGTATGATTGGTCATAAAGTAACAGGTATTCCTGCACCAGTTGGTATGTTATTTGCTGCAGTTCTTGTAAAATTAGTATCAGGTGTTTCACCAAAAGTATTAAGTGGTTCACAAGTGGTTTACAAATTCTTCCAAACCTCTGTTACCTACCCAATCTTATTTGCTGTAGGTGTCGCAATCACACCTTGGGATAAAATTGTATCAGCCTTTACATTAGTAAACTTGACAGTTATTGTGTGTACTGTTGTTAGTTTAGTTACCACTGGATTCTTTGTAGCTAAAAAATTAGGCATGTATCCAGTTGATGCAGCAGTAATCTCATGTTGTCAAAGCGGTCAAGGTGGAACAGGTGACGTTGCTATCTTAACTGCCGCTGAACGTATGGAATTAATGCCATTTGCTCAAATTGCTACCCGTATCGGTGGTGCGATCAATGTATCAGTATCATTACTCATTCTCGGCAATTTCTTAGTATAGTTTTAACATATTTAAGAGCAACCTTGGTTTATACTAAGGTTGTTCATTTTTATTTTGTATTTACAATCAACATAAACAGCTTTTAAGGAGTTTTCATGAAGCTTGTCAGTTATCTTGTCTCTGATCGAGCAAGTTTTGGTCTTCTCACTGAAAATGGCATTATTGATTTAAGAAAAAAATTAGACAATAAATACGTCGACTTAAAATCATTACTTGCAGACAAAGAAGGATTATCTATTGCCAAAACCTTTCTTGACGCACCATGTGACATTGATGAACAAGACATTACGTATTTACCAGTCATTCCAAATCCTAACAAAATTCTATGTGTAGGAATGAATTATGCAGAAAAACGAGCAGAATTTAATGAAACCAGTTCTGCGCCGACATTATTTGTTCGTTTTCCTGATTCACAAACTGGTCATAAAACCAATATTATTAAACCTGCTATTACAAATGAGTTAGATTACGAAGGTGAATTAGCCATTGTTATTGGTAAATTTGGTTTTAGAATTAAGCAAGAAGATGCTTTATCACACGTAGCAGGTTACAGTTGTTACATGGATGGTTCTATTCGTGATTGGCAATATACTTGGTTTACAGCTGGTAAAAATTGGCCAAGTACTGGCGCATTTGGTCCAAATTTAACAACCACTGATGAAATTCCTGATCCGACTGTATTATCACTGACCACTTACCTAAATGGTCAACAAATGCAGCATGACTCAATTTCTAATTTGGTTCATACTGTACCTGAATTAATTGCATATATCAGTACTTTTACACATTTATCGCCGGGTGATGTTATCCTAACAGGATCACCAGGTGGGGTAGGAAAAAAACGTCATCCACCTGTGTTTATGCAAGATGGTGATAAAATAGAAGTAGAAATTACTAAAATCGGACGTCTAACTAACACTGTTGTTGCAGAAAAAAGGTAACATTATGTATGATTTAGCTGATTATGAAGTTATTGATATTTCGAAGTCAGAACAAGATTATCAAGCGATAAAACAGTTACTCGCGTTATCAGATCTTGACTTAGACTCTCAAGTGACCATTTTTACAGTAGCAAAAATTAACAGTAAAATTATTGCTTGTGCAGGTATGGACCGTGACATCATCAAATGTGTTGCTATTGATCCAGAATATCGAGGTAATCAGCTTAATTTAACCTTAATGGATCACACTATAAAATATGCCAACGAACAAGGCTATTTTCATCTATTTTTATATACAAAACCTGAAAATATTGATTTTTTTAAGGGATGCGGTTTTTATCCTATTGTTGAAATAACAAATCTTGTTGTGCTGATGGAAAACACCCCTGTTGGTATTCAACAGTACTGTAAACAACTTAGTAGCCTACAACAAGAAGGTAAAAAGATTGGTAGCATTGTGATGAATGCGAACCCTTTTACCAAAGGTCACCAATATCTTGTCGAATATGCGGCAAATCAATGTGACTGGTTGCATGTTTTTGTTGTCAATGAAAATGCCTCATTATTTTCATTTGAAACTCGAATAAAGTTAGTACAAGAAGGTACCAAACAGTTCAAGAATGTGACAGTCCATGCAAGTTCACCTTATATTATTTCAAGAGCAACATTCCCTACTTATTTTTTAAAAGATAAAGCGAAGATCAATTACGCTTATATGGGAATCGACCTGCTTATTTTTCGAAATTATATCGCCCCAGCGCTAAATATCAGCTACCGCTTCGTTGGAACTGAACCGAATGATGAAGTGACTAAAGCCTATAATGAAGCTATGCGCTATTGGCTTATGGATAATACGGTTAGCCATTCATCACCAATTACTGTTGTTGAAATTGAGCGAAAAACCGAAGGCGATACGATTATATCGGCATCATTAGTTAGAAAATTATTAGCATCGGGGCAATATGAACAAATAAAACAGTTAGTTCCAACAACAACTTGGGACTATCTTTCAGCTAATTTGGATAAATTTAAAATTTAATACATTTTAAAAGGTAAAAAAATGAAAATACAAAAAGAAGCCATGGCTGGGACTCTCGAATCGAGTGATTTGTTAGTCAAAGTTATGCCAAATACAGGGATAGAAATTGTTATTAATAGTGATGTTAATAAACAATTCGGCGATCAAATTCGTGCAGTTGTCGATCAAACATTACGTGATCTGAATGTAACCGATGGCATGATAATTATCGATGATAAAGGTGCGCTAGATTGCGCGATTAAAGCAAGAATTCAATGTGCAGTATTACGCGGCGCTGAAGAAGAAAACTTAGATTGGAGTAAATTACTATGAAAAAATTACGTCGCAGTATGTTATTTCTTCCGGGCGCAAATGCAGCAATGTTATCAACATCTTTCGTATATAAACCAGATTCAATCATGTTTGACCTTGAAGATGCGGTTTCAATTAAAGAAAAAGATTCGGCTCGCTTATTAGTTGCACAAACATTATTACTACCTGTTTATAAAGAACATGGTATCGAAACGGTTGTAAGAATTAATGCGTTAGATACCCCATTTGGTTTAAAAGACCTTGAAGCTGTGGTACGTGCCGGTGTTGAAGTGGTTCGTTTACCAATGACAAACTCAGCAGAAGATATTCATGAACTTGAAGCACACGTTGAACGAATCGAAAAAGAGTGTGGTCGAGAAGTGGGTAGTACTAAGTTAATGGCAGCAATCGAATCTGCACAAGGTGTGGTTAATGCTGTTTCTATTGCTAAATCTTCTCCTCGTTTAATCGGTATTGCGCTAGCTGCATTTGACTATTTAGTTGACATGCAAACTGAGCGTGGTGATGGTACCGAACTGTTTTATGCTCGCTGTGCAGTTTTACATGCAGCACGTGTGGCAAAAATTGATGCCTTTGATGTGGTTTATTCCAATGTTAATGACGATGAAGGTTTCTTAAAAGAAGTTAGCCTAATTAAAAAACTAGGTTATAACGGTAAATCACTGATTAATCCAAGACAAATCGAATTACTACATAATGCATATGCGCCAACAGCTGCTGATGTTGAAAATGCTAAAAAAGTGGTTGAAGCAGCAGAAGAAGGAGAAAGAAAAGGCCTAGGCGTTATTTCTCTAAATGGCAAAATGATTGATGCACCGATTATTGAACGCGCTAGAAAAGTTATTGAGTTAGCAAAATATTCCGGTGTACGTAAAGAACTTTGATAGGATGACAAAATGACTACTTCTATAAACAAAAAAATTGATGATTTGCTTAAACAGCATCCCGATCTCAAGAATATTACGCCATTTATTGACGCGAATACAACCACTCCCTATTTAAAAGATGAGTCTAAATATACACGAAAATTATGTGATTCTATTGAACAAGCAATACACAAATGTGAATTACGTGACGGTATGACCATCTCTTTCCATCACGCATTTCGTGAAGGTGATAAGGTTATTAACAAAGTTGTCGAGACGATTAGTAAGTTAGGTATCAAAAACTTAACTTTAGCTTCAAGCTCATTGTTAAGCTGTAACTCAGCACTAATTCCACATATCGAGTCAGGCGTAATCACAAAAATTTATACGTCTGGTTTACGTGGTAAATTAGCTGATGCAATTTCACATGGTTTAATGCAAAACCCTGTCCATATTCATTCACATGGTGGACGAGTAAAACTTATCCAAAGTGGTGAAATTAATATTGATATCGCATTTTTAGCTGTTTCAACTGCTGATGAGCAAGGCAATGCGAATGGTGTATCAGGTAAATCACAATGTGGTGCGCTAGGTTATGCCATGGTTGATGCCCAATTTGCTAAAAAAGTGGTATTACTTACTGAAGACATCGTTGGTTATCCTAACCATCCTGCATCTATTCGCCAAGATCAAGTTGACTATATTGTGAAAGTTGATGAGGTTGGTGACCCAACTAAAATTAGCGTAGGGGCTGCACGTATTACCAGCAATCCACGTGAACTTATGATTGCACGTTACGCAGCTGATGTAATTGAGTATTCAGGTTATTTTAAAGATGGATTTTCTATCCAAACCGGTTCTGGTGCTTCTTCAACCGCGGCAACGCGCTTTTTAGAAAATCGTATGCGTGCTAAAAATATCACTGCATCATTTGCATTAGGTGGTATCACAGCAAGTATTGTTGATTTGCATGAAAAAGGATTAGTAAAACGTTTATTAGATACACAAAGCTTTGATGGCGCAGCCGGTCAATCTTTAGGTAGAAATAAAGATCATATTGAAGTATCAACAAATGTCTATGCTAACCCTGCATCTAAAGGTGCAAGTGTTGATGAATTAGATATTGTTATCCTGAGTGCACTAGAAATTGACCTTGATTACAACGTTAATGTGTTAACGGGTTCTGATGGCGTGATGCGTGGCGCATCAGGTGGGCACTGTGATACAGCAGCCGGTGCAAACTTAACCATTATTGTTGCACCATTAATTCGTAGCCGTATTCCTACAGTCATTAAAAAAGTCACCACTATTGTAACGCCAGGTGAAAGTGTTGATGTACTTGTAACCGATCATGGTATTGCGGTTAATCCTGCTCGTCCTGAAATAGCAGAACGTTTAAAAGCAGCAAATTTACCGGTCATGACCATTGAAGAGCTATATCAACGTGCTGTTTCATTAACAGGTGAACCAAAACCAATTGAATTTGAAGATAAAATTGTGGGTATTGTTCACTTCCGTGATGGTTCAGTCATTGATGTTGTTCGTCAAGTTAAAGATTAATTTATCACTTTATAGCATGACATCTAACGATGTCATGCTTTTCAATTATGACTAATATATTATTGAAATTCGATGATGGTACGCCAGTTAACCTTGAACAGATGTTATTGGCCAAAGAACAACGAGTCGAGCATCAGCGTAACGCAATTAAGTGTTACCCTTTTCCACTTATTTCGCTTAGTTTAGTCATTCCTGGTCCAATAAAAAAGAGTACTGGCACTAAGGTATTGTTTAGAGAAGCGATAACCGCTATTCACCATTTATTAGCAAAAAATATGCTTCAAATTATACATGAAGAGCAATTCTGTGCGTTAACAGGTTATGAAGCAATAATTTCAGTCGAATGCTCAAGTGATCAATTAAAACAGCTTTGTATCGAAATTGAAAACAATCATCCATTAGGTCGATTATGGGATATCGATGTTATTGATGCGAAAACTGAGCAAAGTGTTTCACGTACGCAATTAGGACATCAATCCAGACAATGTTTGGTATGTCAAGATATGGCTAAAGTATGTGGTCGAAGCAGAAAACATACTGTTGATGACATGCTTGCTGCTATCGAAAAAATGACGAATGACTATTTTAATTTAGCGAGTTAAGTCACCAAACTTAGCGCTATTAATCGCAATGGGAATAATGAAAATAATAATTTGTCATCATCCCCATATCATCTAAAAAATAGTTTAAATAACCGATAATGCTTGCTGTAAATCAGCTAATAAATCATCTACCTCTTCTAACCCTACTGAAATACGCAATAACTGGTCTGAAATACCAGCAGTTTTACGCGCTTCTGCACTTATTCCAGAATGCGTCATCGTTGCAGGGTGGCAAATTAAGCTTTCGACACCGCCTAATGATTGCGCTAAGGTAAAAATATTGAGTGCCTTTAAAAATTTTGGCATAACCTCTGCTTGACCTGCAAGTTCAAAACTTAACAGTGAACCAAAGCCTTTTTGTTGTTTTTTGGCTATGTCATGTCCAAGGTTACTCGATAAAGAAGGATGATAAACTTTTGCAACTTTAGGATGATTAACTAAGAATTCCACTACTTTTTGCGCATTATCTTGTTGTAATTTCACTCGAGCAGCTAAAGTACGTAAACCACGCAATAACAGGTAACTATCAAATGATGAAGTCAAGGTACCAATATTGTTTGCCCACCATAACACATCTGTTGCAAGTTGTTGATCCTTAAACACCAAAATTCCTGCCAATAAATCAGAATGGCCATTTAAAAATTTAGTACAAGAATGGGTGACGATGTCGGCACCAAGTTCTAAAGGTTTTTGCAAAATAGGCGTCATAAAAGTATTATCAACCAAAACAATAGCACCGGCTTGATGCGCTTGACGAGTAATGTCTTGAATATCCACCACGCGTAATAATGGATTACTTGGTGATTCAATTAAAACTAATTTAGGCCCTAAACTCAATGCTTGTTTTAATGCAATAGGATCGGATTGATCGACAAATTTAGTTTTAAAATAACCTCGCTCACTCAAACTATTAAAAAGACGATAACTGCCACCGTAACAATCGTGAGGTGCCACAACTAAATCATTGGGGGTTAATAATGCAACACTAACCAAATGAATAGCTGACATACCACAATTAGTCAAAATTGCATCTGCCCCACCCTCTAACTTAGCAACAGTTTGTTCTACTAATCGCCGACTTGGATTAGATTTACGCGCGTAATCAAATTGTCTTGGTGTAGCGAACTCTTGATAGCGGTAACAAGTTGAAGGTGTAATCACTGGAACAACACTTCCATATTGATCATCAGTATTTAATCCACCACGAACAGCAATTGTTCCTTGGCTTAAATTTCTTGATTGGCTAGCCATAATATCATCCTAAAACGTTTATTTATTATTAGATACCTTTTGTATAAGAATAGCACAATAAATAAAGCCGTCAACATGTCTAGACGTCTAACTGTCTCGATGTGTAGATTGCAGTTATTAAAAAAAAACGATAAAATTATCCACATTAATTGTAATGTAATACTGGTGAACAATGATGGAATGGAATGGCGAATATATAAGCCCTTATGCAGAGCATGGTAAGAAAAGTGAGCAAGTAAAAAAAATTACAGTGTCAATTCCGTTAAAAGTCCTAAAAATATTAACTGATGAACGTACTCGCCGACAGGTAAATAATTTACGCCATGCCACAAATAGTGAATTATTATGTGAAGCCTTTTTGCATGCCTACACTGGTCAACCTTTACCTTGTGATGAGGATTTACAAAAAGATCGTGAAGATGTTATTCCAATGCAAGCTCAAAAAATAATGCGTAATTTAGGCATTGATCCCAGCTTAATCGATGAATAAAATGAAATTCCAAAGCATAGTAAAAACAAAAAGGCGCATTAAGCGCCTTTTTTGATAATGATTCATTACAATCTTATTTTTTGCCGCCAACCATAGCAAAACGTTGTTTGAATTTATCTACACGTCCACCAGTTGCAACATCACGTTGTTTACCAGTGTAGAATGGATGGCATTCACCACATACGTCAAGATGAATATCGTGACCAATAGTTGAATGTGTTTTGATCACATTACCGCATGAACAAGTTGCTGTAATGGCTGTATATTGAGGATGGATACCTTCTTTCATAATAAACCTCTTAAGTTTGTTCGTATCGCTATATAGATGGCTAAAAGCAAAATCTAAACACCATACGAGTGTTAAAAAAACATGATAAGGGCGCAAATTATACGCCCTATAGTGGCTATAATCAAGTAACAAAATAGTTAAACGGGTAATTGACCTATTGTCACTTGAAGTTCAACTCTTTCTCCATTACGTAATACAATAATGGGGATTGTTGTGCCCGGTTTCAACTCTGCAATTCTATCCATTGTTTCAACAATGGATTTGACCGGTTTATTATCGACCATAATCAAAATATCATTAGCTTGAACACCTGCTTGTAATGACGGCCCTTCCGCATTAGTCACCAAAATGCCTAATACAACCGGTGGATCACTCGGATTTTGAGTCGGGGCAAACTCTAACCCATCAATACCGATATAGCCCCGAATCACTTTACCGTCTTGAATTAATTTATTCATAATTTTAACAGCTAAAGCGGTAGGAATAGCAAAACCGATACCTTCAGGCACTTCATTACCTAGATTTTTAGCAAAGGTTAAGGTATTAATACCGACTAATTCACCTTTACTATTAACTAAGGCCCCCCCTGAATTACCATGGTTAATTGATGCATCGGTTTGAATAAAGTTTTGTCTTCGATAAGGACTTAATCCATCACGACCTGTCGCACTAATAATACCTTGGGTGATCGTTTGCCCAATATTATAAGGATTACCAATGGCGAGAACCACATCACCTATTTTAGGCTCGCGATTAGGATTAATAGGTATAGTTGGAATATTACTTGCGTCAATCTTTAATACCGCAATATCAACAAGTTTATCAGTGCCAACCGATAAAGCTTCAAATATTCGACCATCTTGTAAAGCGACAATAATTTGTTCTGCACCATCCACCACATGATAATTGGTAATAATATAGCCATGGTCGCTCATGATCACACCCGAACCCAATGGCGTAATTGCACTATCTTGAGGTTGTTTGGGCAGAGAATTAATAGAGCGACTATAAATATTAACTACCGCTGGTGCAGCAACTTTTACCGCATCGGAATAACTCATGGGATCATTATTAAAAATCGATCTTGGAAAATTTGACTGAGTTCCATTGCGCAAGGATGGAAAGATAATTAATAATACAATCGCTAAAACCGCACCAATCAACATTGGCCATAAAAATTTTTTAAGCATTATCAGAGGTATCTAGATAAGAATGAATAGTGATGATTTTATCATATCTAATGGCAGGTTAGAATTTTAGTTTTCGCCGATAATGCTATCGGCGACATGTAGCTAACGCATTAATTAGCGTAAAATAAGATAAAGCTGGCTATCACCACGCACAATATTTAAAGCAATAGCAGATGGTTTACTATCAATAATTTTACGTAAATCAGCAATATTATTGATTCTTTCTTTATTTACGCCAGTAATAAGGTCGCCCTCTTGTAAACTTAATCGTGATGCTGGCGAATTTTTAGCAATACTTTCGATTAATACACCTTTTTTACCTTTAATATCACCATTGCTTAATGTTGCACCTTCAAGAGCAGGATGCAATGATTTCGCTTCAGTTGAAGATTCATCACTATTTTTTAGTGTAACATCCACTGTCATCTCTTTACCATCACGAATCAAACCTAATTTTACGGTTCGACCAGCGCCAGTAGTGGCAATTTTAGCGCGTAATTCGGCAAAACTATCAACTGGTTTGCCATCCATTGATATAATGACATCACCCGATTTTATACCCGCATCTTTAGCGGCGGAATCATCAATCACTTCACTTACAAAGGCACCTTTTTGCACGTCAAGATCGAAAGCTTTGGCGATATCCGAGGTTAACTCATTACCTTTAATACCAAGTACACCACGCTTAACTTCACCGTATTCAATAAGTTGAGACGTCAAGTTTTTTACCATATTACTTGGAATTGCAAAACCAATACCCACATTGCCACCACTAGGCGCAATAATTGCAGTATTAATGCCAACTAATTCACCGTTTAAATTCACTAATGCACCGCCTGAATTACCACGATTAATTGAAGCATCGGTTTGTATGAAGTTTTCAAAACCATTCATATTCAGCCCACTACGCGCTAAGGCTGAAATAATACCAGAAGTAACAGTTTGACCAATTCCAAATGGGTTACCAATGGCGACCACAAAATCACCTACGCGCATTTTATCTGAATCGGCTAATTTAATGGCAGTTAATTTTTTAGCATCTTCAACCTTTAGTAGCGCGATATCACTTTGCGGATCTTTACCTATTAATTTTGCTTTATATTCATGACCATCATTCAATACCACTGTAATGGTATCGGCATTATCAATCACATGATTATTGGTGACAATATAGCCTTTATCAGCATCAATAATCACACCCGATCCTTGACCGGTAAAGGATCTTGATTGGCTATCTGGGTAACCAAAAAATCGTCTAAATTCTTCCGGAATATTAGTTTGCATTTGTGCTGTTCCTTCTACCTTAATACTAACGACAGAAGGTAATACCGTTTCTAACATAGGCGCTAAACTAGGTTGTGATGCGTTATCTCCTGTTGAAATGGCAGGGAGAGTAGCATAGGCATTGGGTAACCCTGATAAGACCATACCTAACGTTAATGCAATTGCACTAAATAATTTTTTTGGTTTTGGTAAAGAATTATTAATCATAAAACACTCTCGTTTTTAACAATTGATTTTTTTACATTAATGTTCCGCCAGATAACACTGGCGAAAAGAGTTAGAGCTAGTTAAGATTTATTTTCGTCTGTTTTAAATAAACCAGAAGGGTTATCAGAATAGTCTTTAGGTTGCTTTTCAAGTGTGATTTCTGTTTTGATATCTGCATCTTTATTCATATCTAAAGCGATAGCTGTGATATCGTCATCAGACGAGAATTTACCTGAATTTTCAGCCATATGTTGATAAAGGCGACGGAACTCTTTAGCCATATTATCTAATATTTCTGCACTGTGTGAGAAGTGTTTAACAATAGTCTGTTTTTGTGTTTTAAGCTCTTCTTGTGTCTGTTCAAGTTCACGTTTTACTTTTGCAAACTCACGACCTTTTTTACTAAACATATTAGTTAAAATAAACCCGATAATAAAACCAATTACTACACCAATCGCCAGATAAATCATCATCTGTTTATCCATATTTCACTCCTTGTATTTATTTTGTTCTAGTATATACATTATCGTTCAATTGTTTTACTTATTTTGCATGGTTAGCAAGTTTAATCAATTGTTTTTTTAATTTATCGGGTGCACTTTCCGCTAAACTATACAAGTATGTCGCACTCTGTGTACTTAATATGCGGCTTGCATTGGCACTTTTCAATGCATTGTCACGCATTATTGAGGACCCAACTAACAGGTCGGGATTAATTTTAAATTGAATAGAAGATAAAGACGGTAAAACTTTTTTACGTATACCCGATAGCAAATGATTTTGCTCATATTTTAATCGAGTTAACCAACTAGCTGAACTCACCTCTAAAATTAGCACACCTTGGCGATAATTCGCAATTCTATAATGCTGTTGTAATGGAGAAGGCAATAACTCATTAATCACATCCGCTAATTTAGCTAATGCAACTGTTCTTTCTTTTATCTCAGATAACCAAGATTGTTGTGACAAAATCGACGGTAATATTTGTGGCTGGTTATAACGCATCTATTATGTTTATCCTTGCTTCTTAATGTCACGTTAACATTGTATATAAAATACAACAGTAAATAATTTACCTTATTTCATAAAAAATGTCCTGCTATAAAAATACATTTACAGTTTTTTAAATCTTCATTAAGACATAATAGAAAATAAATTTCAAAATAAGGTGACTTTCATTAAGATTAAAATTTATGTTCTGAATTTTTTATATTCCAGAATCATAATACACTTGCATCAGTTAAATTAACTCGTTGATACAACAGAGTAAAATCAAATGTTATTAATCCTAATAAAAGCCCCAATAAATTGAAAATTTATGTTTTAATTCACATTTAAGTGTTAATTATTTATACACTTTAAAAGTGTTGTTATAAAGCATAGTGTAAGTAAGTGCATTAGCTTATTGCACTTAAATTAACCTTATTTATTGGCTCATCGTTAATATAAAGTGTACGCAATTCTCCTTTTGGTAAGGTAATGACCAGCTCTTGCCAAGCTGGAATATAACTTCCATTTGCTTTCAAACGAAGATCAATTCGATCATTAGTCGACACTAACTGCCAATTGATCCATAATCCAACACCATTTTGATAAGCATAGCTTTCACCATCATCTTCAAAAAAACAACCTTGAGAGGTATGAATACCTTTCGCTGGGAAAACTTTAAATTCTCGATAATCATCGAGTTTATGATTCACATAAGCTAGGCGTTTTGAAACAGGAATAACCGAACCTGCTTTAACTAACAATGGAAATGATTCTAATGGTGCCGGTAAAGTGATTGACTGTTTACCACTAAACCACTGATGAGAATGGTAACAATACCAGCCAACTTGATTGTCAGGTAAATAAACGACTCGCTGACGTTGTCCCGGTTCAACAATACTTGCCACTAATAAATCCTGACCAATCATAAAATCATCAGTTTCAACAAACGTCTGTAAATCATGTTCATGATCTAAAAATGTTGGTCTTAACATTGGTTCATCATGTTGATGGGCTTGCCAGAGTAAATTATAAAAATAAGGTAATAATTGATATCGAAGGCAAATTGTATCGCGAATAATCGGCGTAACTTCTTGATACATCCACGGTTCATTGACTGTATGATCATCATTCCAAGAATGAATGGTAAAACGCGGATGCATAATGCCGTTTTGTACCCAACGTACAAATAATTCTGCGTCCGGTTTATCACCCGAAAAACCACCGACATCATGCCCGACATTATAAAGACCAGACAAACTCATGCCTAAACCCATACGTATATTGTATTTAAGCGTCTGCCAACTGGTACGATTATCTCCCGACCATGTTTGTACATAGCGTTGAATACCTGCACAACCTGAACGAGAAATTAAATAAGGACGAATAGTTGGGTTATAGCTCTGTTGTGCTTCCATTGAAGCTCTAGACATAAGTAAAGGCATAACTGGACGAATATGTTTTATCGCAATCTCCTGACCAAAGCCATGACAACGAGCCTCACCGTCCCACACTTCAAACTCATTATTATCATTCCATGTCGAGTCGATTCCCATCTCTAAAAGCTGCTCAGTAACGTTTTGTCTCCACCAATTATAGGCTTGTGGATTGGTGAAATCTAAGTGAGAGCCTTCATCATCCCAAAACATTGAACGTTCAGGTGCGTCACTTTCCGAATCTTTAATAAATAATCCTTTATCAGCCACTTCTTTATATTTAGGATGATCTTGTAACAAACAAGGTTTAATATTGGCTGCAATTTTTAAACCCGCAGCATGGTAAGATTGCGTAAACGCTTTTGGATCGGGGAATTTATCATAGTTCCAATTAAACACATATCGTTTACCATTAATCGATGTATATCCCGAAGAGAGTTGAAATGAATCACAAGCAATACCATGCTCTTCACACAAATCAATAAAGTTTTGCATTTGTTCTTGCGCGTTAGGGGCATCGGTATAAAACATTGTTGAACCACTATACCCTAGACTCCATTTAGGACCAAAAAAAGTTTTACCTGTCAGTTTAATAAAAGACTTCGTCACATCGATAATTTTAGGACCTAAAAAGACATAAAAATCGATGTCGCCCGCTTCAGCCTGATAACGACGATATGGCAGATGATAATTGTCATGTTCTGTCCCTAAATCGATCCAACAACTACTTAAATTATCATAAAACAGTCCAAAACTGACTTGATTACGATGCGTAATGGTAAACGGAATATGCTTATAGAGCGGATCGGTATTTTTAGCATTATACCCCATGGCATCAAGATTACGCATTTCAAAACGACGACCTGCACGATTAAGATCCCCCGCTTTATCACCCAAACCATAGTATTGTTCATCTTGATACCTTCGTTGGTAATGTGCAATACCATCACCATGCGGGTTTATCAGATATGCACTGGTACTTCTATCTTCAACCAGAAGCTCCCATTGTTGATTTTTGTTCTTAAACTCCCACTTTAACGACAGTGGTTGCTTAATTGTCACACGTAAATGTTGTGTGCTGACTGTTATTTGATTATCTGAATGTGATAATTGATATGTTGGCAGTGAAAAACCTTCAGTACTTAACCTATCGCGTCCCTCTAATGGTACATCACCATTCGGCGCAATACTCCAAGTTTTGTCTAATGATAAACTATCCTGTCGCTTAATTAGAACACGAAACATTCTTTCTTCTAACACGTATAAGCAAAAGCAGTATTTTTCATCCACTAAAAGTTCAATACAGTTACTTTGCTCTTTTTTAAATATCCATTTTTTTAACGTTTTCATCAGACAACCTCTTAATTGGTATCAATTTATTTAAAACATTCAACAACACAGTTAGTCAAACACGTAAAGTTTTACATATAGGGTTACATTGGCATATTATTGATGAATTTTAGTTTGAAAATAACGATGCGCATTATCGAAACAGATATTCCTAACCATATTCCCAACCAAATTAAAATCCGCAGGGATTTCACCATTTTCCATCCAACTACCGATCATATTGCACAAAATTCGCCTAAAGTACTCATGCCTTGTAAAAGATAAAAAACTACGAGAGTCAGTCAACATTCCCACAAATTGACTTAATAATCCCATTTGAGAAAGCTGCATCAATTGGCGCTGCATGCCATCTTTTTGATCGTTAAACCACCATCCCGAACCAAATTGGATTTTACCCGCCATATCCGAGCCTTGAAAATTGCCCACCATAGTAGCTATTACTTCGTTATCACGTGGGTTTAAACAATACAAAATGGTTTTAGGTAATTGATCGGTCAAATCTAATAAACCAAGCAGCGAAGATAAAGGCTCAGCTATTGGTCTATCACCAATAGAATCAAAGCCAGCATCGGGCCCTAGTATTTTAAACATTCGTTGATTATTATTTCGTAACGCGCCTAAATGTAATTGCATAACCCAGTTACGCTGATGATATTGCTTACCTAACCACACAAGAATAGCGGTGCTAAATTGGGCTATTTCTACTTCAGATAAAGATTGATTCATTAAACGCTTTGTTAGAATGTGATCAAGCTGTTTTTCAGGAGGAATGTCGGCATAACGCAATATTTCGATACCATGATCAGCTGCTTGACAATTATGTTGTTCAAAATGATCTAACCTTTTTGTCAAAGCACAAAGAAGTTTCTCAAAACTATTAATTTCAATATCAGCAGCTACACCCAGTTGACCGATATAATCTGTAAATCCAGACAATTCAATTTTAAACACTTTATCAGGTCGCCAACTTGGGCGGACTTTAGTTTCAAACGCATTATCCAAACTAATTTTTTTATGATACTCAAGAGAATCAATTGGATCATCAGTTGTGCCTACTGCTTTGACTTTCATTTGCTTTAAAATGCCTTGAGTAGAAAATTCTTTTGTCGCCAACAGTTCGTTCGCTTGCAACCAAATTTTTTCAGCTGTGTTTTCATTAAAAAGAATATTTTTTATACCGAATGGGCGTTTTAGTTCTAAATGAGTCCAATGATAAATTGGGTTACCTAGCGTCAATGGCACAACTTTTGCCCAAGTAAGATATTTATCATAATCAGTAGCATTACCTGTGATTAGATTTTCATTAATACCCGCAGTGCGTAGTACTCGCCATTTGTAATGGTCTCCAGCTAACCAGATTTCTGCTAAATTACGAAAATTTTTATTTTCCGCGATTTCTTTTGGTGAAAGATGGCAGTGATAGTCATAGATAGGTTGATCTTGAGCATAATCAAAATATAGCCTTTGTGCTGCATCAGTTTGTAATAAAAAATTATCATCTAAAAAACTTTTCATGCTGTCTTATCCAAAATTAGATTATTAAATCGTTGATTGTTTGTTTTGCACCTTTATGCATCAAAGAAAGATAATGCTCACTCACTTTTTGTTTAAATAGTGCGTTTTTCGGTAAATCCGTTCCAAACACTGCATTAAGACTGAGCAAGGCATCAACTCTTTCAAGGCCGTCTGGACTAGATTTAACTAACCGAGTAAGTTCATTTAACATAGGATCGCGAACATCAATAGCCTGATTATTATCATCGACGCCCCCAACATAACGCATCCAAGCTGCTACACCTAAAGCCAGTAATGAAAAATCAGAATGATGACTAATATGCCAACGAATTGAATCAAGCATACGTTGTGGTAGTTTTTGTGTGCCATCCATAGCAATTTGCCATGTTCTATGTTTTAGTGATGGATTACTAAATCTTTCAATCAGTTTATTAGCATAGTGTTGTAAATTAACATTTGATGGAACATTTAAGGTTGGAGCTTGCTGTTGCAGCATTAATGATAAAGTCGCTTTTTTATAGTTTTTATCATTCATACAATCGTTAATATGTTCATAACCCGCTAAATAGCCTAAATAAGCTAAAAATGAGTGGCTGCCGTTTAACATTCTGAGTTTCATCTCTTCATATGGGACGACATCATCAACAAATTCAGCACCCACTTCATCCCAATTAGGTCGATTAGTCACAAAGTTATCTTCAATCACCCATTGGATAAACGGTTCACAAGCAATACCGCATGGATCATACATGCCACCTAAAGCATGTTCAATTTCTATCAACGTTTCAGATGTTGCAGCCGGTACAATGCGATCAACCATTGTACAAGGAAAGGTAGTATTCGCTTCAATCCATAAAGCTAACTGAGTATCACGAGCATTAGCTAAACCTAAAATCGCTTTTTTCAATACCAATCCATTTTCTGGAATATTGTCACAAGATAGTGCTGTAAATGACCTTAATCCTCGTTGCATTCTTCGATAAAGCGCTTCAACAATCACACCCGGAGCCGACATTGGCTTAGATGGATTAGCCAAATCAGCCTTAATCAGCGCGTTATTCAAATCTAAACCTGAACCACCGGGTAACATACAATAGCCTTTCTCTGTGACTGTTAATGATACAATCTCAACAACAGGATCAGCCATTTTTTCCAAAATAGTATCAATACCATCACTTGTCGCTAACAGTGATTCTTTTACACTACCAATAATAAATGCTTCTTTAGTCGTTGCGCCTTTTTCTAAAACCGTATAAAGATGATCTTGCTTGCGAATATCATCAATTAATTGTTCACCACCCACAATGTTAACTTCGCAAATCCCCCAGTCACTATTACCTCGATTCAATAATCGATCGGTAAATAAAGCTTGATGCGCGCGATGAAAAGCACCAAACCCTAAATGCACAATACGCGCGATCATGTTATTTCTGTTATAAGAAGGTTTATTTTGAATTGATGACGGAACATCTAATAAATTTAACATTTTTTCAACCATAGATAATTGTTTACCAATAATATTGGTTAAACATATTTTCACTTGTTAATAAATTTTTCACCTATATTTTTTATTTTTTGTGATTAAAATCACGTTTTTTGGTTTATTTTATAGTCGAAGATAACAAAATATTTATAATGAACACCAAAATTGGTATTCCAATTATAAAATTAGCGCCCATTATTTTATAAACAACTTCTGGTACTGATAATAATTAGCGTATAATTACACTAAATCAAAGTAAGAATGGGGATTTATAGATAATGCTTACTGTTAATCGGCTATATCAAGAAATTGGTAATGAGCTGAAATCATTATTAAAAAGTGGAACTTACAAATTAGGTGACCGACTACCACCTGAACGAGACATTGCCGAAGCATTTAGTGTAAGTAGAACAGTAGTACGTGAAGCACTAATTATGTTAGAGCTGGAAAATTTAGTCACAGTTAAAAAAGGATCGGGAGTTTATGTAATTGGTTTACCAGATGAAATCTTATCCGAAAAAGATAAAAAAATCGAAGAAGAAGATTTTGGGCCATTTGAATTATTGCAGGCAAGACAACTAATTGAAAGTAATATTGCCGCTTTTGCCGCGTCACAAATAGTTAAATCCGATATCATTGAGTTAAGATCAATCTTGGAACGAGAACGACAAATTTTAGAGCAAGGGTTAATTGATGATTATAGTGACGATGAATTGTTTCATATCACGATCGCCAAAGCGACTAAAAACTCAGTTCTTGAGGGTTTATTACAGGATTTATGGCAAAGACGTTCAGCAAGTAAAATGTGGAATCAATTGCATAGTCGTATCACTGATCACAGTTATCGAAAAAAATGGCTTGATGACCATGAAAAAATTTTACAAGCTTTGCAAATAAAAGATGCGATGGCTGCGCGCCATGCAATGTGGCAACATTTAGAAAATGTTAAACAAACATTAATGACCGTTTCTGATAGTGAAGATCCAAATTTTGATGGTTATTTATTTGATTCTATTCCTGTTAACATTGTTAACCAATGAACAATATAAACCAACGTCATTTATCGATCTTTTAGCTATTGAAATATTAAATAAGCTAAAAATTTAAGGAGAATTTAGATGGAACAAACAATGCGTTGGTTTGGTCCTAGCGATCCAGTATCATTAGATGACATTAGGCAAGCTGGGGCAACAGGAATTGTGACCGCTTTGCACCATATTCCTAATGGTGAAGTGTGGCCGATTGAAGAGATTCAAAAACGCAAAAACATGATTGAAGAAAAAGGGTTAACTTGGTCAGTTGTTGAAAGTATTCCCATTCATGAAGAGATAAAAACACACACGGGTAATGTTGAGCAACATATTGCCAATTATCAGCAATCAATTCGGAATTTAGCCGCCTGTGGTATTGATACTGTTTGTTATAACTTCATGCCTGTTTTAGACTGGACTCGAACCGATCTTGCTTACACATTACCTGATGGTTCTAAAGCACTCCGTTTTGACCAAGTTGCTTTCGCTGCATTTGATATTCATCTTTTAAAAAGACCTAATGCAGAAAACGATTATTCAAATGAAGATATTGACAGCGCAAAAACATATTTTGAAAAAATGACACAAGCAGATAAGGACAAGCTTGTTGCTAATATTATTGCGGGTTTACCAGGAGCAGAAGAAGGTTACTCTCTTGATCAGTTTAGAGCCCACCTTGCCACTTATGATGGCATTGACAAAAATAAACTGCGTGAAAATTACGCCTATTTCCTGAAAAACATTGTACCTGTTGCTGAAGAAGTCGGCGTAGTATTAACCGTACATCCTGATGATCCACCACGTCCTATTCTAGGGTTACCGCGCATTGTTTCAACTATCGAAGATATGCAATGGATTAAAGATACAGTTGACAGTATTCATAATGGTTTTTGTTTCTGTACTGGGTCTTATGGAGTTCGTCAAGATAACGATTTAGCCAAAATGGCTGAAAAATTTGCTGATCGTGTGCATTTTATTCATCTACGGGCAACAGTCCGAGAAGATAATCCACTCTCTTTCCATGAGGGAGATCACCTTGCTGGTGATGTTGACATGTACGCAGTCATTAAAGCTCTGGTTAGCGAAGAACAGCGACGTAAAAAAGCAGGAATTAAACGTGCTATTCCCGTTCGTCCCGATCATGGACACCAAATGTTAGATGATCTGAAAAAGAAAACCAATCCGGGTTATTCTGCCATTGGTCGTTTAAGAGGATTAGCCGAAATTCGCGGTGTAGAATACGCGATTAAACGTGCATTTTTTGAATAGACCCGCTGTTAACACAATCAAAAATAAAGCCCATATAATGGGCTTTTTTATTATTATTGATAATCATAAAAAATAAAAAAGAGCGTCAACCGCCCTTTTGTTTTATGTTAGGATGTACTTCTTTATTGCATAACGAATATAATGATTTCTGTATTTAATTACTTTTGCTTACGCTGATACAACAGTGAACACATAACAATTGCCCCAACAATATCTAAAAAGCCCATAGTAATAAAAAAGGGTTTAAAGCCAATTGTTGCAACAAACTGACCAACAATAATTGTAAATAAGAAACTAGCAATCCAAGCCGAGCTACCACGCAAACCATTTACTGTCGATACTTCTTTACCATCAAAGTTTTCAATAACTTGAATAGTAAGCATGGCAGATAACATCTGATGTCCCCATGCACCTATAGCAATTAAAGCAATGGCTGCATATGGGCTTTGTGTTAAACTTGCAAACGCCATGGATAACATGAAAAAAGCAGCGCCAAGATAAGTTACACAAGCTGCATTAACACGAGACAAATTAAAACGCTTATTGAGCATACGCGAAAAATAACCGGAGGATAAACCACCAAAATCGGCAGCAAGGAAAGGAATCCAAACAAACATTGCCATCTCTTTTAATTGCATACCGCGTTCAGTTAATAAATAGTAAGGAACCCAAAAATTAACTGCCGCCCAAGCTGGTTCAGCTAAAAAAGCTGGAATAGCAATACCATAGAATTTTTTTTGCAAAATCACTTTTTTAATTGCTTGCCAGATGTTTTTGTTTTGTTGGCTCTCTGTGTCATCTTGATCGGATAAGATATATTTTCTTTCCGCCTCACTAATAGACCGACTTTTTGACGGCTCGCTGAAAAAGTAGAGCCATATTCCTGCCCAAATTAACCCAACAGAACCTGGAATTAAGAAAGCTAACTGCCAACCACCAAATTGGTGTATCGCATAAATAAGAGGAGGAGCAATCATGGCACCTAATGAAAAACCAACCATACTCCAACCATTAGCAATAGCGCGTTCCTTTTTAGGAAACCATAAACTAATAACTTTAGCATTGGCTGGTGCAACAACAGATTCAGCACCGCCCATAAAAAAACGTAAAATCGCTAATTGAAACCAAGTGCCTGCACCAGCATGAAGTATACACATAATAGACCAAATGATGACCATTATCGCAAAACCAACTCGTAAACCAATTACATCAATAAACCAGCCTACAATAGGTTGAAAAAGGGTATAAGCTAGTTGAAAAGCGCCAGTAATATACGAGTATTCTTTAGGTGTTATATTTAAATCACGTATAATTTCTTGAGCCATAATACCTAGCGCGTTACGATCGACATAATTAAGAATCACACCCGTTGCAAACAAAATGATCATTACCCAACGGACATATCCTCCTGATTTAAAAATGGAACTCATAATATACCTCTAGTTGTAATTTAAATTTCTAACATAAAAAAATTATGTAACACTGCATATTGGTAAACCAAATATTACAACTAATTTATTACATCGTATGCCAGATTTGTTCAAAATTGAGACAGTGATCACATTTTATATAGAATTGGTATAATAAATAATTTTAGAAAATAGTATTAATTATTTGTTACAAAACTAACTTATACAAGTTATTCAATATATTAACTCATCAAAGTTTGAATAAAGATCGCTTTAAAAAATAGATATAGAGACTAAAATTGGTAGCCTAATTTTGAAAGATAAAAGCAGCAAATATTTATCTTTTTGACAGCGTTACTTTCAAACAGGTATACTGAAAAGGATATTATCTACATCTATATCGTTAAGCAGTTTTTTTAAAGCAGTTTAAACATAGGAGGATGTAATATGGGTATCTTAAATAATATTTTTTCTAAAATATTTCCAAGCGCACAAGCAGCAGCATCAAATGTTAACAATACGGTCAAAGACAAAGTAAATAGTATGACAGATGCTGCTAAAAACGCCGCCTCTGGCATTCAAACGGAAACACAACAAAATTCAGACCAAGCCAAACAAGTATCTCAGACTGATGTTATGTCAATTTTAGAGAATTTAGCGAACAAATATCCTGAAAAACTTAATTGGAAAACATCAATTGTTGATTTATTGAAGTTATTAGGTATCGATAATAGTTTAGAAGCACGAAAAAATTTGGCAAAAGAACTTAACTACCCAGGCAGTACCGATGATACCGCATCGATGAATATGTGGTTAATCAAAGAAGTAATGAAAAAAATCGCCGAAAAAGGGGGAGATGTTACCCATCTATTTTCTTAAGATTGTTTGATTCAACACAATCCACCTGATGCTAGGTGGATTATCATCCAATAAGACTTACCACTATAATAAGCTTAATAACCTTTCTTTCAGCCTTTAAAAGCATGTAAGTGGTTCATTGCACTTTCAATACCATCTGATAATAAAATCTCAACCGATCGTACCGATTCTTCTATCGCCTTATCAATAAGTTCTTGTTCGGGTTTAGAGGGTTTATTTAACACATAACCAACAACTTTATTTTTGTCACCCGGATGACCAATACCAATTCTGAGACGATAAAAATTTAAATTATTACCTAATTTGCTGGCAATATCTTTTAAACCATTATGACCGCCATGACTACCACCAAATTTAAATTTAGCAATACCTGGGTTAAGATCCAGTTCATCATGAGCGACTAAAATTTCTTCTGGTTTAATTTGATAAAAAGTTGCTAGTGCCTGTACCGCTTTACCACTTAAATTCATAAACGTAGTAGGGACTAATAATCTCACGTCATGACCACCAATGTTTATTCTAGCTGTATAGCCAAAAAATTTAGCTTCATTTTTTAAAGATTGATGATATCGTTCAGCTAAAAGATCAACAAACCATGCACCTGCATTATGGCGAGTTGCGGCATATTCATTTCCAGGATTGGCAAGTCCTACAATAAGTTTTATCGTTGTCATAATATTGGGATTATTTACTGATTTTTTTTAGAAAAAAGCCCCAATATAAAGGGGCTTGTCGTTCAATAATAAAATAAATTATTGATGGAACATCGCTGAAATTGACTCTTCGTTACTAATACGACGAATAGCTTCAGCAAGCATTCCAGATAGTGTTAATTGACGTACATTTTTTAATGCTTTTACTTCAGCAGTTAACGGAATGGTGTCACAAACAACTATTTCATCAATGGCAGAATTTTTAATATTGGTGACGGCTTTACCTGAAAAGATTGGATGCGTTGCATAAGCATAAACGCTTTTAGCACCACGCGCTTTTAATGCATCCGCCGCTTTACAAAGTGTACCGGCTGTATCAATCATATCATCAACTAAAATACAATCTCTATCAGCAACATCACCGATGATATTCATCACTTCCGCTTCATTAGCACGTTGACGACGCTTGTCGATAATAGCCATATCAGTATCATTTAAAAGTTTTGCAATCGCACGAGCACGTACCACACCACCAATATCAGGCGATACGACAATCGGACGTTCAAACTCGCGTTGTAACATATCTTCTAAAATAACCGGGCTACCAAATACGTTATCCACAGGTACATCAAAAAAACCTTGAATTTGCTCTGCATGAAGATCAACGGTTAATACCCTATCAACACCAACTGTTGATAAAAAGTCAGCAACAACTTTAGCTGTAATAGGCACTCGCGCTGAACGTACACGACGATCTTGCCTTGCATAACCAAAATAAGGAATAACCGCCGTGATACGACCAGCAGATGCACGACGCATTGCATCGATCATGACTAATAATTCCATTAGGTTATCATTGGTAGGCGCACAAGTTGATTGAATAATAAAAACATCTTCACCACGGACGTTTTCGTTAATTTGTACATTTACTTCTCCATCGCTAAAACGACTAACAACAATATCACCAAGAGAAGTATAAAGACGATTAGCTATACGTTTTGCCAGCTCCGGTGTAGCATTACCAGCAAAAAGCTTCATATCAGGCACGAGAAATCCTCAAGCATGTTATAATGATTACTTATACGTAATCGGTTAAATCGGGGTAATAATTATATAATCATTTACAGAGTATGCTCAACCACATTATAAAAATTTATTCAAAAATTTTTATATGTATCACAATAATAAATAGAAAAACATATCAATAATATGTTTTCTTGAAGTGAATCAAAAATCAGTTAAACTACTTTCTAATTATAAACCTTAATGAGTAAACAAATTTGGCAAACCGCAACACAAAAATAGATAACGTGATGAATGAACAATCCATGATAAATAACAATGAAAATATTAAATCAAAACGAACTATTCGAAGTTTTGTATTACGACAAGGTCGTTTAACTAAAGGCCAGCAACAAGCATTAGAGAATTTATGGCCTGTATTTGGTATTGACTATAATCCAAACGTTACTATAGGTTCAAATAATAACAAACCCTTTGTGTTAGAAATTGGTTTTGGTATGGGGGCATCATTGGTTGAAATGGCCAAAAATGCGCCGACTAAAGATTTTCTGGGGATTGAAGTGCACAAACCTGGAGTGGGTGCTTGTTTGATGGCGATTGAAGAAAACCAATTATCTAACCTAAAAGTCATGTGTCATGATGCCGTTGAAGTCTTGAATAATATGATAGCAGATCACTCGCTTGATAAGGTGCAAATTTATTTTCCCGACCCTTGGCATAAAGCAAGACATAATAAACGTAGAATTATTCAACCTGAATTTGTGCAATTAATACAAAGAAAATTAAAGGTTGGCGGTATGTTACATCTTGCTACCGATTGGCAACATTATGCCGAACATATGCTTGAAGTATTAACTCAAGCAGAAGGTTTTAAGAATTTATCATCAACGGGTGATTATATTCCCAGACCAGAAGATAGGCCAATTACTAAGTTTGAAAAAAGAGGTCAAAATTTAGGGCACGGGGTTTGGGACTTACAATTCATAAAAAAATAGTTATATAAAGGAGCCATTATGCAAAACCAAACAATTGATTTAATTTGTCAGCACCGTTCAATTCGTGCTTATAAATCCACCCCCTTAACTCAAGCGCAAATTGATACAATTGTTACAGCTGCACAATCGGCTTCAAGTTCTAATTTTTTACAATGCGCTACGATAATTCGTATTACTGATAGTGACAAACGTGAAAAACTTGCTCACTACACAGGCGATCAGTGCTATGTTAAACAAGCACCCGAATTTTGGGTATTTTGCGCTGATTTCAATCGACACTTTCAAATTGATCCAACAATCCCCCTTGAAAGAGCAGAACAACTTTTAGTTGGCTGCATTGAAACTGCGATCATGGCACAAAATGCAGTGATTGCAGCTGAATCTTTAGGCTTAGGCATAGTTTATATTGGTGGCTTACGTAATAATATTGATAACGTTACAGAATTATTAGCCATCCCTAAATATGTTTTGCCTCTTTTTGGGTTATGCATTGGCTATCCAGACCAGCACCCTGAAATAAAGCCAAGACTTCCTAAGCCTTTGGTATTTTTTGAAAATCAATATCAATCAATAGATAAAACTCTATTGGCACAATACGATACACAAATGAATGATTATTACAATCACCGTAGTACCCATCAAAAAACAGGTGGTTGGAGTGATAAAATTGCCGAAACGATTATAAATGGGCAACGAAGTTTTATTTTAGATTATCTACACAAGCAAGGTTGGATCACAAAATGAGTAACTCGCATTACCAATTGGAGAAAGTTGTTATACTAAGTCGTCATGGTATTCGTACAGCTTTACAAAATACCCTAGAATTTATTGATCAAGCTACCCCCTATCAATGGCCCAAATGGGACCATCCTTATGGTTATCTAACAACCAGAGGAGGAGCATTAGAAGTCTATTTTGGTCACTACCTGTCACAATGGTTAGAAAAACACAACATCAAAATAACCAATAATAGTCATGACTTGTTTGTCTATGCCAATAGCTTACAAAGAACCGTTGCGACAGCACAGTTCATTGTAGCCGGCGCCTACGCTGGTTGTGATATAACTATCAATCATAAATACCCTATTGAAAGAATGGATCCAATTTTCGATCCAAGTTTAGAAGAAGATTCAGCACAATTTAAGCAAGCCGTTTTACGTGATATCGAGCAAGCAGATAAGGCTCAATCAATTTTTAAAAACTTAGCGCCGGCTTATCAAATTTTGTCTGATATACTCGATTACAAACAATCTGAGCTATACAAACAATATCAGTGTGAATTAGCCGATATCCCATTAGAACTCTATTTTAAAAAGAATGAAGAGCCAGCGTTATTGGGTGCCTTAGCTGTTGGCATTAGTGTCGTTGATTCTTTTTTATTGCAATATTATTCAGCGTTCCCTAAAAATCAAATTGCATGGGGTAAAATTGATAGCTTAGAGCAGTGGCAACAAATTGTGCAGATTCGTAATCAGTACATTAACTTAATTTGCCACACCAAAACACTCGCTACACGCGCAGCAGCCAAATTGATCAATATGATTGATGATCTAATGCAGCAACAATATACGGTCAATTTATTAGTCGGCCATGATAGTACAATCGCATCACTATTAGGCGCTTTAGATTTTGAAGATTATCAACTACCTCATCAATATGAAACCACTCCTATTGGTGGTAAAGTAATTTTTCAACGCTTCAAACACTCGCTAACAGGCAAGCATTATTTTAAAGCTGAATATGTTTATCAAAGTTTTGAACAACTTTATACAGGACAAGCGCTCGATATCAATAATCCACCTGAACATTTTCAGCTAAAACTCAAAAATGCATCACTCAACTCTGATGGGTTTTATGATTGGAGCGATTTTGAAAAACGTATCCATGTTTAATGCTAAAAAGTATAAATAACCTTAGTGCCCATTCCGCCAACAAAATTGGCGGAATAGTTTTATCAAGCCATAGCTAACTTTAACGTTTATAGTTATGTTAATTGTTCTATTGATAAACTTTATAAAATCACGCAATAAAATAAAAATATATGCACAAACAAAACTAATTGAAAATTGCATATTATATTAGCTCACTCAACAGATAATCTGTATTTTCCAACAAAAATTTTTATTAAATGTCTAAAATGGTATGCCTAAAAACTAGCAATAACTAATCTATATTTTGATCTCGTTATGGCTTATATTTTTCAAAATAACGCCTTTTTTGACTTGATAAAGATCTTTACCTTAATTAACCTGTTTTAAAAATGTAACCGATATCATAAAAGCACAATTTTAAGTCATAACTAATTTTATCATAGTTGAAAAAATTCAGTTTAATGAAAATAGCCACTATTTTTCTATAAATAACAGCATGTATAAACTCAGATTTAGCATTAATACAACATTCAAAAAAACTTAATGATGCAATGTAACTAATTTATAAAATAATGTAATCGATTTCATAAAATGTTATCTAGATCACTTTTTTGGAAAAAATAAGATGATATTATCCTTAAAAACAGATGGCTTTTTGTACTTGCTTTTAATGTAAACGATATGCAAATAACGTGTTCATTGAAAGATTAGCAAAGGAAGTTGATTATGAATCAAAAAATAACCTCATCCCTTTATAATAAAAATTACTGGGTATTTACGCTTTACTTTTTCCTTTATTTTTTCATTATGGGGGCCTATTCGCCATTTTTTCCTGTATGGTTAAAAATGAATGGGTTAGATCAAGCCGAAACAGGATATGTGTTCTCATTTATTTCATTATTTGCGCTTCTTTTTCAACCTTTCTTTGGGTTAATCTCGGATAAACTCGGATTAAAAAAACATCTATTGTGGATTATCACATTACTATTAGTTCTATTTGGCCCCTTTTTTATTTTTGTATTGGGACCACTACTTCAATTTAACGTTACTTTAGGTGCTATAGTTGGGGGACTTTATCTGAGTGTGGCATTTAATTGTGGTTCACCATCAATAGAAGCCTTGGTTGAAAAAATCAGTCGACGAAGTGGATTTGAATTTGGTCGATGCCGTATGTTTGGTTGTTTTGGTTGGGCAATTTGTGCTTCATTTGTTGGTATTATGATTTCAAAAGATATCAATGCGGTTTACTGGTTATGTTCAGGTTTTGCAATTATCTTATTGTTTTTAGTTAAAATAGCCGATCCAGCCAAAACAACAACGACCGACGTTGTTGAACAAATGGGACTTAATAAACCAGAACCGTTCAATTTAAAACTTGCGTTTAACTTACTTAGCATGAGTAAAACATGGTATTTTATGCTTTATATTATCGGTGTTGCCTGTACTTATGATGTGTTTGATCAGCAATTTGCTAACTTTTTCACTTCATTTTTCAAAAGCGAACAAGTGGGCCGTGAAGCGTTTGGTTATGTCACAACGCTTGGGGAATTTTTAAATGCGACTGTTATGTTTTTTGCACCAATTATTGTCATGAAGATCGGTAGCAAAAATACTTTATTAATAGCTGGAGCGATTATGTCGATTCGTATAACCGGTTCAGCATTTGCAACTAACGCAATTGAAGTTGTTATTTTAAAAACATTACATATGTTCGAAGCGCCATTATTATTGGTTGGTGCATTTAAATATATTACTAAACACTTTCCTATTCGATTATCAGCAACAGTTTATTTAATTGCATTTTGTTTTGCAAAACAACTCTCTATTATGTTTATGTCCACCTTTGCTGGTCTAATGTATGTTAAAATTGGCTACGAAGGCACGTATTTAGTCCTTGGCGCAATCGCATTAAGTTTTACATTGATTTCGTCATTCACTTTATCTGGACGCGGTCCTTGGGATATCTTTAAAAGACTAAACAGTGAACAAAATAAAGATCAACAAGAACTCAACAAAAATATAACATTAAATTAAGGTTTTAACATGAAAATATTAGTAACAGGTGGTTGCGGGTATATTGGAAGTCATACATGTGTACAATTAATTCAATCAGGATACACACCGATTGTCATTGATAACCTATTCAACAGCAAAGCTTCGGTATTAGATAGAATTAAACAAATTACTGGGCATAGTGTCAGTTTTTATCATGGTGATATCTGTGACCAACAATTATTAGAAAAAATATTTGCTGAGCTTGATATTCAAGCAGTTATCCATTTTGCTGGACTAAAAGCCGTGGGGGAATCGGTATACAAACCGCTTGAATATTATGAAAACAATGTCTATGGCAGTATTGTGTTAATGAAAGCAATGCGAGCTGCGGGTGTAAAACAGTTAATATTTAGTTCGTCAGCAACCGTATACGGTGAACTCGCACCAGTTCCCTATGTCGAGACATTACCACAAGGTTTACCAAGTAGCCCGTATGGAAAAAGTAAATTAATGGTTGAACAATGTATGATGGATTTAGCTGTTGCTGAACCAGACTGGTCATTAACTTTATTACGTTACTTTAATCCTGTTGGCGCACATCCAAGCGGATTAATGGGTGAAGATCCACTCGGTATTCCCAATAACCTAATGCCTTATATCACCCAAGTTGCTGTAGGAAAACGTGAGTCACTTGCTGTTTTTGGTAATAATTACCCGACAAAAGATGGCACTTGTGTTCGTGACTTTATTCACGTGGTCGATTTAGCTGATGGACATATCGCTGCACTTAAAGCTGACCAACATAAAGCAGGTGTACATATTTATAATTTAGGTTCAGGTATTGGCTATAGTGTCTTAGAAGTTATTAAAGCTTTTGAAAAAGCCTCTGGTAAACCACTCAATTGGCACTTTGCTCCTAAACGTGCAGGTGATTTACCCGCGTTTTGGGCTGACGCAAAAAAAGCAGAACAAATTTTAGGTTGGAAAACCAAATTAACACTTGATGATATGGTAAAAGACTCGTGGAATTGGCAATCACATAACCCACAAGGCTATCCAGATTAAACCATATAGCATCAATCATAAGAAGAAAGATAAAAGAGGCAAAAATGGCTATTTTTAATCCTGTTGATCACCCTCATCGTCGTTATAACCCATTGACTAATCAATGGGTACTTGTCTCGCCACATCGAGCCAAACGACCTTGGCAAGGCCAGCAAGAAACATTAAATCAAGAACAAAAACCCTGTTACGATCCAAACTGCTTTTTATGCCCTGGGAATAAGCGAGTGACGGGTGATATTAATCCTAACTATACTGGAACCTATGTTTTTACTAATGATTTTGCCGCATTAATGGTAGATACGCCAGAATCACCACAAAGCCAAGATCCGTTATTCCAGATCCAAAGTGCTAAAGGTACTAGCCGCGTTATCTGTTTTTCGCCCGATCACAGTAAAACACTTCCCGAACTCAATTTACCCGCTATTGAAGGCGTGATTAAAACTTGGATAAGTCAATTACAAGAACTGAGCCAACATTATCCTTGGGTACAAATATTTGAAAACAAGGGTGCGGCAATGGGTTGCTCTAACCCACATCCACATGGACAAATTTGGGCCAATAGCTTTATCCCCAATGAAGTTGCGCGTGAAGACCTAAATATGCACCATTATTTTGAAAAATATCACCAAAATTTATTAGTCGATTATGTGCAAAAAGAGTTAACGTTGGGTGAACGAATTGTGGTAGAAACAGCACATTGGCTTGCCGTTGTCCCTTTTTGGGCCGTGTGGCCATTTGAAACACTATTATTACCCAAAACGCATATTGCGCAATTAACTCAGTTAAATAATGACCAGCAAATAGATTTAGCTATTGCGCTCAAAAAACTAACAAGTCGCTACGATAATTTATTTCATTGTTCTTTTCCTTATTCAATGGGTTGGCACGGCGCACCATTTGTGGGGGATAACAATGATTATTGGCAACTACATGCACATTTTTATCCACCTTTGTTGCGTTCAGCGACGGTAAAAAAATTCATGGTTGGTTACGAAATGTTTGCCGAAGTGCAACGAGATTTAACCCCCGAACAAGCTGCCGAAAAACTGCGCAACGTAAGTGATGTGCATTATAAAGAGCAAAAGGATAAGTAAATGAAAGCATTAATTGATAGCACTACACAAGTATTTGAAAGCCAATTCGGTTATCAACCCGATACCTTTATACAAGCGCCAGGGCGCGTAAACTTAATTGGTGAACACACCGATTACAATGATGGTTTTGTTTTACCCTGCGCAATTAATTATCAAACAGTGATAAGTTGTCACAAACGTTCAGATAATATTATACGTGTTATTGCTGTCGATTATGATAATCAACAAGACCAATTTTCTCTTGATTCGTCCATTGAAAAACATCCTGATTACCAATGGGCTAACTATGTGCGAGGTGTAATAAAACATCTTAAAAACTATACAAATGCTATCCATGGCGTCGATTGTGTCATTAGTGGCAATGTCCCCCAAGGTGCAGGTTTAAGCTCGTCAGCATCGCTTGAAGTTGCCGTCGGTAAAATGTTACAAGTCCTTTATCAGTTACCTTTTGATGGCACAAAATTAGCCTTAATTGGCCAAGAAGCCGAAAACCAATTTGTCGGTTGTAATTGCGGCATTATGGATCAATTAATTTCGGCACTAGGACAAGCTCAACATGCACTATTAATTGATTGTCGTTCACTGACAACCAAAGCAGTGAAAATGCCCAACGATTTTTCTGTTGTCATTATTAATTCTAATATTAAACGGGGATTAGTTGATAGTGAATATAATACTCGTCGTAAACAATGCGAAGCGGCTGCAAAAGCACTAGGTGTTAAGGCATTACGTGATGCATCGTTAGCTGATCTTGAAAAAATTAAAACCACCTTAGATCCAACAGTATTTAAACGTGCACGCCATGTCATTACCGAAAATGAACGCACTGTTCAAGCGTCAAAAGCACTTGAAGCCAAAGATTATAAATTATTATCTGCATTAATGGCAGCAAGTCATCATTCAATGCGTGATGATTTTGAAATTACGGTTCCTGCTATCGATTATCTTGTCGAAATTATTCATGATGTAATTGGCGAACAAGGTGGCGTTCGCATGACTGGCGGTGGCTTTGGCGGCTGTGTGGTCGCACTGGTGGCAAAAGATAAAGTAAACAGTGTTAAAACAATCGTTAATGACAATTATTCTAAAAAGTTTGGTATTAAAGAAACAATTTATGTTTGTGAACCTAGTGAAGGAGCCCACGTTTTATGCCAATAAAACAAATTATTACATTAACAAACCAACAAGGAATGACCATTAAGGTCTCTAATTGGGGGGCAACTTGGTTATCATGCTTAATACCTGTAGCAAGCAAGCATCGCGAAATACTGCTGGGCTGTCAATCACTAAACCAATATCAACACCAAGATGCTTATCTTGGTGCGACTATTGGACGTTATGCAAATCGCATTGCTAATGCAACTATCGATGTCAATGGTCAACACTATTTACTCACCGCCAACCAAGGGGTAAACCTACTTCATGGTGGACAATGTGGGTTTGATAAAAAAATTTGGAACATTGAATATCAATCAGCTCAAAAAGTAATATTTAACTTGATATCGGCTGATGGTGATCAAGGCTTTCCCGGTGAGCTGAAGGTGATTGTGACCTATTATTTAACTAATGAAAATGAAGTCATTATCGATTTTCAGGCAACAACTAACAAAACAACACCAGTAAACTTAACTAATCATGCTTATTTTAATCTTGATGGTGATTTGAGTAACAGTGTCCTTGCACATACATTAAAAGTTAATGCAAATTTCTATTTACCGGTTAATAGCGCGGGGATTCCTTATCATAACTTAGCTGATGTTGGTCAATATGACATGGATTTACGGCAAGCAAAACAATTGTCTGATAGACTGCTCGAAAGTCCCGAACGGCAAGTGACAGGCGGTTATGATCATGCTTATTTACTAGATAAAAGCAAAGCTATTGCTGCACAGCTGATATCATCAGATAAAAAAGTTTTAATGAATATCAAAACCACTAAACCTGCATTACAAGTCTACACTGGTAATTTTTTACAAAATACGCCTAATCGTCATAATGATGTATATAGCAACTTTGCGGGTATTGCATTAGAAGCACAATTTTTACCCGATAGCCCGCATCACCCACAATGGCCACAACCAAGCTGCTATTTGCAACCCAATGAAGTGTATCATCACCATATAACCTATCAATTTATCACAACGTAAAAACGACTTATTTGATTAAAGTACATGACAGTAATACTTAATTTTTACCCATAACCCACCAATTAAAGAAAAAGCAACTTTACTCTTTTCACCAATTTTGGTATACCATTAAATATAAGAAATTAAGGTGCACCATATACACCAAAATAAAAACAGTAAGTTTTTACCAGCTTAAACTAACAATCTGGCATAAAATTAGGTATGATATTTTTAATATGTCCTAATGGATAACCTGAACATGAAAAGTAAAACTTTAACCGCTATTTTTCCTGGTACTTTTGATCCGATCACCAATGGTCATATTGATCTTATTACCCGAGCGTCGCAATTATTTCCACGTTTAATTATTGCTGTTGCACAAAATCCTAATAAAAAAACGCTTTTTACACTAGATGAACGCGTCAATTTAGCATCTAGCGCCATTGAGCATTTACTTAATGTTGAAGTCATTGGCTTTGATAATTTAATGGCAGATTTTGCCCAAAAACATAATGCGACCGTGGTTGTCCGTGGTGTAAGAACCACGCATGACTTTGAATACGAAAGGCAACTGGCCGAAATGAACCGCGCACTAAAACCCGATTTAGATACGATATTTTTAATGCCATCTATCGCAATGGGATTTATTTCATCAACTATTGTAAAAGATGTTGCTTTTCATGGTGGTGATATTTCAAACTTAGTGCCTTTACACGTTAAAACGGAACTTTTAAAGCGCTTGACATAATTTAAGTAAGTTAATATGGTTAATTTTTATACTCCACCTAAAAAGAAATTTATTCCGCAAAAATTGACTGTAACAGTCTCAACGTTAGATGCCTTCGGTCAAGGGGTAGCCAATCATAATGGCAAAACAATTTTCGTTAAATCTGCGCTACCTAATGAAACAGTTGATATTCAACTTACGGAAGATAAAAAAAATTATGCCAAAGCAACCGTCATTAAATATCATAACCAAAGCCAAGATCGCCTTAAACCGCCATGCCAATATTATCAAAAATGTGGTGGCTGTGACTTACAGCACATATCACCACGCGTGCAACAACAAGCTAAATATCAAGCATTAATTAATTTGTTAAAAAAAGAGAGTGGCGCAACATTAGATAATGTGCTTAACGATGCCCCTATTATTATTGCCGATCAACCTTACGCTTATCGCAGAAGAGCCAGATTATCTATCAACCTGATCAAAGGTGTACTTTTTGTTGGTTTTAGACAAGCAGAATCAAATCAAATAATTAATATTAAACATTGTCCTGTTTTAGTTGATAAGTTAAATAACTTACTGATTCCATTACAACACTGCTTAACTAATATTAAACAAAAAAAATCACTAGGTCATATTGAATTAATCTCGGTAGATAGTGGGGTAATTGTTGTATTAAGACATATTAGCCCGATGGATGAACAAGATACCAAATTATTACGACAATTTGCTCAAGAACATAACATTTCACTCTATTTGCATGGCGATAAACTTGTTCATATTACCGGTGATAACCAGCATTATTATCAAATCAATAAGTTAAAATTAACCTTTAGCCCTCTAGATTTTATTCAAGTAAACAGTAAAATTAATCAAAAGATGATTAACCAAGCACTTGAGTGGCTAACATTAGAGCCGACGGACAACGTTTTAGATCTATTTTGTGGAATGGGTAATTTTTCATTGCCGATGGCAACATTAAGTAAATCGGTCACAGGCATCGAAGGTGTTAAAGCACTGGTTGAAAAAGCACAATTCAATGCCAAATTAAATCGCAGTGAAATACGTGCAGATACCCAATTTTTAACCAGTAATTTAGAGGATGAGCAGCAATTTTCAACATGGAATCATTTACAATTTGAGAAAGTTCTATTGGATCCCGCTAGAGCAGGTGCTTTTAATACTACCGCCCAAATTGTAAAAATATCACCTAAAAAGATCGTTTATATTTCGTGCAATCCGGCTACATTAGCCAGAGATTGTAAACAATTTATTGCTAAAGGATACAAGATTGCTCAAGTCGCAATTTTAGATATGTTTCCACAAACCAAGCACATTGAATCAATGTTGCTGTTAACGAAGTAGGATCATAATTATGGTATCTATTAGAGGAGCCCACCAACAGAGCGAAGAACACTATTCTCTTGCTCAGTTTGATGTCGAACAATGGGCCAAACAAGAACTGTTACTAACTAACCCGCAATCTTATGAAAAATTTAAAGATGTCTGGGATTTCTGTTTTGAAAATAGTGCAGGCGCACCTGAGCAGCTGTATTGTTTCAAAAGTGCCATTGAAATGGTTGAAATTTTATCAACCTTAAGTATGGATGTTAACAGTTTAAGTGCTGCGTTATTGCTACCTTTCTTAGAATCTAAGATTATCCGTCGTGAAGATATTCCAGAAGATTTTGACCGCGAAATTACCCATATTATTTCAAGCATCATCCGAATGAAAGACTTGCGACAACTACGTGCAATTCGTAACGGTAATGCGACAACAGAACAAATCGATAGTATCAGGCGTATGTTACTGGCGATGGTAAATGATTTTCGTAGCGTTGTAATCAAAATCGCTGAGCGTATCACTTACTTACGCAATTTAATGAATGCCCCTAAAGAAGAGCAAGTCCTTGCCGCTAAAGAGTGCTTTAATATTTATGCCCCACTGGCCAACCGATTAGGTATTGGGCAATTAAAATGGGAATTAGAGGATTTTTGCTTCCGGTATTTATATCCTGACCAATACCGCATGATCGCAATCAAACTACAAGAAAAGCGATTAGACCGAGAATTATATATCAATAAATTTGTTAAAACTTTACAGGATTTAATGAATCAAGATCATATTCATGCCGAAGTTTATGGTCGTCCAAAACATATTTATAGCATTTGGCGAAAAATGGAGCGTAAGCATTTACAGTTTGAAGAGCTGTATGATATTCGAGCGGTACGAATTATTTGCGATCGCGTTGAAGATTGTTATAACGCACTGGGTATTGTACATAGTCATTACAAACACATTGCTAAAGAATTTGACGATTACGTAGCCAATCCCAAACCCAATGGCTATCAATCTATTCATACGGTTGTTTATGGCCCACAAGACAAAACTATCGAAATTCAGATTCGTACCGAACAAATGCATAACGATGCTGAACTCGGTATTGCTGCACATTGGAAGTATAAAGAAGGCACTACTGACAAGATGACGGCTTATGATCAGCGCATCTCTTGGTTACGACAACTATTAACTTGGCAAAAAGAGATGTCAGAAAGTGGTGAAATCCAAGAAGCAGTAAGAAGCCAAATTTTTGATGATAGGGTTTATGTATTTACACCTAAAGGTGATGTGGTTGATTTGCCAGCGGGTTCAACACCGCTTGATTTTGCTTATCATATTCATAGCGATGTCGGCCACAGATGTATTGGTGCCAAAGTAAATGGGCGCATTGTCCCCTTTACTTATATGTTAAAAATTGGCGATCAAGTTGAAGTCATTACGCAAAAACAACCTAATCCAAGTCGTGATTGGTTAAATCCTAATACAGGTTTTGTCAATAGTAGCCGTGCACGTGCCAAAATTCAAGCTTGGTTCAAAAAACAAGATCGTGATAAGAATATTGCGGCTGGTCAACAGATACTTGAAAACGAATTAGAACCGCTGAATATTAGTATCAAAAGCGTTGAAAAAATTCTTATCGCAAAATATAACGCCCATTCATTTGATGAAGTTTTAGCGGGTATTGGCAGTGGTGACATCAGAATTAACCAACTAGTGAACTTTATTAACGCGCAATTTAATAAGCCAACAGCGGAAGAAGAAGACGAAGCGGTATTAAAGCAAATTTCGCAAAAATCGACCGCTCAAACCAAAAATACAACAAAAAGTGGTGAAATCATCATTGAAGGCGTAGGTAACTTAATGTATACCATTGCTAACTGTTGTCGCCCTATTCCAGGTGATCCTATTGTTGGTTTTGTCACCCAAGGTCGAGGCATTTCAATACATCGAGCTGATTGTGAACAATTGCAAGAGTTAAAAAATCATGCTCCGGAACGCATAACAAGTGCAGCGTGGAGTGAAAACACCCAATCAAGCTATACCATGATTGTTAGAATTATAGCTAATGATAGAAGTGGCTTATTACGCGATATTACCACTATTGTTGCTAACGAAAAAGTCAACGTATTAGGTGTATCAAGTCGCAGTGATACTAAACAGCAATTAGCGACAATTGACATGGATTTACAAATTTTCGATCACGACTCACTTAATCGTGTACTAAATAAAATTAAGCAATTACCCGATGTTGTTGAAGCAAAACGCTTTCAAGGATAACCCTTGATTTAATTGCCACATCAATTAATGCTGTGGCAATTTAGCGATAGTTAAACTTTTTCTAAAATCTCAAATTGATAATGATAAGGATTTTTTTCATCAGCAAAGCAATTTTGGCAATAAACTTGTTGCCATTGCCGAACCAAATAATCGGGGAAATAGGTATCACCCTTTAAATAGGCATCAATATGTGTTAAATATAACCGATCGATAAAAGGTAAAACTTGCTGATAAATATTACCGCCACCAATAATAAAGACTTCATCGGCAAGCTGATCTTTAGCTATAGATAATGCTTCGTCAATTGATTTTACCCAACTTACATTATCAGAATTATGTTCTAACTGAGCTTGTCGACTGATAATAATATTATGTCTATTGGGTAAAGGACGACCAATAGACTCATAAGTCTTGCGTCCCATAATAACCGGTTTATGTAGTGTGTTTTTCTTAAACCAAGCCAAATCTGCCGGTAAATGCCACGGCATTTGATTGTTAAGACCAATGACACGATCTTTCGCCATAGCAACAATAATGCTTAAAATCATTTTTATACCTTTACTTACACATATCCTAAGGATTTTATCTTCTGATTGACATTTTCAGGAAATATCGTTTGACTCCAAAGCCGTTCACTTAACGAAAGTAATGGCTCTTTTTGCCCTGAAACGATCCAATTAGCAAGCTCAGTTGCGACATCTGGATAGATGATTGGTTTAGGAGAAGGCAAACTAAGCCAATATTTAAGTTTGATATTATTCAAACTTTCCATCACTGTTGCCATATCTAACGCTTGTAAACATTGAGCATTATAGATCTGTTCAAATTGCCCCGATACCGGTTTAGTTAAAATCTTTTTACCCAAAACTAACGCTTCTGAAATTAAAGCAAAGCCAGTATTTGCAATGATTCCGGAACAACTGACTAAAGCATGCGTAAAACTATCTCGACCAAGTGGTTGAAAAAGAATATTACCGTGCTGTTCAACTTGTTTAATATCCGGATGGAAACAGATAAATTGATAATTTGGAAACTGCTGCAATAACACAGTAATTTCATCTAATGCTTCAAATGGTAAGTAAACAACGATATTGCCATTTTCACTTGAGGCAACCTCAAATGAATCAATCATTGGCGGTATCAATTTGTGTCCAAAATGAAACCAATGTAACCCAATGGGTTTAGTCACTGGTGCATAATACTTCATAATCACATTGGCTATCAATCCATATTCTTTAGGTTTAAGATATTGACACACCGCCTGATTACTAATCCCTAAACAATCACGATGTTGATAATGCGCAGCCCAAGCACTAACTGGCTCAAAATCACTGATAACACAATCATATGTCGATAAATCGAGTTCACGCACATCTTTAATTAAACGAAAAGCGCGAATCCGTTGTACGGTTTTGCGAAAATTAATCTTACCATTTAACGTCGCAAACGAAACACCGCGATAGGTTTTATAATTACCAAAAACTTGCATATCAAAATAGTCTTTAGGATCACGTCCACTGAAAATATAATCAACATCAGCCCCTGCTTTTTTAAGTGCATTGGCTAATGTTCTACAACGACTGACGTGGCCATTTCCTGTTCCTTGAACACCAAAGAGAATTTTCATATCGTATGATTTGTCGATTTAAAGTTAGGTAAATATAATAACAGAACAGTAAGCATTTATCTTTCTTATTTTATATCAAAAGACCCAATAATTAGACTATAATTTTACGCAGTAGTCGTTAACCAGTCACTTATCAATAATTAAATAAACAATTTGAATTAAATCAGATAAAGTTAACAATTTTAAAAAAGTATAAATTTACTCCTTTTTCCGGTAGAATAAACAAATAGTTTGTTAGATGAATAGTGAGATAGAATATGTCATTAAGAATCAACAATAAGGCTTATACTATTATTGCATTATCCGCAATACTTGTATTTTTGCTGAGTGTTTCTACATGGCATTTGTCTAAAAATTATTTCCAATCTTCTACGCGTTGTAACTTGGCACATCAAACGGCATTTAACCTAAAAGAGAGCAAGCGTCACCATAATACGACTCAATCTAATCCCAACTCATCAATTCCAAACAAATATCAACAACTAAACCACTGCCCAACATGTAGCTCACTTGTTACTAACTATTTTTTTTCCTTTGATTATGCCATTAAAAGTAAACAGTACCGACCAATAACATTTATACCTGTATATAAAGAAAGTATTCCTGAGTTAAAACCACCAAAAATTGCTTAATAGTATTTATCAAACACAAGAAGTAAGTAATTCACAGTCAATAACGCAATAAAAAGCACCTTATGTGAGGCTTTTTATCACATTGTTTTGAATAAATGGTTATTTTATTTAACTAACTATATTTTAAAGGAATATTATGAAACGTCGAAATTTTATCATCAGTTTTACCGCCGCCTTAGGTGGATTGTTTGCCACTAAAGCTATCGCCAAAATGAATCACGCATCAATGTCTGAAAACGTTTGTGAAGTTAATTCTGATAACTGTAATACGGAGGGGAATATGCACGATCATATGAACATGAATATGAATATGAATAACACAATGCCACAAAAACTGTTATCGACTTCAGCACTGAAACAGGGTAAAAATTTACCTGAGCTCACCAATTTAAAAAATACCAGTAACCAAGCTGGCGTCTTTGAAGCAACGTTACATTTAAAACCAGTAAAAATAGCTTTAACACCCGATATCACGACAGAATTTTGGGCATATAATGGCATGGTTCCCGGTCCAAAAATTGAAGTATTTGAAGGTGATCAGGTCAAAATAACAGTGAAAAATGATCTTTCACAACCCACAACCGTACACTGGCATGGTTTGCTTATTCCGTCAGATCAAGACGGTAATCCACAAGATGCCATTCCAGCAGGCGGTAGTCGAATTTATGAATTTACCATCCCTGAAGGCACCGCTGGAACCTATTGGTATCACCCCCATGGGCACGACACCGTTGCTGAACAAGTCTACCGTGGTTTAGCCGGTACATTTATTGTCCGCAGTAAAAACGATCCATTAGCTTCACTACCTGAGCAACATTGGTTCTTTTCCGACTTAAAATTAACAGAAAAAGGGGAAATTGCTGAAAACTCGATGACAGACTGGATGAATGGTCGAGAAGGACAATTTGTGTTAATCAATGGCGCTTACCGCCCAAATATAAAAGTAGAAGGTGCAACCCGAGTCAGAATCTGGAATGCGTGTTCAGGTCGATACTTAAACCTTTCGGTACCCGATTGTGATGTTTATTTAGTGGGTACTGACGGTGGCCTAATTGCTGCGCCTCACCAACTTAATACCCCCCTACTACTTACCCCAGCTGAACGCGCTGAAGTGGTCATTGTTCCGAAGAAAACAGCCAGCCTTTACTTGGAAAATATCGGATACGATCGGGGCAAAATGGGTAATGTACCGCCGGAGCAAAATATCATTCTTTCACAACTCCAGCTAACTCAAACGGCCAGTGTAGTTTTACCCACTCATCTAAAACAAGTACCAACTTTAGGCGAAGCTGTCGCTAAAAAATCACTGGAATATACCGAAGTAATGGATAAAAGTGAGCCTCGAGGTGGTATGTTGTTTTTAATTAATGGCAAACGGCATGATATGTCACGAATTGACTTAGAAAGTAAACTGCACGATGTTGAGGAGTGGACAATTGTTAACAACTCACATATGGATCACAATTTCCATATACATGGTGCGCAATTTATTGTGCAGTCTCGTGAATTAAATGGTACTAAAACCACACCTGAATTTGTTGCGTTAAAAGATACCACCAATTTACGTCCGCACGAAACACTTGTTGTGAAAATTCAACAAAACATGCCGGGATTACGCATGTATCATTGCCATATCATCGAACATGAAACATTGGGTATGATGGGGCAATTGATGGTGAAATAATCGATTTGTTCTCCCTCTTTTCTTAATTGTCTAAATACAGACTCTTAAGATTAAGAGGGGGATTTTATTTCGATTAAGATAAATCAACAATCTATAGCAAATAATCCCCCTCAAATAGAAAAAATAGTTTCAACAATTACGGTAACAAAATAGACAATATCGAGTAAATAACAGACTAATTAACGTTGACGGTTACTCACCTAAAATGACTTGCGTTTGCTTCTCTAATTTTGCAACTAGCAAAGGATCAGCCATATCATTAGTCATCAATGCGGTAATCGCTTGCCATTCGCAAATTTTATATAAACTTTTGCGACTGAATTTAGTGTAATCACTTAACATATATTTTTATCCAAATGAGCAATGATCGCTTTATCAACATAAGCATCAAAAGAAGATGAACAAGAAGGACCGCTTAAATTACTTAAGCCATCAATATCTAAACAACAAGCATCTACCTGAATTTCATTGATCTTTGACACGGCTCAACCACCAAAAACTGATGAGCTTTTATCACGCAGTTCACCGCCAAATAAAACAATTTGGTTTTGTGATGAAATAAGCGTGTTAGCAATAGGCAATAAATCAGTAAAAATCTCATAATCGGCACAAAAGCTCAAAAGCTGCACCACCCTCTTGCTAGTATAAATTGGCAAGTGGATGTTATCGATCACTCATTTTAAGCATTTTACTGCCGCAACATCTAACCAAGTAAAAATAAGACAGCAGACATTTATCCATTTTTCATTTAACATCAAGAATAGCTAATGACACGGCTGCAATAATTGTTTTAATTTTGGGAAAAAATGCTAGAATGTCGCCACTATGACTGTGATTAGCTATTGTAAACAACTCCACAAACGCTTTATTATCAAAACTGCTTTATCGCACTTATTATTAGGTGTGATTGCTGCTGGATTTGGTCTATATCAAGAAAATGCATTACCTGCTCAGCCAACGGTTTCTCAAGTCGGTATTATTGTCATTACAGCGATAGTACAAGATCATCAAACGCCAATAAAAGCGCATATACAATCACTGTTATTGGTGCAAAAGCAACATGATGATAAACAAACCATTTCATTAAATCATTATGATGTCAGTCCCAATATTGTCATCCGATTAACCCCCTACAACGGCATCAGAGCTGGTCCTAAAGCTACTGTTTAAAAATCGATAACTTACTGAAATTAAGTTGCCTTATTTAGATATAAAACCTTATTAATCCTATTAAAAAAATAAGAGAAGATCATGCTATTAAAATTATTAACCAAAGTATTCGGTAGCCGTAATGAACGCGTACTAAAAACAATGCGCAAACGCGTAGAAAGAATCAATGCGTTAGAACCACAAATGGAAGCATTAACCGATGATGAGCTAAAAGCAAAAACAGCAGAATTCAAACAAAAAATTGCTGATGGCACCAAATTAGATGATATTTTAGAAGAAGCTTTTGCGGTCGTTCGTGAAGCGAGTAAACGCGTTTTTGGAATGCGTCATTTTGATGTACAGCTAATTGGGGGCATGGTATTAAATGAACGCTGTATTGCTGAAATGCGTACTGGTGAAGGTAAAACCTTAACCGCAACTTTACCCGCCTATTTAAATGCGTTAACCGGCAAAGGGGTTCATGTCGTCACGGTTAATGATTACTTAGCCCAACGTGATGCTGAAAACAATCGCCCACTATTTGAATTTCTAGGTCTAACTGTCGGTATTAATCTCCCTAATATGCCACCGCAAATGAAACGCGATGCTTATAACGCCGACATCACTTATGGCACTAATAACGAGTATGGCTTTGATTACCTTCGCGATAATATGGTGTTTACAAAAGAATCGCGAGTACAACGCCCACTACATTATGCCTTAGTCGACGAAGTAGACTCGATTTTGATTGATGAAGCAAGAACACCATTAATCATATCTGGACAAGCCGAAGACAGCTCTGATAGATATGTCAGTATCGATAAAATTATTCCGTATTTAGTTCGCCAAGAAAAAGAAGATTCTGATCAATTTCAAGGTGATGGTGACTTTTCTATTGACGAAAAAACACGTCAAGTCAACCTTACTGAACGCGGTTTAATTAAAGTTGAAGAGTTACTAATTAAACAAGGCATTATGAAAAGTGACGAGTCACTGTATGCCCCAAGCAATATTGTGTTAATGCACCATGTCAATGCAGCGCTTCGAGCCCATCACCTATTCCATAAAGATGTGGATTATATTGTTCGCGATAACGAAATCATTATTGTCGATGAACATACCGGTCGTACCATGGATGGACGCCGTTGGTCTGATGGATTACATCAGGCGGTAGAAGCCAAAGAACATGTTAAAATTCAAAATGAAAACCAAACTTTGGCATCTATCACTTTCCAAAACTATTTCCGACTATATGAAAAATTAGCAGGGATGACAGGAACAGCGGATACCGAAGCATTCGAATTTAATCAAATTTATGGTCTCGATACTATTGTTATTCCAACGAATCGTCCAATGGTCCGTAAAGATCAATCCGATTTAGTCTATATGACCGAAAAAGAAAAAATCGATGCGATCGTTTCTGATGTACAAGAATGTGTAAAACGTGGGCAGCCTGTGTTAGTCGGTACAGCTTCCATCGAGAAATCAGAACTTGTCTCTCAAGCATTTAAAAAAGCGGGTATCAAACATAATGTATTAAATGCTAAATTCCATGCACAAGAGGCCGAGATTATAGCTGAAGCAGGTAGTAAAGGTGCCGTGACAATTGCCACCAATATGGCTGGCCGTGGTACTGACATTATGCTTGGTGGTAACTGGCAAAATGAAGTCGCTAAGCTTGAAAATCCAACCCCTGAAGATATCGAAAAAGCTAAACAAGCATGGCAAACCAAGCACGAAGAGGTAATAGCACTTGGTGGTCTTTACATTTTAGGGACAGAGCGTCACGAATCTCGTCGTATTGATAACCAATTACGAGGTCGTGCTGGTCGTCAAGGTGACCCTGGTGCTTCACGCTTTTATCTATCACTTGAAGACCCATTAATGCGAATTTTTGCTTCAGAGCGTGTTGGTAACATGATGCGTAAACTGGGTATGAAAGAAGGCGAAGCCATTGAACATCCTTGGGTTACTAAAGCTATTGCAAATGCGCAAAAGAAAGTTGAAAGCCGTAACTTTGATATACGTAAACAACTACTTGAATTTGATGATGTTGCCAACGATCAACGTAAAGCAATTTATCGTCAACGAAATGAACTACTCGATAATAGCGATATTAAAGATACCATTGATTCTATTCGTGATGACGTATTTAATGCGTTAATCGATCAATATATTCCACCTCAATCAATTGAAGAGATGTGGGATGTGCCTGGACTAGAATCAGCTTTAAAAACCGATTTTGCTTTAGATTTACCGATTGCCAAATGGTTAGATGAAGAAGCAAATCTGCATGAAGAAACATTACGTGAACGCATTTTACAAATTGCAAAAGAGACCTATCTTGAAAAAGAAAATAGTGCTGGCTCTGAAGCATTTAGACACTTTGAAAAAAGTGTAATGTTACAGACACTTGACACTTTATGGAAAGAACATTTAGCCGCAATGGATTATTTACGCCAAGGTATACATTTACGTGGTTACGCGCAAAAAGATCCTAAACAAGAGTATAAGCGTGAATCATTTAATATGTTTGCAAGCATGTTAGAATCGTTAAAATATGATGTTATTGGCGTACTGAGTCGTGTTCAAATCCGGTCACAAGAGGAAGTTGATGAAGCCGAACGACAACGCTTAGCTGAAATGGAAAAGCTCATGGAAAAACAGAAAACGAGCCATGAATCTGTTACTAGTATTGATGGAGATGAACCTGAAACCTCATCGACGCAACCAGTAGTCCGCGCGCAAGCGAAAGTTGGGCGTAACGATCCTTGTCCATGTGGCTCAGGAAAAAAATATAAACACTGTCATGGTGCTGTTCACTAAGGTAAAAATTTAGTATCATCAAAATATTATCAAATAAATTGCCGATCACTTTCGGCATTCAAAAAGTGGGAAAGGATCACTTTCCCCGAGTTGACTCATAGATAGACAGACAGGATTATGAAAAAACATACTGAAATTGCTGTAGGTATTATACGTTCACAAGATTGTCAAATCTTTATCACTCAACGAGGTGAAGACTCGCATCTTGCTGGTTTTTGGGAGTTTCCAGGTGGAAAAGTCGAAGTTGCTGAAACACCTTTTCAAACTTTACAACGCGAGATCGCTGAAGAAGTCGACATCCATATTCATCATGCACAATTTTTAAAAACAGTCCAGCATAGTTACGATGATCGCGATATTACTATCCATGCTTATTTAGTTGAAGAGTGGGATGGCGTACCTTTTGCCAAAGAAGGGCAACCGAGTCGTTGGATTGATCAAGAAGATCTCAATGCGGATGAATTTCCCGATGCTAATCGACCTATCATCGAAATGCTAAAAAATTTAGATAAACAAATTTAGCATATTCTTTTTAAGAATACCTTTTTATTCGTTTGATTTTCAAGCGTATACCTTCCCCTATCCGCATAAAAAACATAATATTAACTCAAATATTGCTGTTTTAACTTTGTTTCAAAGCATAACTTATAATATACTGCTGTCCTTATTGATATTACTTATCAATAAGGACACTATTTTTAAAATATAAAAAAAGGAAATGAATACAATGAAAGAATATAAAGTCGTTATTTACCAAGAAGGTGCTTTATCCTCTTTACTTTTTGGTGCAGCGAATTCTAATGCTGAAAAATTCTCTGATTTTTTAAATCAAAATGCAAGACAAGGTTGGCGTGTGGTGACAATGGAAAAAGATATGAGACGCTTATTTCTACTTTGGAAACGCGAAGCCTATCTAATTGTGATGGAAAAAGATCGCATATAAATAACCAATATTCATACAGTTTAAAAAACTGTATGAACAATAGAAATTGAGCTTAAGCTTAAAACTGGTTAGTTTAGTTTTATTTGATTCAAGACAGTTGATGTCCAAAACTACAGGTCAATTTAAAGATAAAATATCACTCACTATTTATAATTTACATTTGACCTTTAAAATTAAACAGCAAAATCGATTATTTACACTGTAATCGTTGTTCGGCTAATGCCAAAAAAACAATACCAATAATAATACATAACGCGCCAAGTAAACGAGTGGTTGTAATTTGCTCATTAAAAGCCACGATCGAAACAAGCATTACCGTTACAACTTGTAAATGAGAAGCTGCAAAAGCCGGACCAACTGGTGCTTTTTTTAATAATATCATCCATGTCATAAAAGCACCTGTATAGCCTAAAATAACTAAATAAGCCCAACCATGACTAAAAATACGAATCAACCAATGAAAATTAGCCTCAAAGGGGAGTGCTGCTAATGCCGTTAATTTAAAGCTGGTTTGCCCAAAAGTATCGAAAAATAATAACAAAATAAAACCAATGATATAAAATTTTTTCATTAGGTGAGCCCTACTAAAATAACGCCAAAAGTAATAAAAAATATACCAATAAGACGAAAGGCTGTTAGATGCTCTTTAAATAAAACTCGTCCAGCAATCATAACGGTGATAATGTTAAACGATCCTAATAAAATACCTTGCGACAAAGGGACTTCACTTAAAAACGCCAGCCAAAAAATAAAGCCAACAAAATAGGTACCAAAACCTAACCAAAGCCAAAAATTACCAAACAATCTTTGCCAATAGTGTAAACCTTGTTGATGTTTTGACGTTATGGCGGCATATTTAAATGCAATTTGTCCAACAGTATCACAAAATAGATTAACTAACCAAAGTGTAATAATTAAGGCTGACACGGCTGACAAATTCCATGTATTTCAAGCACACTATGTTTTATTAAAAACTGACTTTGCAGTGCTAATAGCTTGAGCTGTGTTTCAATATCTTCTGAATGCTTTTCTATAATTTGTTTACATTTATCACAAATAAATAAAATTGAAATATGCTCGGGGTCATGAAAATGCGGGCATACTATGTAACTGTTAGATGATTCAACTTTGTGAATAAAACCTTGTTCGAGTAAAAACTCAAGTGCGCGATAAATTGTCGGTGGTTTTGCTTGCGGTTCACTCACTTTCAACAGATCTAACAAATCATATGCACTCATCGCTTTATTTGCTTTTAACATGATATGTAAAACGGTACGCCGCTGTGTTGTCAGTTTTATACCGCGTTTTTTGCATAACATTTCAATCTTTTCAATTAGCAGATTGTGCATTCGGTTTCCCTTCACTTTTGATTATTATTTATTACGTGCAGCTTTTTTTCGTCTTATCTCTTTAGGATCATTAATTAATGGACGATAAATTTCGATGCGATCACCATCATTAACTAACGTATCAAAATCACAGCGCTTACCGTAAATACCAACTAGATGCTCATCTAATGCAATTTGACATAGCGATAAGATATTGGATTTTGTTATTGCTTGCAATACATTAGTTTGTGCATCAACGTCTAAATCAATGACGGTTGCATTATTAGGTAAAGCATAAACAACTTGAATATTTATCATACTAATAAATCTGCCTTGCTCGTGTTGAAAATGCATTGACCATGTTAGTCATAACTTCTTTAAACACTGGGGTAAAAGCAATATCAAGTAGCTTATTTTTAAACTCAAAATCTAAACTAAAACTAATTTTACTGTGAGTATCATTCACTGGCGTAAATTGCCATTTACCAGACAGGTGTTTAAAAGGGCCTTGCAGTAACTTCATCTCAATTAAATGCGGCTCATTAATCTGATTGACAGTAGTAAAAGATTTTTTGAAGCCTAACTTTTCAACCTCAATAAAAGCCGTTAACCTATTATCTTGTTTGCTAATAATGCCAGTTGCGATACAATCAGGAACAAATTCTGGATAACGAGCAATATCATTAACCAACGCAAACATTTGCTCAATTGAATAGGGCTCGATAACTTCGTGAAAAACATGTGCCATAAGAATAAAATAAAAAAATAAAATTATTGGCATATAGTATCACGTAACTCTATAATATCGCACATTATGACTAAGAAAAAATCACACAAGCCGGGTTCGGCAACGATTGCATTAAATAAACGCGCACGCCATGAGTACTTTATTGAAGAGGAAATTGAGGCGGGATTATCCCTACAAGGTTGGGAAGTAAAATCCCTGCGCGCAGGTAAAGCCAACATTAGTGATAGTTACGTTTTACTCAAAGATGGCGAAGCATGGTTATTTGGTGCAACAATTACGCCATTATCGGTTGCATCATCGCATGTAGTATGCGATCCGATGCGTACACGTAAATTGCTGCTTAATCAGCGTGAATTGAACTCTCTGTTCGGTCAAATAAACCGTCAAGGTTATACCGTTGTTGCCCTATCTTTATATTGGAAAAATGCCTGGGCTAAAGTAAAAATTGGTTTAGCCAAAGGTAAAAAAGAGTACGATAAACGTACTGACATTAAAGAACGCCAATGGCAGGTTGATAAAGCGCGAATTATGAAAAATGCCAACCGTTAATAGTCTAGTTCATAAAAAAATTGCTAGGCTAACGGTGGCGAATAATTTTCGGCTCAATAAAAAAGGCATGATGTTTTAGTTCTTTAAAGTTAATCAGCCGATCGATTACCTCAACACAAGTATGTGCCATGGTTTGAAAATCTTGTGCAATGGCATCTGTTGGGTAATAACAGTAGTCAAGATAGATATTATAATCATAAGAGCATAAACAAATTTGATTAGGATCTATTTTGATTTCGACCAAATAACTCAGTACCTCTTGCAATAAATTGCAGGAAGGCGTAAAAATAGCCTTAGGTAACCGCCCTAATTTTTGATGAACACCTTTAATTAACTGATACCCTTTATTTTGACAATAGTCATCACTGACTAACCAATCGTGTTTGAACTTTAATCCCGCAGTTTTGAGCCCTTGCTTGAATCCTTCAAGTCTTGCATGAATCGAGGTTAGTTGTATATCACACCCAATAAAATAAAACTCTTTTAGTTGCTTAGCATAAGGAATTATCAAATCGGCAACTGACTTTACAGATTCACTGGTGATAAAAGGAAGTTTGGTATCTTTCAAATAACGATCGAAAAACAAAACGGGAGTCTTTTGGTTAATGCTTACATAAAAATCATCACTATCTAAAGATGTTACAACAATCATGGCATCAACGCAGCGTTCGACCAAATTTTGCGCCACTTTAATTTCGACCTCGGGATTATAATGACTACAAGTGATTAAGAGTTGAATATTTTTTTGTCTGAACGAGGCTTCTAGATGATGTAAAAACATCGAAAAAAATGAATTAGACATATCCGGCACAATAACACCAATAGTATTAGTGCTATTCGCTTTAACTAAATATTGACGAATATGAGATTGATCACTGTATTGCTGAGCAATCGCTAATACTCGTTGCCGAGTTAAGGGCGAAATTCGATACTTTTTATCTCGTTTATTAAAAATATGACTGACGGTCGTTGCCGACACGCCAGCCAAACGAGCAATATCATTGATCTTTAATTTATTACTCGCCATAACCACATTACCTTATTTTTAGCGCGGAGTTCGCTGTTGTTTATTAGGGAACGCAGGATTGTGATTTGCCGATGGATTTTGATACCAATAAGCCACACTTGCGATATCATCACAACGTTCATACAATCTTATATCATCGTTACCAATCTGTTGAAAGGCTAACTTGATATTTTTGTGAAATGCCACCGGATCTGGTAAATGCCAACGATATAAACCATGCATCGGCAAACCATCATCGCCAAAGCCATGTACAGGGTTTGCATCGCCTGTCTGGAAAAAATCACGTGTTGCATCACGATTGGTTTGATAAGGGTAACCCATAAACAGTGTTTGAAAACACTTCGCTTTTGGGCGTCCTTGGCTGTCGCGATTATGAAATGCCCAAGCGCCACCAAAATAGTCTTCAGAACCCGTTGAATGTTGTGTTGGATAGTCGCTATCATCATCAAGATAGAATTTAAACTCCCCTTCCCCCCACCAATAACGCTCTAGCGCCGTTAAGGCTAAGTAAGTCCCTACATAATAACCCTGTCCTTGCACATTATCCAAAATGACATAATCTTGGGCGTATTGAGTAATGCGTTGTCGGCGCCATTGCGCATGAAAATAAAGCGGCGCTTCAAATGGTTTTGGCATTAACGCATAGTTCACAGTAAAAAAGAAATGTTGCAAATCAGCCTCATGCTCATTTTCAATTTCAATGCGGGCTTTTTTATTAAATGGCATTCTAAAATAACAATTAAAGCCACCTGTTGGATTAACGACAATTGGCATTGAGTTGATGTCACATCTTGCACCAAAACCATTACAGAAAAAGTCACCAATTGGGCTTTCAACTGATGGTACGGCTTCATCATCCCAATAAATGCGTATCACCACATCGCGGAGTACAAAGCTTCCGCGATGTGTTCTATCAGTTAAAGTAAACCACATATGACGAATTTCAGCAGGACCCGTTATTTCGGCTATGGTCACCTTTTTACCAGCAGGGATTGAGATACAGCCTTGCCCTTTTCGACTCGGTCCTAAAGCACTGGCCTTCATACATGATTTGCCTTTTTCACCTGTCATATTTTCGGGCGAAATGGTTCTGGTTTGTTCAAAGTGAAACTGCGTAACTGAATTGAATATATTCATTTTGAATCCTTAATATGTTTTATTAAATGTAATTTGTTTAGCCGAATTAAAAACGTGTTATGAATCTTAACTAGCTTACTTTTCTGATGATTTGAGCTTTTTGTCACGGCTTAAGAAAAGCATGGCAAAAATCATAAAACCTAACACGACTAGCCCTAAATTATTAAAGGTGGTTGCAGCGCCAGCAGTATCATAAACTTGCCCAACATAGGTAGAAAACAATATCACCCCAACCGAGCCTGCGACCTGATAACCAATTAAAAATACCGTTGCCGACAAGCGCGCATTAAAGTTGTTATCAATATATTTAAATACTGACACTAAAATGGTTGAAATTTCTAAACAGTGCATCAGTTTAATCACTGAAATAATGGCAATGCTCTCGACATGACCGGTTAAAAAGATTCGAGATGCTGAAATAAAAGCGGCAAAAATAAGGGCATTTTTCGCACCAACACGGTTAACCACAAATGGCACACAAAACATCACGGCTGCTTCTAAAAATACTTGGAATGAATTTAATATGCCGTATAACCGATAACCATCATTCACATCAGTAAATTGCTGGGTAAAGTAAACCGGAAACAACTGTTGATCGTAAATATTATAAAGGCTATAAGTACCAAGCACATAAATCACAAATATCCAAAACTTTTTAAGCGCAAACACTGAAATAATCTCATTAAAACTTAACTTATCTTTCTTTTGAAAGACTGCTGCCGATGATTTACTTAAATCCGGTTTAAAATTCAGATTTAATATCATAAAGCAAACACCCACTACTGATGCCGCCCAAAAATTAAGATGAGGATTAATACTAATTAAGATGCCAGCAATAAATGTTCCTACAGCGTAAGCAATACAACCCCAAGTACGGCATTGTCCAAATTCAAAATCAAAAGCACGGCTGATTTTTTCACAATAGGAATCAATCAACCCCATACCAGCAACCCAACCAAAACCTAAAAAGAAGCTACCAAAAACGACACCAATATAAAAACTATGCCGTAATAGCGGTTCATAGACATAAATTAACGCGGGCGCAGCGCAAGTAATAATGATGCTTTGAAACCAAATTAAATGCTTTTTTAATACTAATTTATCTTGATAAACACCATAAATAATCATAATAATTAACGAGATAAAGTAATTAAACGAATAAATAATTCCGGTTTGTTTAGCCGTTAAACCAATCTCCTTACTTAGCCATATTGCATAAAAAGAAAAAACAAAACTCCCTGCTGCATAGTACATAAAGCTATAACATGAAGCGAACCAATAAGTTGGCTTTTGATAGAAGGTATTTGTCATAATTTATCCTTTAAAAAGTGAACAACTGAAATTGAGTATGAATAGCTAAAAATTTAGCTTTAAAAGGTTTATTAGATAAATGTGATCAACATCAAAGTTATTTTGTTGCCACAAACAAAATGAAATAAATCAGAGATAAAAATTAAAAGGATGACAAATGAAACACTAAAAATATTATGCCAATGACAATCTAACGATATAGCCAGTAACGTGACATATTTTTAGTATATTGATTTCGTTGCGCATTTTGATAAAAGTTCGTCATTTGCAACGGATTGTTAAATAACCTAAAACTATTTTACAAAATAGGATTAAGCATGCTTTTTCGGGATGTGATAGTTGTAAGGGATTTAAAACAAAAATAACGCATTCTCAGCCTTTAAAGTTCGCTTTGATGGATATAAATAATAGTGACTAGGTCTATTTAATGGTAACACTAACAAGTGACAAGTGAAGTAGCCTTAAAAGTACAATATTTACCTTAAACCTAGCCATTGATTGTTTGCACAAAAAAAGATTAGTTTGAAGGTAAGACTGAGTAGCCAATAAACATCATCATTCTGCAATATTTATCAACATTATATGTTGTTTTTATTTAAGATTGATAATAAACAACAGCCTTTTAATAAAATTACCCAGATTTGTTTTTGTTCTATTGTTAGCAATAATATCTCTAAATAGTGATAAAACGTTTGATAAAATCGACAGATTCAAACCCGTAATAACATAAAAAATAATTAAAAATAACCGCATTCTCGCGGTTATTTTGATGAAAAACCATTAAGCATTAAGCGGCAATAATTTACCGTCTTGTTTAATAAATGATTGATTAACATGTACACCTGTACTGTTTTTGATACTGAGTGGCTCGCTAATGACATTATCAACAATAACATTGTTAAATAAAATGGTGTCGGCATTTTCAATAAAAAAGCCCTTACCCGCTTCGGGTTTGACATCTTTAAACATGTCAACTTCACCTGCTTGCGCATTAATTTGCATCGATACTCGAATATTATCAAACGAAATATTGGCTATTGGCGATTCAGGTATACCATATAAAAATCCAGCATAAGCACGTACATTTTTAGCAATAATATTAGAAAAACTAATATTATGACATGCAGGTGTTTGTTCATTAACTGGTAATGCTGCTTTATTCCAGACGATGGGATCATTACCTTTAGGGCCGCAATAGTAATAATAGTTCATCACAAATGCCGATAATACTTCGTCCATAATGATATTACTAAAGGTGATATCCGAAATAGTACCACCTCGACCACGACGGGTTTTAAACCTAACACCACGGTCGGTTTTTTGAAATACGCAGTTAGTAATGGTCACATTACGAATACACCCACTCATTTCACTCCCTAATACCACTGCACCATGCCCATGAATCATATTACAGTTAGTAATTAATATGTTTTCACAAGCGCTTTTATCAACCGTTTCTTCTGTACCTGCTTTAATTGCAATACAATCATCACCAACATCAATATAACAATTTGAAATTCTCACATTACGGCAAGATTCAGGATTGATACCATCCGTATTTGGTGAATCAGCTGGATTAAGAATCGAAATATTATCAACGACCACATTGTTTGACTCCATTGGGTGAACGGTCCAACTTGGTGATTGTGTTAAAAATAGTTTTTCAATCGTGATACGCTCGCAAAAATCAAATCCGATCAAATAAGGTCTAGGGTATTTAAGATTACTGCGATCGTTGCGAAAAGTATGCCACCATTTTTTGCCATTACCATCGATTTTTCCACCGCCGGTGATTGTTACGTTCTCAATATTATGACCATATATACATGGCATATATACATCTTGTTTTACCCCTTCCCAACGTGAATTGACCACGGGATAATCTTTAGCATCATCGGAAAACAATAACGTTGCACCTTGTTCAATCTCTAATGTTAGATTACTACAAAGTTTAATAGCTCCGGTAAAATAGGTGCCAACTGGAACAATTAAAGTTCCTCCACCTCGTTGTTCAATATGTTGTATCGACTTTGCAAAAGCTAAGGTATTTATTGTAGTACCATCACCAATTGCACCAAAATCTTTAACTGAAACAGTCGTCATTTTTTATCCTTTACGTGTTACTTTGTGAACTATCCACTAATCGTGTAGCGGACAGTTCACGATATATGGCTAAAATCAGGACTCGCATTACTGGCTAATCCTAGCCATTTATTCAATGAATGTTATTTTGCTTGGGTATTTTTTGATTTAAAACCAATGTTGTTATTGCCAAAGCAATTTTCATAAGCAATCCCTGATAATTCTTCAACAACTTTTTTAGTTTCTGGCGTAACATCAGCCATTTTTCCCCCTTCGCGAATACGAGCAACTTCATTAATAATGATTGAATGCGTTGCATGATCAAGCTTCATTCTCCAAGCGAAGAAAGCACCAATAAGTGCCATTCCAACAACACCATATAAAATAATGCCATTAATAGCATCAATTGCACTTTGTGGCTGAACATGAGATTTTGATTCAAAACCATATGCACTTAAAATAATACCAAGTACAAATACAATTGAAGCGCGAACTAATTTACCCGCCATAGTCATTGCACCAGCATAAACCCCTTCACGACGTCGATTAGTTACCACTTCATCAACATCAGCCAAAAATACGTAGACACTCCAGGGAATGTAATATACGCCCCCCGTACCTAGACCAAACCAAATGGTAATACCCACAACAATCCAAGTGATATTTGGCAAGTTAAGATAATAAATACCGACATAACCAATCATCGATGAAATTACAATGAGTAATGCAATAATAAACGGTTTTTTAAAGCCTTTTTTAGCACAATACATCATAAAAAAGGCTGTCGAAACTAGCTGGCAAATACTGCTTAACGAGTTCATTGAAGCGACAAATGAGCGAGGTTCACCTAAACTAAACACAATGAAATAGGTAAATACGGCGGTAAATAACCATTCAGCACCAAACCCAAATAGATACATGCCTAAATGCGTTCTAAACGTTTTAATATGAAATGTTGATAAGATGTCGATAATAAGCTTTTTAATAGCTTCAAAAAAGCTATGTACAGATTCATCTTTTACTTCTTCTTTAGGTTTTTCCCAACTATTACAATACAGTAAAATCAACGCGACGATCATAATCGCTGCGTAAGTGATCCCCGTTAATAAGAAAGGCGTTGCTGAATCTTTACTATAATAGTAAAAATAGATGCCAGGTATGGCAGCACCTAAAAAGTTAGCTACTTTACCAAACATTGCTTTTGAACCAGTCAAATAAGTACGCTGTGAAAAGTTAGATGTCATTTCAACTGGTAAGGTATTAAATGGGATCATAATGCTGGTATAGATGATTTCAAATAAGATGTAAGTTATTAAGTAATACCAAAACCCCATACCATCAATCCATAACATTGGATAGATGAGCATTAAAGGTATGCCAATTAAAATAAAGAATCGGCGGCGCCCAAAACGTTGTCCTATTTTTGTTTGGTAAAAGTTGTCAGTAATAAACCCCATTAATGGATTAAGAATGACATCCAAGTAAGTTGCAATAGAAAAAATTAATGCTGCTTGAACGACACTTAAGCCACAAAAAGTGGTATAAAAATAAAGCAGCCAAGCCCCACTAATTGCTAAAGCGCCACTGCCAATTAAATTACCACTTCCATACGAGAATCTTACTAACCATGTGATTTTTCTCTCTTTTTTATTCGTCATGAATGATACCTATATAATTTATAAAAAAAACGGGCCCCTAGCATTAAGTCCGCAAGGACTTAACGACATGATTTATTTTTGAATAAAAATTTAGTCTTAGAGGGTTACGCCACTTTTAAGGATGGCTAAATTTTTGAAATTATTTTTTTCATTACAAGTTTGTTGTCCATTAGCTACCTGCACTATGTAATCAATAAATTCTGTTAACACTGTTTTCATTGAAATGCCTTGAATTAATTTTCCGGCATTAAAATCAATCCAATTCACCTTCTTCTCTGCCAATTGTGTATTGGTTGCAATTTTGACGGTTGGCACAATGCCACCATAAGGCGTTCCTCGACCAGTGGTAAATAACACCATGTGACAACCAGCTGCGGATAAAGCCCCAGTGGCAACAGCATCGTTCCCTGGAGCACTGAGTAAATTCAAACCATGCTTAGTTAACATTTGTCCATACTTAAGCACATCAATCACTTTACTGCCCCCTGCTTTTTGGGTACAACCCAGTGATTTTTCTTCTAACGTGGTAATGCCACCGGCTTTATTCCCTGGCGAAGGGTTTTCGTAGATAGGTTGATTATTCGAAATAAAATATTGTTTAAAATCATTAATCATCTGAACTGTTTTATCGAAAGTCGATTCATCAATGCAATGCGACATTAAAATATTTTCAGCACCAAACATTTCTGGCACCTCAGTGAGCACACTAGTCCCACCATGTTCAATCACATAATCAGAAAAAAGACCTAACATTGGGTTTGCGGTAATACCTGAAAAACCATCCGATCCACCGCACTCTAACCCAAATTTTAATTCACTCAAACGACCGGCTTCACGCTTATCGTTTTTCATGACAGTGTAAAGTTCTCTTAAATGAACCAATGCGGCTTCGATTTCATCTTCTTCTTGCTGAGCAATAAGAAACCGTACTCGTGACTCATCATAGTCACCCAAATCGGCTTTGAACGCCGAAATCTGATTATTTTCACAACCTAATCCAATAACCAGTACAGCACCTGCATTAGGATGTTTGACTAAATCTTGTAAAATAATTTTAGTATTTTTATGGTCTTGCCCGAGTTGCGAACACCCATAAGGATGTTCAAGAACGGTAATCCCATCAATTTCTAATTGATTATTTAATTCTGCACAAAATTGTTTAACAATTTGCTGAGCAATACCATTAATACAAGTTACAGTTGGGATAATCCATAATTCATTACGAATACCAACCTCACCATTTTTACGACGATAAATATTGATTTCTTTATCTGGTATGGCATGTAAAGAGTCATTATTTGCTATCTGAGGATGATATTTATAATCATCAATATCACTTAAATTAGTTTTTAAATTGTGTGAATGAATATGCTCACCGGCTTTAATTGCACAAGTTGCATGGCCTATCGGCAAACCATATTTAATGATATTGTCACCTTGTGCTATATCTTGAAGGGCAAATTTATGCCCTTGTTTGACTGGTTGTTTTAAATCAATGGTATGACCATCAACAATAACATTTTCGTCATGTGCTTCTAAATCAGATAACGCCACCGCAACATTATCTTTATTATTTATTTTTATAAATTTAATCATTACATCGCTCATTTTATTTGCTACTCACAACGCATTTTTCAATTGCTTGACGCATACCATCCTGGGTAATGACCGTTAAATATTGCGTTATGGTTTGTGCTAATTGCGGAATAGTTAATAAATCGTGTTCCCAATGGGCTTTATCGCTTAATATCGTGTGTACAAGTTGATCTATAGTTTGTTTACCTTCGGCTACATTTGCCCAACCGTTGTGAAAACGCGCCAACCAAGTAGCATCATCTTGTAATGGATAGGTTTGGTTGTTTCTGACCCCACGATAAAAAGCCATAAGTGCGGCAAATGCGAAAACTAAATGGGTTGGTAAAACACCTTTGTCTTTTTGATAAGCGATTAATTGTGGAAGAATACGCGTTTTAAATTTAGTTATGCTATTTAAAGCTATCGACATTAATTGATGTTCAATAAATGGGTTTTTAAAACGGCTAATCACAGACTGGGCAAAATCCACTAATTCTTGATGTGGTAAATCTAAAACAGGGATAATTTCATCAAAAATAGTCTCTTTAATATAAGCTAAAATTTGCGGATCATTCATTGCTTCACCAACTGTATCAATCCCTGATAGATAAGCAACTGGCACTAAAGCTGTATGGGCACCATTTAAAATAGCGACTTTTCGCTCTTTATACGGCTTAATATCATCCACAATTTTGATATTCATATTGCATTTATCAAGGCATAATTTTTGAGCTAACCATTGCGGTCCTTGAATAACAAAAAGATAGAAATATTCAGCAGAATCGATAAAATTGTCTTTATAACCTAGTTCAGCTTCAAGCTCAGCAATTTGTGCTTTTGGGTAACCCGGTACAATTCTATCGACAAGTGTAGAACAGAATACATTGTCATTTTCGATCCATGCAATAAACTTGTCAGACAAGTTCCATTGTTTAGCATACTTTAATACAAGTTTTTTAAGCGCATCACCATTGTAATCAATCAGTTCACACGGAATAATAATTAAACCCCTCGCTTTACTGCCCGCAAAGTGAGTAAATCTTTCATATAAAAAAGCGGTTAATTTAGCTGGATAGCTAGCCGCAGGGCGATCGGTTAATTTATCCCCCTCAACGTAACTAATGCCGGCTTCTGTTGTATTCGAAAAAATAAATTGGATATTGGGATCTTTTGCTAATTCAAGATATTCATCGTATTGAGTATAGACATTTATCTCATTATTCACTGAGCGAATCATTCTAAACTCTTTTACTGCTTCGTTTTTTTCGTTTAAGCCACGAATCAATGTGGTGTATAAGCCATCTTGAATACTTAATGAGGGTGGAAAATCAGTATTTAGTGGACGAACAATGACTACGCCCGCATCAAGATCTGTTTTTTCATTTAAGATATCTAATTGCCAATCTAAAAAAGCACGTAAAAAATTACCTTCGCCAAATTGAACAACACGTGTCGTATATTTTGCACCCGGAAAATCATTTCTGTTTAATGTTTTCATTACTCTAACTCTTCTTTAATTAATCTAATTACAACGACTTAATGCTTTTTAGCTTAGTTCAATACCAAAATAGTTTTTCGCATTGTCAAAACTGATATTTTTAACCATTTGACCTAATAATTCGATGTCGCGTGGTGCTTCACCGTCTTCTACCCAACGCCCCACCATTCGGCATAAAATACGTCTAAAATATTCATGACGAGTATACGAAAGGAAGCTACGACTATCGGTTAACATACCCACAAAACGGCTTAATAAGCCGAGCTGAGCAAGTTGTGTCATTTGGCGAATCATGCCGTCTTTTTGATCATTGAACCACCAGCCTGAACCAAATTGCATTTTGCCGCGAACACCTTCACCTTGGAAATTACCTATCATGGTGCCTACAATTTCGTTATCAGACGGGTTTAAACAATAGAGTATTGTTTTAGGTAGTGCATTTTGCTTAGCTTGCGCATCTAATAATCGAGAAAGCGGTTGCGCTATAGGTGAATCATTAATAGAATCAAAACCGACATCCGGCCCCATTAACTTAAACATTTTTGAGTTGTTATTCCGTAACGCACCAATGTGGTACTGTTGCACCCATTCACGTTTGTTATACTCACTACCTAAAAAGATTATGACTGCAGTTTTGAATTGTGCTGTTTCTTTGGCACTTAACATTGCACCTGTTAATCGTTTAGCTAAGATGGCATCTAACTCTTTTTCACTCGCTTCTTCATAAACAACTACATCTAATGCATGATCCGAAACTTTGCATCCATGCGCAGCAAAATAATCCATACGTTTTGATAATGCTTGGCAAAGTTGTTGGAAATTAGTAATAGCCACATCAGCGACAGCAGATAATTTTTCGATATAAGCTACAAAAAACTCTGAATCAATATTAAATGCTTTATCTGGGCGCCAACTTGGTAGAACTTTAATATCAAATGAACTATCTTGGGCAATGGTTTTATGGTGGATTAAATCATCAATAGGATCATCGGTTGTCCCTACCATTTTGACATTCATTTTTTTCATAATGCTACGTGCAGAAAACGCTTTAGTTTCGAGCATTACATTGCATTTGTTCCAAATAGTTTCAGCCGTTGATGGCGACAATAAAATATTATCTATTCCAAATGGTCGGCGTAATTCTAAGTGAGTCCAATGATATAAAGGATTACCAATAGTATGGGGCACAGTTTCAGCCCATGCTTTGAATTTTTCGAAATCACTGACATCTGTTCCTGTACAGAATTTTTCAGCAACACCATTAGTACGCATAGCGCGCCATTTGTAATGATCACCTTTAAGCCAGATGTCATATAAGTTTTTAAACTGATAATCTTTTGCAATTTGTTCCGGTGGTAAATGGCAGTGATAGTCAAAAATGGGTTGATCAGCTGCATAGTCATGATAAAGCTGACGAGAAAACTCGGTATCTAGTAAAAAATTTTCAGTTAAAAAACTCATTTTATTCTCCCAATAATAATTAAGTATCTGATGACATAAAATCGTGTGTAATCAGATCAATTTATTCGTTATATTTGTTGATAATGCCTTTAAAATTTGTCTAAACTGCAACAGTGGCTAAAAAATAAAGTTAACTTAAAATAACTAATGGCTTAATAAAGCCAATGTTATTGGCTAGCTCACCAACAATTAAAGCAAAAATAGTACTAGCATGAAGCCAAACTGCTATATTGGTAAATCCGTTCACGGTTGGATAACGATTTAATAAGCCCAATACACAGCAACAACATAACAATAGTGTTGCGTTGTCATATCCATCACTGCTTTTAAAACAGGTATGCCAACAGCTATCAAATTACGTGTTAGATGACCAAGTATTATTCTTATCGTTATTAAAGTGATCACATATCAACGCAGATTGTTATTGTTTTATACTTTTCACCACGCCCAATATAATAATGCGCGGCATAATAACATGTCTGATAACTTAAAAAGTTGACATATATCACATAATTTAAACATAAAAATATCTGATAGGATTTTTATTTGTCTGCCAACATTGATGATTGGTGTTCTATGTGAAAAAAATGAAACAATCTTATTTAACTCCAAGCAATTAGATGTTATTTTAAGGCGATGATTAATTAAGGAGCTATATCAAAGTCATCATGGCCCAAGAACAAAACGAATATCAAAGGCTTTACCAAATTATCGCAACCGAATTAAAAAACCGCATAATTAAAGGTATTTACCCAGTAGGTAGCAAATTACCTTCGGAAAGATTAATTTGTGAAGAGCTAAAAGTGAGCCGTTCAGTAGTTAGAGAAGCCATTATAATGCTGGAAGTTGAAGGGTTTGTTGATGCTCGAAAAGGGTCAGGTATTCATGTTATAGCTAACAGTATGCAATCTAATATTATTGACTCTCCAGTTGGTTTGAATTTTGCAACAACTGGACCATTTGAATTACTGCAAGCGCGTCAACTTATTGAAAGCAATATTGCAGAATTTGCTGCCACACAGATCACCAAAGATGATATCGTCAATTTATTAGAAATTCAGCATAATGCTAAAAAAGAAGATCATTATCGTGATTCTAATTGGGATTTAAAATTCCATACCCAAATTGCCATGATAACGCGTAACACGGCACTGATAACCATTGTGCAAGAGGCATGGCAACAAAGAACTTTAAATCCTTTATGGAAAAAGCTTCACGAACATGTCAAACAACAGGACATTGAAAGTTGGTGGGAAGAGCACGATAAAATTCTAGAAGCGTTAATCAATCGCGATCCTAAAGCGGCTAAATTAGCTATGTGGCAACATTTAGAAAACACGAAAAAGATGCTATTTGACGCAGCAAGTGAGGATTTTGAAACTAAACGTGACCACTATTTATTTTCCGATAATCCTGTTGTGAGTATTAATGAAGAAGATTATGAATAATCTTCTTCATTAATGTTCAAAATAATTATCAATGTCAATTCAATCAAATACACATAGTAACAAGCGGGTGCCTTTCGCCAGCTTGTTATCTGTTATTATGTTTTATTACTCTAGATAATTATCGTTGGTCATCAATGGTGACACCAGCAGGTGGAGTAAACTGAAACTTTTCTAATGAAACTTTGCCAAGTGTTTGACGCGACAAATCATAAAAACTGCGCTGTCCATCTTCTTCAATAATCGTAAAACTAGAAATCATGCCTGTTGGTAACACCGAGATAACAAAGTCTTGATTGGTCCCATCTGTTGGTTTTAATGTAAATGAGTCTTGCTTTCGTGTGACATTATACGCATTCCAAATAGGATTATGGCTATCTGTAATAAGTAACATTAATCGGTTATCGACAGCCTTTTTTAAATCCATCACACTTACTTGCTGAACCGCTGGCGTATAGACCCACATATTTTTTCCATCTGAAATAATAGATGTTTCATCTGGTTCATTCATTGTCCAATTAAAGTAATAAGGTCTTGTTACCCACAAATCCCCTTTACCTTGTTGTACTACTTGATTATCAGCGGTTTTCACATCTTGAGAAAACCGCGCATAAAAGCCATCTATTTTGTCTAAACGTTGTTGCAGTACTTCTTTATCGCCTGCCCATGCCGATACACTAACCAACAACCCTATTAACACTAAAATCTTTTTCATGCCTAATCCTTTTATTTTTATTTGGCAATATTTAAATTAATTGTGAGATCAAAATTATTTTAAAATATTAACGTTTTTCAATTAGCTAAGAAAGATATTTTCTTTTATTTTTCACTTAACCAATAAGCAGTATATAATAGCTCCAATTTTATAAATTTGGATAAATATTTACTATGCCTAGCCTATCTTTTGAGTTTAGCACTGATGAATTTAAACCGTTAGCGGCTAGGATGCGCCCGCGGGATTTATCGGAGTATATCGGGCAATCTCAGTTACTTGGCGAAGATAAACCATTACCTAAAGCTATCAAAGCAGGCAATTTACACTCCATGATATTGTGGGGTCCACCAGGCACGGGAAAGACAACATTAGCCGAAATTATTGCTCATCATGCCAATGCCAAAGTTGAAAGAATATCTGCTGTAACGTCAGGTATTAAAGATATTCGAGAAGCGATTGAGCGCGCTAAAATTAATCAGCAAGCAGGGATTCGTACAATTTTATTTGTCGATGAAGTGCATCGTTTTAATAAAAGCCAGCAAGATGCTTTTTTACCTTATGTGGAAAATGGCACCGTCACTTTTATTGGTGCAACAACAGAAAATCCTTCATTTGAATTAAATTCCGCATTACTATCAAGAGCAAGAGTTTATTTGCTAAAATCCTTGACCAATAATGATATAGAGCTGATTTTACAACAAGCCATGGACGATCCGGAGCGTGGATATGGTAATCGAAATATTATTTTACCGGACGAAACTAAAAAACAGATTGCCGAATTTGTAGGTGGCGATGCTAGGCGCGCACTGAATACACTTGAATTATTAGTCGATATGTCTGATGGTCAGGCACTAACGCCAGAATTACTTAAAGAAGTGATAGGTGAAAGAAGTGCCAGATTCGATAATCAAGGTGATCGCTATTATGATCTTATTTCGGCCGTGCATAAATCGATTCGAGGCTCATCACCCGATGCAGCGCTTTATTGGTATGCAAGAATTATTACCGCCGGTGGCGATCCGCTTTATGTTGCTCGTCGATTATTAGCTATTGCCTCGGAAGATGTTGGTAATGCCGATCCAAGAGCCATGCAAGTGGCACTCGCCGCGTGGGATTGTTTTACGCGAGTTGGTCCGGCAGAAGGAGAACGCGCAATTGCACAAGCTATTGTTTACCTTGCTTGCGCACCAAAAAGTAATGCTGTTTATTCTGCATTTAACCAAGCGATGAAAGATGCAACATCAAAACCCGATTATGACGTTCCTGAACACCTACGCAATGCGCCAACGAATTTAATGAAAAAGTTAGGTTATGGTGCACAATATCGTTATGCGCATGACGAACCCAATGCCTTTGCTGCTGGCGAAAATTATTTTCCACCAGAAATGGCTAATAGCAAATACTATTATCCTACTGAACGTGGTGCTGAAAAAAATTATGCTGATAAACTTGCCTGGTTAGATGCACAAAATCAAGCTAGCCCAAATCAACGTTATAAAACTCAAAAAAAATAATCTTTTTAATCGAGTTTCGCTATTTTTAGTCAAACTATTCTTACCTTGCACCCTAAAATCCACCCCATAAAAAAGGTATTATTTATTAATTTCAATTTATTAATAGACAAATTTTATTGCTTTAGATATAATCCGCGCCGCTCGTTATTTTCGATTTACCAATATATTTTTACAGCAATAGATATAATAAAAGTAATATAAGGAATATAGCAGTGACCAGTTTAATGAATAAACAGCAGTTCAAAGTAATTTTCTTTTTCGTTCTTTTATTACCCTTTCCCCCACTAACCTATGCATTTTTAATCGCACAAACAGTTAAAACCATTCATGGCAGTCATCCATCTTTATCTTCAGACATCGAACAACATATCGATGATTTAGCACTATTTGGCTTAAACTTTGAGGGATTAGATTATTATGGCAATGAAGAAGTCGATAACATACCCCTGGTGCCAAGTTACCCATTTATCAATAAATTTAAAGTTGCAAATATTAAACAACCTGATAGCAACCAATATGTCGATCTAGATGGTGATCAGCTAGATTTTTTAAGCGCTGTTAATGATATTACAATGACTTGGTACTATACCAATGCGCAAAATAAATTAGTGCAATTCACACCCAAAACGACCGATACTTTTTGTTCATTAGCACAGAGTAAAATCGTGGGTCCCTATAAAGTTAAATTAGCGGCTGATTTGCTTCTATTTTCAAAATTTGGTGATCCCGATGCTAACGAATACCCCAACGAACTTATTTCTGCTCATCCTGCTAAAACTTATTCAATATTGAAAGAAGCAGGTGTGTGTTATGCAAAACCCGTATTATTACCTACAGCAGCAACCGCTAGTGCTGCCAATCAATGGGATAAAAAAAATGGATTTTTGACTCAGTCCGTTAGCGAATTTGACAAAAACTTTCCCACAACGGGTTTTTATGGCGCTCAATTTGATTTGTTACTTAATCAACAGGAACTTGCCAGCAATTATGATTGGAAAATTATCCAAGGTAGTGAGCTTGCAACTGTGAAGGTAAATCCAACTTCAAATAAGATTACCGTTGCATTTGATACTGATGAAGCTAAAGATACAGGTAAAGCTTGGCAATATGTTATCGGATCAGGTACGGGTTATAAAGTGCTTATTCAAGGTCACAATAAGACGACAAACTATAACCTTAACTATATGTTTACGTTAACTAAATGGTTTTCAGGCTATAATAAAGCCAATATTGGTATGCCGAAAGCGACAATAGATACCGCACCGAATATAGCCAAAGCATGTAAAACTTTAAATGGACATTATCGTATCAGCTACCCTGATGAAGTCAGTAATGCCACATCTAATGTCGTTGGTACTAGAGTCGTGTTTACTCGAGAAATTGGGACATTACTTGGTGAATGGGGCGATCCATCACAAACCGCTTACCCAAACTCTTGGGCCCCAGCGGCAACGCAATCAACGTTATACAAAAGAATTTGGTTATACGACCCGAATAAAAAAGCTTATTGTGACTTACATACCTACAACGCCATATATCACTGTTCCGCTGAAACAGATAGAAAAGCGGGGGTATGTACAGCTGTTGCTGAAAGTGATACAAATTGATATTCGTATCAAGACCCTCCTTTCTTTTTACCGCTAAACAAATAACTTTTTATATCAATACCCCCCAATAGCATATTTTTATGTCGTGGGGCTTTTTATTAATTACACTAAATTATTAATTATATAACTATTTTTTAACATATTTTTGAATAATAACGTGTCAATTTAAGGAATTAACGATCATTAAGATCTTATTGATCGACTAAACCTATTATTTGAATTATAATTATCCCGGCTGATTTATTGAACATGATAAAAATTTATTAGCATTATTAATAAAATTACAAAAATAACATCATAAATAACAATGAATTAATTTTAAGTAAAGATAATTAGTGATGGAAAGGGATATAAAAGTGAATCAATTAAATGTTAAAAAACTAGCAAAAATAATTTGTAAATTATTACTGTTATTACAATTTTCACCAATAGGTTATGCTTATTTAACGTCACAAACAGTGCAAATCATTCATGGTATGCGTCCATCTTTGTCTACCGAAATAGAAAATAATATCGATGATCTTGAGCTTTTCGGTTTAACTGTTGATGATCTCAATTACTACGGTAACGAAGTCGATACTATTCCCCTGCAAACAAGTTATCCATTTAAAGATAAATTTAAAATAGCCCCAATAAAACAACCTAACGAAAACCAATATTATGATAACGATGGGGATCAACTCGATTTTTTAAGTGCTAAAGATAAAATCACTATGACTTGGTATTATACCAATGCTAAAAATCAATTAGTTGAATTTATACCTACAGCAACAGATACTTTTTGTTCCTTATCACAAAAAGGAATGTACAGTCCTTATAAAGTAAAACTGACAGCAGACTTACTTCTTTTCTCAAAATTTGGTATACCCGATGATAATGAATATCCTAACGAGACCTTTATTACGCAACCATCGAAAATGTATACTGTTTTAGAAGATACTGGATTTTGTTACGCAAAACCAGAACTAACGCCATCTACAGCCGCTAATAGTGCTAAAAACCAATGGAATAAAAATTTTGGTTTTTTAATTCAATCAAATACAGATTTAGACAAAAACTTTCCAACTACGGGATTTTATGGCGCTAAGTTTGACTTACTTTTGGCCCAAAATGGGCTTGCTAATAACTATGATTGGTCGGTAAAACAAGGGAGTGAACTTGCAACGATTACCAATAATAGTGATACAGTTACGGTATATTTAAATACACCAATAGCTAGAGATTCAAAACAAGCTTGGCAATATGTCGAAGCTATGGATTCTGATGGGTTTACAATTATCATAGAAGGGAAAAATAAAAACACTCATAAATCTATCAGATATGGATTCAAAATAAAAAAATGGTATGAAGCTTGGAAACAAGCTCTAGATAGCAAAGGCAATATCATTGGCGTCAGAGACACTGCCGAAGCGGTAGCTGCCGAATGTAGAGATAAGCCAGGTAACTATCGCATAACTGAACCCAAAGAATTAAGTAATGCGCCTTATGGTAATAAGGCTGGTTCTTCTGACTATACGCGTGAAATTGGTTCTTTATTTGGTGAATGGGGCGACCCTAGTCAGGATAAATATCCGGGTTCATATGGACCGGCTAAAAATCAATCTAATATTTTTAGTCGCTGGTATGTATGGGATCCAGAAGCCATTGATGCTCAAACACATCAACCGGGTACATTTTGTGATATGCACACTTATAATGCTAAATATCATTGCCGTGCAAACGAGAATGAAGATAAAAATGGTGTATGTGTTTCTATACCTCCAGGTCAAGAATGGTAAAAGTATACTTACCCTTAAACTAGATCTACTTATCCATAGGTAGATCTTATCATTCCGATAATTGCATGTTTTTATGCTCTCACCTCCCTTTTTCGCTGATTTCATTTTTTTAACTGCCCCACCCTTTTGAACATAATCATAGTTGATTTTAACTAAAAAATTTTAATTATCGCTTAATAAATACACTACATATAGTAATAAAATGATTAATAGGTACTATATATTGTATATTTTGATAAATATCAATTATCATAACTCCCACTGAAATACGGGATAAACTGGATAAAAAAATGAATAAATCAATACTCGTAACAAAACGAAATGGTAAACAAGAACCCATAAATCTAGATAAAATTCACAAAGTCATCACTTGGGCAGCCGAAGGATTAGAAAATGTTTCAGTATCACAAGTTGAATTGCGCTCACATATTCAATTCTATGACGGCATTCGCACGTCCGATATTCACGAAACAATCATAAGGGCTGCTGCCGATCTTATTTCGCAAGAAACCCCTGACTATCAATATTTAGCCGCTCGTTTAGCCATTTTTCATTTACGTAAGAAAGCTTATAATCAGTTTACACCACCGCCACTTTATGAACATGTCAAAAAGTTAGTCGACACTAAACGCTACGACAAACACTTACTTGAAGATTATACGCAAGAAGAGTTCGAAGCAATGGATAAAATAATCGATCATTGGCGCGATATGAATTTTTCTTATGCAGCGGTAAAACAACTCGAAGGTAAATACTTAGTACAAAATCGTGTAACAGGTGAAATATATGAAAGCGCACAATTTTTATATATCTTAGTTGCCGCTTGTCTTTTTGCCAATTACCCTAAAGATACACGTCTAAATTACATCAAACGCTTTTATGATGCAGTGTCAACGTTCAAGATTTCACTGCCAACGCCAATTATGGCTGGTGTTCGTACTCCTACGCGACAATTTAGTTCTTGTGTTTTAATTGAATGTGATGACAGTTTAGATTCAATCAATGCAACGGCAAGTGCCATTGTTAAATATGTTTCTCAGCGAGCAGGTATTGGTGTCAATGCGGGCCGTATTCGTGCATTAGGTAGTTCAATTCGCGGTGGTGAAGCATTCCATACGGGTTGTATTCCATTTTATAAATATTTCCAAACAGCGGTTAAATCTTGTTCCCAAGGTGGCGTACGAGGCGGTGCAGCTACGGTATTTTATCCAATTTGGCATCTAGAAGTTGAAAGTTTACTTGTATTACGTAACAACCGAGGAGTTGAGGAAAACCGGGTTCGTCATTTAGATTATGGTGTACAAATTAATAAATTAATGTATCAACGCCTTATTAAAAATGAAAATATAACACTATTTAGCCCATCAGATGTGCCTGGGCTCTACGATGCTTTTTTTGCTGATCAAGATAAATTTGAGTCTCTTTATCAGCAATATGAACAAGATGTAAATATTCGCAAACGTATCGTGAAAGCTGTCGAGTTATTTTCACTTTTGATGCAAGAACGCGCATCTACTGGTCGTATTTATATCCAAAATGTCGATCATTGTAATACGCACAGCCCATTTAACCCTGAGCTTGCCCCCGTGCATCAATCCAATTTATGTATGGAAATCGCGTTACCAACCAAGCCTCTTTATAATATTAATGATGAACAGGGTGAAATTGCACTTTGTACTTTATCTGCATTTAATTTAGGTAAAATAGAATCACTCGATGACTTTGAAGAATTAGCAGATCTTACCGTTCGCGCGCTTGATTCTCTGCTTGATTATCAAGATTACCCTGTACCTGCCGCTCGAAATTCATCAATCAACCGTCGGACATTAGGTATTGGTGTCATCAATTATGCTTATTATTTAGCAAAACATGGCGTTAAATATTCCGACGGCAGCGCCAATAATTTAACTCATCGCACTTTCGAAGCCATGCAATACTATCTGCTTAAGGCATCTAATAATTTAGCCAAAGAAAAAGGTGCATGCCCATTATTTAATGAAACAACTTATTCTCAAGGGATTTTGCCAATCGATACCTATAAAAAAGATTTGGATAGCATTACGAAAGAACCCTTACATTATGACTGGGAATCCTTGCGAGAATCGATCAAAACTTATGGATTACGCAACTCCACATTATCAGCATTAATGCCCTCTGAAACGTCGTCACAAATTTCTAATGCCACCAATGGTATTGAACCTCCTCGCGGCTATATTAGTGTTAAAGCGTCAAAGGATGGCATTTTAAAGCAAGTGGTACCGGATTATAACGACTTAAAAAACTTTTACGAATTACTTTGGCAAATACCAAATAATACGGGTTATTTACACTTAGTTGGTATCATGCAGAAATTTATTGATCAGTCTATTTCAGCTAATACTAATTACGATCCGACTAAATTCCCTAATGATAAAGTTCCAATGAAACAGCTATTAGCAGATTTATTGACAGCCTATAAATTTGGGGTAAAAACACTTTATTATCATAATACACGTGATGGTGCCGAAGATATTCAAGGTGATATAGCGCTAACAGCAAGTGATGATGGTTGTGAAGGCGGAGCTTGCAAAATTTAAGCAACATTCGATGTTACGCAGTAATATCTAAAAAATAGTTTTAGAGAAACTTAAACCTTTCTCTAAAAATTCTTCCTCGTCTTTTGCAGTCGCGAAAGGTCGCGGTAAAAGCAACAAAAACCCGTTAGGAGTTCTTTTATGAGTATGAATTACAGTACCTTTTCGCATGTACATAATGACCAACTTAAAGAGCCAATGTTTCTCGGCCAACCTGTTAACGTTGCCCGTTATGATCAGCAAAAATATGAAATGTTTGAAAAACTGATCGAAAAACAACTGTCTTTCTTCTGGCGTCCTGAGGAAGTCGATATTTCACAAGATCGTATCGATTATGCAGCATTACCTGAACACGAAAAGCATATTTTTATCAGTAATTTGAAATATCAAACTTTACTCGATTCAATCCAAGGACGTAGCCCTAACGTTGCTTTACTGCCTCTTATTTCTATTCCGGAACTCGAAACTTGGGTTGAAACTTGGTCATTTTCTGAAACGATACATTCACGTTCATACACACACATTATTCGTAATATTGTTAACGATCCCTCTGTCGTATTTGATGATATTGTCACCAATAAAGAAATTCAAAAACGAGCAGGCGATATTGCTGGTTATTATGATGATCTTATCAGCTATGCTAGCTACTATAATTTATTGGGTGAAGGCAAGCATAACGTTAACGATCGAACCATAACCATCGATCTGCGCGAACTCAAAAGACGACTCTACTTATGTTTAATGAGTGTTAATGCGCTTGAAGCCATTCGTTTTTATGTTAGCTTCGCGTGTTCATTTGCCTTTGCTGAACGCGAATTGATGGAAGGTAATGCAAAAATAATCAAACTTATTGCACGTGATGAAGCGCTTCACTTAACCGGTACTCAATTCATGATAAATACATTACGTAGCGGCGAAGATGACCCCGAAATGGCAGAAATTGCTAAAGAGTGCGAACAAGATTGTTATGATTTATTCTTGCAAGCTGCCAATCAAGAAAAAGAGTGGGCCGAATACCTATTTGAAGGTGGATCCATGATTGGATTAAATAAAGACATTTTATGCCAATATGTTGAATATATTACCAATATTCGTATGCAAGCTGTTGGCCTAAAATTACCGTACGAAGTTAAATCCAATCCGATTCCTTGGATAAATAACTGGTTAGTGTCTGACAATGTCCAAGTTGCTCCACAAGAAGCGGAAATGAGTTCTTACCTAGTGGGACAAATTGACTCAGAAATTAATGAAGATGATTTAAGTGATTTCTCATTATAATCAAACGCGTCAATCCGCATTTTCTATTCACCAAAGGAACGAGCGCTTGTTCCTTTTTTTATACATTAACAATGTCAATCATTATATCAATCAACCGTTGCTTGACAGTTATCTAAAATCGGGTAAGGATATTAGCATTACATTGTTTTGATTTGATATAATCGCTATGGCTGAAGCAAATCTTTGTTATCCTATCTCACCGCTTAATTTTAACGATGAGCAAATAAATACTCACTATATAAAACAGCAACTTGAAGAATTTCAAAACTGGTCTGTTTGCCAATTTAAACAACATGTTGACATTGATATATTAGTGCATTTACGGAGTCAATTTATTGATGATTTGCTCAAAAGACTCTGGCATTACTACCAAATTCCCGAGCAAGTGTCTTCACTGTTTAAGCAAAACCGTCTAGCTTTAATTGCCGTAGGTGGATATGGTCGTGCGGAACTTCATCCTTTATCGGATATCGATATTTTAATATTAAGTGATAGATCACTGACAAAAGATCTTGAAAAACGAATTGGTGATTTAGTTCGCTTGCTATGGGATTTACATTTGGATATTGGTCATAGTGTTAGAACGTTAAAAACCTGTTTGCAAGAAGCTAAAAACGATATCACCATTATGACCAATTTAATTGAATCGAGATTAATATGTGGTAACGCTTCATTATTAAAAGAGCTGCAAAAACAGATTTTTAGTCATAAAATTTGGCCTTCAGCGGCTTTCTATCAGGCTAAAGTTAAAGAGCAACAAGAACGACATCGGCAATATCATAGTACCAGCTATAATCTAGAACCGGATTTAAAAAATAGCCCAGGCGGTTTACGCGATATGCAAATTATTCAATGGATTGCTATTCGTCATTTTGGTGGTGAGTTTTTAAAAAAAATAGCTGATTTTGATTATTTAACGCCAGAAGATATTGAAGAGTTTAAAACCTGTCGCAAGTTCCTTTGGCGTATGCGTTTTGCTCTTCATAGCGTGATTAATCGTTATGACAATCGCTTGCTGTTTGATCGCCAGCTCAGTATTGCTAATATGCTTGGCTACCAAGGTCAAGGTAATACACCTGTTGAAAAAATGATGCATGATTATTATCGTGTCGCACATAATATTACCGAACTTAATCAAATGTTATTACAACTGTTTGATGAATCGATACTTGAACTTAATGCTCAAAGTAAAACCTATAGTATTGATGAATATTTTCAGGCAAGAGATGACTTGATTGATGTAAAAGACAATAATTTGTTCAAACAAGATCCTGTCATGATTATACAGCTTTTTTACACCATCTTGCTTAATCCCCAAATCACAGGGCTATACTCAAACACAATTAGGCAATTACGTTCAGCACGGCGACAGTTAACCACTTTGCTATGTGAAGATGAAAAAGCAAGATCATTATTTTTAAAAATAATTAAACACCCAGATGCAATTAAAAAGGCTATATTACTGATGCATCAATATGGTATTTTAACGGTCTATATTCCCGGTTGGAAACACATTGCAGGTATGATGCAATTTGATCTATTCCATGCCTATACAGTTGATGAACATACTATTCGCTTGCTACTTGAACTTGATAGTTTTAAAACTCAAGCCAGTAAAGAAAAACACCCGAACAGTTCAAACGTTTTCGCCAAACTATCAAAACCTGAATTATTAGTCATTACTGGATTATTTCATGATATCGGTAAAGGTCACCATGGTGATCATTCTGAAATAGGGGCAAAACTGGTTGAAAAATTTTGCCAACTACATAAACTTGATCCAAAAGATACCGACTTAATTGTGTGGCTAGTTCGCTATCATTTACTTATGTCAGTCACAGCCCAAAGTCGTGATCTACAAGATCCTGCCGTTATTAATGAATTTATTCAAATTGTTAAAAGTGAGCGCCGTTTACAATATTTATTATGTTTAACCGTTGCTGATGTGTGCGCAACTAACGAAACACTCTGGAACAGTTGGAAGCAAAGTTTAATGCGTGAACTATATTTAACCGCAAAACGATCATTCGACTCAGGTGCTCATCATATCCCTGAACAACGAAGTATTGCTCGCCAACACAAACATGAAGCATTCGAAACCTTGCTTAAACAACATTACGATGAACAAAAAATCAAAGATTTGTGGCAAGATTACCGTGTTGACTATTTTCTGCGCTATACAACTGAACAGATTGTTTGGCATGCGCAAATGCTATTACAGCATGATTTAACTCAAACATTTGTAGCAATCAACCCAGATCCGTATCACGGTGGCAGCGAGATAATTATTTATTCACCGGATAGACCTTACCTATTTGCCACTGTTTGCAATATTTTAAATAATCATAACCTGAGCATTCATGATGCATTAATTATTACCAATAAGAAAGGTTTTGCCCTCGATACATTTATTGTATTAGAACCAAATGGGCAAACATTACAACCAGACAGGCATTACAGTATTATAAAATCACTTGAAAAAGCTTTACAACAACCGGTTTATAAAGGGGTGACAATAAAACCGCCTAAGCAGCGATTGCGTTCATTTTCAGTGCCCACACAAGTCAATTTTTTATCTGCCTTTAATGAAAGCCAGACTTATATGGAGCTAATTGCATTAGATAGGCCGGGGTTACTTGCCTGTGTCGGTGAAGTATTTGCAAAACTAGAGTTATCATTAAGTAGCGCAAAAATCGCAACTATCGGTGAGCATATTGAAGATTTATTTATTTTGAAAGATAAACACAACAATGCTCTTGATGATAATACTTGTAATATATTACGAAATTCGATAGTAAATACTATTGATTCGATGAATTAATTAACCAATTTGAAGATATCGTTTATGCAATTTTTTATTATTTTATTTCCAATCTTCTGTATTTTTGTTGTAGGATTTATTGCACAAAAAGCACTAAAATTTGATGTGGCAAATTTATCTAAAATGTCGCTTTATGTGCTTTCTCCTTTTTTATCATTCAAAACGTTTTATACTCACACCCTAACCACAGACTATCTATTTTATATTGTCTATATTTTTGGCTTATGTTTTTTATTAGTTAGTGTTGTCTCAATTTGGTCGTTGATCATGCGTTATTCAGTCAAAGAACGTTGCGCCATGATTCTGAGTTCTTGCTTTATGAATAATGGTAATTATGGTACACCGGTATTACTGGTTTTTTTTGGCACAGTAGGCTTCGATCTTGGCGTTATTATGATGGTATTGCAACAATTTGTGATGAGTACCGTTGGTATCTACTATGCAGCAAAAGGCAGTGCTCGTAGCGATATTGTCAGTCAAAAAGATGTCATCAATAAAGTCATTCGCATGCCTGTAGCTTATGGTGCTTTTTTGGGTATTATTTTCCAGTTGTGCCACATTCCTTTATCAAAATCCATTATGACATCCATTGGCATGATTGGTGATTCATCAATTGTGATTATTATGATAATTTTAGGTATGCAATTAGCTAAAATTCGGATTAAGCAACTCGATTACCCTAAACTCTCATTTTCGCTATTAACCCGTATGGTTATTTCACCACTTGTCGCTTGTTGTTTGGTCTACTTTATGCCTATTTCACCGGTTTATAAACAAGTACTGATTGTGTTAGCCGCAATGCCAAGTGCAGCTAATACCACTTTAATGTCAGTCCAGTTTGATACGCATCCTGAATTAGTTTCGAGTGCGACCCTAGTCAGTACATTATTAAGTTTAATCACATTACCGACTGTATTATGGCTAGTAGGCGCACCCGTACCTTTTTAACAAATAGTTTTTTACTTTTAAAAAGAGCATATCTGGATAAATTAAAAGCCATTATTGTTATACACATCATCAGGATTAGGTCCCGTGCGTAATTTTTGATTTAAGCAATTGATTTTTCTCATCTCGTCAGAGGTAAGTTCAAAATCAAAAATATTAATATTTTCAGCAATTCGATCCGGATGCGCTGATTTTGGGATCACAATATAACCATTTTGTAAGTGCCAACGTAAGGCAACTTGTGATAAAGACTTATTATAACGATCGCCTATTGCAACTAATACCGGTTCATTGAGTATTTTACTGTGAGCAAGTGGCGACCATGCTTCAATTGCAATATTTTGCTTACGTAAGTAGCGCACTAAGTCTATTTGTGTTAAGTAGGGATGAATTTCTATTTGATTAATCATAGGCTGAATATTTGCTTGGCTAGCCAGTAGTTCTAAATGTGAGATATGAAAATTACACACACCAATGGCTCGAACACGTTTTTCTTCATAGAGCTTTTCAATTGCTCGCCACGTTTCAAAAAAAGTATGATGAAGCGGCCAATGCACTAAAAGCAGATCAAGATAATCAAGTTGTAAATCTTTTAGCGATTGTTCAAAACTTGCTAACGTTTTTTTGTAACCTTGATTGGCATTGCTCACTTTTGAAGTCATAAATAATTCACTACGATCGATACCACATTGTTTAATCGCCTGACCGATTTGTTTTTCGTTTTGGTAAAGTTGCGCGGTATCAAAAGAACGATAGCCTACTTTAATAGCGGTTTTAATTGCTTGAGATATTTGTTCAAATTCAGTTAATTTAAAAGTACCAAGACCAAGTTGTGGCATTACTATATTGTTACTTAAAGTAATTTTATTATCGATAGTTATTGTCATCACAAACCCCTTCCATACTATTTAACACATTAAACAGCGGTACAGTTAGTCATCACCACTCCACTCTTTTTCAAACTGATTAATAAATTGTACTAAAAATTGATGTCGTTGCTTTGCGATCTTTTTTGCCGTTTGTGTATTCATCATTCCTTTGAGTAAAAGAAGTTTCTCATAAAAATGATTAATTACCGTATTAGGCTGCTTATAACTCTCTTCAGTCATCGACATTCTTGGCAAAATCGTAGGATCATGCATGATGTTATGTTTATTACCACCATAATAGAATGTACGCCCTATTCCTATTGCGCCAATGGCATCAAGTCGATCGGCATCTTGTACAATCTTACCTTCGAGGGATAATGTTTTTTTATCACTCAGGTTTTTCCGATAGGACATATTTTCGATGATAGAAAAAATAGAGGTAATTTCATGTTCTGTCAAATCCTGCAATGCTAAAAAAGCACGTAATTCATCAACCGCTAATTCTACATTAGACACTACTTTTTCATCAATTACATCATGTAAATAAGCACTTAAAACAACAATAAAATAATTAGCATAGGGTTCATTGAGTAAGATTTTTTGTGCCAATTTAACTACGCGTTCAATATGTGCCATATCATGACCTGAAAAATCATGGGCAAGCTTTTGTTCTACAAAAATTTTTACGGCTTGCATAGCACGTTGTTGATGTTTAGTTAGCGGTGAATCTTTCATCATTTAAACCTTTTTATTTTGCTTAATTAGGACTAATACAAGCAACTTTAGCTTTATCTGTCCAATAATCAATCATCCCTATGTTAGAGTGCACTTGCAAATAATAAGTTTTACCGCCCTCTTGGAAGCTATTTGCGCTCCAATAAACAGCGCCGGAAATAAAATGGCTTTCAGGATAATAATAGTTGTTTGTCTCGCCCCATTGAGAAAACAGTCCTCCATCGATCCGGCGTTGATAGTGACGACCTAGCCCGGGTAATCCCCCCGTCCAAATTGTATTATAATTTGCATTAGTTAATTGCAGTAAAGTCGGTATTTGATAACTCAAATTATCACAATATTGTTTTGCTTGGTCAAAAAGCATACTGGTATTTTCAGCCTGAACAATAAACCATTTTTGTATAGTGAAAGCATAAATTTTATTGGTTTTAGCTTTATCTTTATATAAGATAAAGGTCGTAGCAACAGCAGCTTTTGCTGCTTGTGCTGCATCAGCGCTACTTGTCGGTCCAGTTAATTGAATTTTGGCTTTAGAACCATTACCAGTGATGGTTAAATTAATTGCTGAATCAGCGGGTATTTTATCAAAGCTCATATCTGGTGCTGAACTATCAAATAAATTCAGATAAAAAAACAAACCATTCTCACCCATAGTTGGAAAATTTAATTCTGGATGCGTTAAAGATTGCCGTTTAAAACCTTTAGCATCATCCCATTGATTTTCTGGTCCTGAATAGTCCGTTCCGCCCCAACTGTTGCCTTTGCTGTCATTGACTGATAAATTTGGCTCCGCTGAATAAGTACAGGCACCATTAGGCGGAGAAAAATAGTAAGTGGTACTATTTGCGTCAAATGCAACCGTATTTGGCTGACCATATTTAGTAGATAATGTGCCATTCATATGATTCAACGTAAAACTATAAGGAGCATAACAATCAGTTAACTCATTATCCAAAGCAACAGACTTACCGTTAGCATCTTGAATGGATAACATAAGATCCCCTGTTGCTGTGATATCACCATCACCATCTTGATCAAACCAAAAACCGTTAGTCGCAAACACCTCAGTTAAAGAAACGGATGTTTGGTTTTCAGGAATTAAGGTTTTAAAATCTTTGGTGCTGATCGATTCCCCATTTAATTGTATGGGTGCTTGCTTTGATGAAGTGTTGGTTGCTTTTGTAAATTTTCGCCCATCAGGTAAAGTGATAGATAAAAGATTATCGGTATAAAATGAGCGCGTCTTGCCGCCATCGAAAGAGATATAAGGAGCCGAACCTTGTATAGTATTTGTTGTTTCGACCGCTTCAACATAAGGTAAACCCGCATTCACACTGTAACAAACAATGCCAAGACAAGCTATTATCATTTTTGATATCAATAAAGCTAAACTTGATTTTATCGCTGCTAAGTCACGCATTTCAATCAACCGAGTTATTTTAAACAATACATATGGTTTCATCACTAATTGACGCAATACGTTAATTAGGACTGATACAAACCAGACTACCATATCCCCTTTTTTGAATTTGTCCCATATTTGAATAAACTTGCAAATCATTGCTGGTCAAGTAAATTTCATTAGGGTAAATGTCAGCTTGCGGATAAGAATTTAGATGAATTTCGCCCCACTCAGCAAACAATCCACCACCAATACGGCGTTGATAATTATTGCCTTGCCCGGCCAAACCACCATCCCAATAACTCGAAGAATCTTTTGAATTGGCATTGGTCAATTGTGATACTGTCGGTAATTGATAACCTAAATCACGACAATACTGTTTTGCTGCTTCATCAAAATTTTCCGGACGAGTTTTTTTAGCAATAAACCATTTTTTAATGGTAAAACTATATAGCTTTTGGGTTTTCGCCTTATCGGCATAAAGAATAAAGGTGGTGGCAACTGCTGCTTTACTTGCATCTTGCAAACTGGCGCCGTCAGCAGGACCGGTTAAAGTGATTTTTGCTTGATTACCTTTGCTGGTAATCTCTAAGTCAATGCCGGAATCGGCAGGTATTTTAGTAAAGCTCATATTACTGGCTGAATCAGCTAAATCCATGGTAAACAATAGCCCATTAGCGGCCATAGTTGGAAAGTTCAATTCTGGATTATCAAAAGATTGTTGTCTGAATCCTTTGGCATCATCCCACATGCCTTGCGGTCCTGAATAATTCGAACCTGACCAAGTTTTATGGGTATCGCTGACGAATAAATTGGGTTTTGCCGATAAAGAGCAAGCACCCGGTGCCGGATTCAGGTAGTAAATCATATCAGTGTAGTTCAATGAAAAATGGTTAGGATCGCCATATTTAGTGGTGACATCACTCCCATCATGCATTAGCCTAAAGCTATAAGGCGCTTCACAATCGTTTAATTCATCATCCAAACTAAGCACTTGGTTATTGGCATTTTTTACAATCAATTGAAAATGACCGGTCGCCGTTATTTCACCATCACCATCGACATCAAACCAATAAGGACCAGAGTTGAGCACATCGGTCATGCTTTGTTGAGCAGTGATATCCCTGTTTTGATCTGAGCTATCTGCTGTTTGATTGTAAGGGATGATCGTTTTAATATCTTTAACTTTGGTTGGTGCACCGGTTAATTGAATCGGATTAGTGGTGGAGGAAACGTTATTTGAGTAATTAAATTCTCTGCCGTCAGGTAAAGTAATGACGAATAAATCATAAGTGGTATAAGCACGGCTTTTACCACCATCAAAAGTAAGATAGGGAGCCGAACCTTGTATGGTATTTACAGTCTTAACAGCTTGAACTACGGGTAATGCACTAAAAACATTAAAACTGAATAAACCCCAAAAAAACAGCACTATGGATAGTCGAATTAAATAAAATCGAGTCCTTATTGTTCGCAATAAATAAAAAATGATAGGAATGAACAAACCACAATATTTTTTTTTAGCAAAACGTTGCCAGCTTGGCGATCGAAGTCTATTTAAATTACCTATCTCTGTTTTCATAATAAAACAACTTATTAAATAATTATTGATAACAACAAAACAACAACTAAATGCCTTTTTACGAATAAACTATCAGTGATAACGCTTAAATTACTTTAGCTAATTTGCAACTAAGGTTAAAAGTAAACTAACTATAAAGCAATACATATTATCCCAAAAGTAATATTTATTAACCCATAATGATTTTTGTTAAAAACTCATATCAACTAAATAAAAATAATCAATTAAACAAGTTGCTCAGTAATAATTAATGTTTTTTTTATATTTTTTTTATTTTGGGATGATTGTTTTCAACAAACTTGAAAGGTAGAATGCGCAAATCAAAAATTTATAAAGCAAATATCGGAGTTGCTCACGTGAAAATATCAGCGCGTAAAGTTTTGCCTTGGCAATTGATAGAATACTTCACTCGCTATCGCCAATTCCTAGCTTTATTATTTGGATTATCCATCTTTTTTATTGCTTTGATTGTTTGCTGGCATCTATTAAAAGAAATTAATCTTGATGATTTAAAATTAGCCGTTCACCAACTCTCACCGCAAGCTATTTTATTTGCTTGTTTATCAGCTATTGGTAGCTATTTAATGTTAATTTGCTATGAATGGTCAGCCGCGCGTTATGCAGGCGTAAATCTAAAGCCTTCTATTATTGTTTTAGGTGGAATTTGTGCTTCAGCTATTGGTAATGCAATAGGTTTATCGGCGTTATCAGGAGGCGCAGTTCGTTGTCGTTTATACTTCAAATATGGACTAACAACGATTGATGTGGCAAGAATGTCGATTTTTGTTACACTCTCTTTAGGCTTTACGCTACCATTACTGGCAGCAGCGGCGGCATTAATTCATCCACATAATGCTATGGTTGCTTTGCACTTATCTGAAAATGGCGTGATATTGATAGCAAGCATGCTATTTTGTTTTTATGTTGGATTATTTATTTTCTTATACTGCAATCGTTTATCGGACAGGCCTAATAAAGATACTCGCTTATTTAAAATTGCAAGATGGTCTATTCGTTTACCAAACTTACGTTTGGCTTCAAGCCAATTTATTATTACCTTCTTTGATGCTGTCTTAGCAGGGGCTATTCTTTACTTTCTATTACCTTCTCATCCAAATTTTATTACCTTTATTATGATTTACATTTTAGCATTAGTTGCTGGTGTATTAAGTCATGTACCAGGAGGGGTAGGCGTATTTGAAGCAATTATGCTCGCTGCATTTTCATCTCAAATTGGTGCAGCATCTTTAACTGTCGCATTAGTCATTTATCGTATTATTTATATTTTAATCCCGCTTATCCCTGCTGGGATTTTGCTGTTAATCAATGAAGGAAAGCATTATTTAACTTCATCACAAGTCAAGCAAACGCAAACGGGAATTGCGGCTTCTATCATGGCTGCTGCGGTATTTTTTGCCGGTGTAGTGATGATGTTTTCTAGCATCATTCCTGGTTTTAATCATCGTTTTGTTGATGAATTTATTCCGAATAAAATTATCAATATAGCTCATCTAAGTGCGAGTTTGATTGGCGTTTTATGTTTATTACTTGCAATGGGTTTACGCCGACGTCTTTATTCAGCGTGGGCAATTACCGTTGTTTTACTCTTGATTGGTAGCCTCTGCTCGGTGTTAAGAGGCCTACATTGGATAGAAGCCATAACGTTATTAGTTATTGCAATATTACTCATTAATTTTAGGCATGCTTTTTATCGAAAAAGCCGACTTAGTGTTATCCCCTTTTCTTTCAAATCTTTTGCCATCTGTTTTTGTCTGATTGCGCTTTTTGTTTGGCTTATTTTATTTATTTATCAAGATGTCCCCTATAGCCAAGATCTATGGTGGCAGTTTGAATTAGATAGCCGAGTACCACGTGCATTACGTGCAGCCTTAGGCAGTTTTATTTTGTTAAGTTCTATTATGTTAATTTGGTTATTCAGACCAGCGTTACCAATTTTAACTAAACCAGAAACAGAACAACTTAATAAAGCTTATCAAATCATTTTAAATTCAAAACAGCCTGAAGGCGGCTTAGCGATGAGTGGAGATAAATCACTGCTGTTCAACCAAGAACAAACCGCCTTTATTATGTATGCAAGACGCGGCCGAAGTATGGTTGCCTTATTTGACCCGATTGGTGATATTGCTGATAGAGCTGACTTAATTTGGTCATTTCGTGATCTGTGTGATGAACACCATCTTCGCCCTGTTTTTTATCAAGTCAAAGCAGCTAATTTACCTTTTTATATGGATATTGGTTTACGTACAGTAAAACTTGGTGAAGAAGCATTAGTCAATTTAAAAATCTTTGATTTAACATCAAAAGGTTATAAAGATCTTCGTTATACTTGGAATCGAGGGCAACGTGATGGACTATCACTCAAATTTTATCCACCAGGAACAGCGCCGCTTGATGAACTAAAAGCGGTTTCGGATGCTTGGCTTAAAAATAAACATTCAAAGGAAAAAAGATTTTCGTTAGGGTCTTTTTCTAAGCAATATCTGGATAATTTTACGATAGCAGTCATTGAATATCAAGGACGCATCATTGCTTTTGTTAATTTACTCGAGACCGATCAACACTATTCGGCCAGTATCGATTTAATGCGGGTCATACAAGATATTCCCAAATTAACGATGGAATTTTTAATGGTGGGCTTAATTTTGCATTATCAAGAAAGAGGGTTTAAGTACTTTAGTCTAGGTATGGTACCCTTGGCTGGCATGCAAAGGCGACGCGGCGCCCCATTAATTCAAAGGCTAGGTGCACTCGTGTTTAGACGAGGTGGACGTTTTTATAACTTTCAAGGTTTACGTCGCTTTAAAGAAAAGTTTGCAACGCATTGGGAGCCGCGTTATATGGCCGTTCCCGCTGGGCTTGATCCATTAGTTGCTTTAATTGATACTACTATGCTTATTTCTGGTGGTATTACAGGTTTAAAAAAGAATAAAAATAATTAATATGAAAAAATTTATACGCTATGCTTTATTATTTATTACGCTATTAATACTGATTATACTCAGCTGGTATTTTATAAAAAATCAAGAAAGTGCATCAGTTAAGACCGTAACAATCAATAATGAGTATTCCATTCTATCAGCAGCCCCAAAACGCTCAGCTGAAGCAGCCGCAATTATTGTTGCTACACCCAAAAATCATTTTACTGAACAACAATTGTTAGACTTGTCAGAAAAAATGGGCGCTAAACTTGTCCAGTTTGAATTAAAGCCCTCTGCCAGTTGTAGTGAGCAGCAAGCACGTTTTAAACAAGCTAAAAAAATTCTCAAAGAAAAGAATTTTGCTGTCGCAGGCATGGAAGAAGGTGCAGCCTTTGCTTATAGATGGTTAACAGAACAACAAAGTGATGACGCCAAAGCATTATCAATTGAATTTACCTTAGATCACAAAGATTGCGATGCACCATTACCGGCACAAGCCAGCCATGGTAGTTGGCAAGTCATTTGGAATAATCCACCGGATGATGATGTTGCTGTTTTTCCTCGGGAACAAAAAAATATTCATGTTACAACGTCAATCGGTGAATACCAAGCTTCGCCAACTGAACTACTGAGTTTACACTTATCATCTATTTTATTTGGTGAGCATGAACAATTACCTGTTATAGAATTACCCGCCAGAAGCAAAGAGATCCACCCTAAAACCATTACACTTTATTATTCTGGTGATGGTGGTTGGCGTGATCTTGATAAAGTTTCGGCTGAATATATGGCTTTGCATGGGTATGCGGTAGTTGGCGTCGATGCATTAAAACTGTTTTGGCAGCATCGTTCAGTTGAACGTAGCGCAAAAGATTTGAGCTATTTAATGCAACAATATCGAGACAAATGGGGAACAACTCAATTCGTTTTAGCTGGTTACTCTTTTGGTGGGGATATTTTACCTGCACTCTATAACCGACTATCACCGCAAGATCAAAAAAGTGTCCAAGCGCTAGTTATGATAGCTTTTTCAAAAGATGCTAATTTTGAAATTGAAGTCAGTGGATGGCTAGGGCAATCGGGTGACGAAATGAAAACCGCACCAGAAGTTGCACAGATTCCAGCCAATAAACTATTTTGCATCTATGGAGAGGAAGAAAAAGAGGATACCGGCTGTCTACAGCCTGAAATGAAAGGTGAAGCATTTCAATTGCCTGGTGGGCATCATTTTGATGAAAATTATGAACATCTTGGTCAAATCATTATGGATGCTATTGATAAGCGAGTACAATAATTAACAATAAAGGGGCAATAGCCCCTTTTGAATATAACTCATAGAGTTAAGTCATCGCTTTTTAATTTTTATTCTACCTTCAGACAATAACACACCAATAAGTGTCAGTAAGGTGCCGAATGCAGCAATTAAAGTAAACGGTTCATGTAAAATCATAACCGCAGCAAGAATGGTCAAAATTGGCAATAAATACAGATAAATACTAATTTTAACAGCGCCAACTAATTTCACTGCATAATTCCAAGATACAAAACAAATTGCTGATGCGCCAACACCCAAAAATAGTATATTAAGTAAATTAGTCATTTGGCTAAACCGTTCTAACCCAAACTTAAAGTCAAAAATAGATAAAGCCGGTATCATCAGTAGTAAGCCATAAAAGAAAAAACGCCTAGTCAATAAAATGGTATTGTAACCATAATTACTGCTTTTTTTGGTTAAAATAGAATAGCAAGCCCAAAATAAACAAGCTGCAACAGCAAGAATATCACCTAAAGGATTAAGAGAAAGCACATATTTACCATTAAAGCTAATCAATGCAACCCCAAAAATAGCAAACAAACAACCAATATAAAAACGTCGAGGCGGCCTTTCTGTTTTCAAAAAGAATATCGATAAAAACGCTGTAAATACGGGAGCTAAGGTCGTGATAACCCCAACATTCGAGGCATTGGTATAAGTTAACGCTATATTTTCACATAGAAAGTAACATGTTACTCCGCAAAATCCAGCACATAAAAACATTAATTCTCGCTTAATACCCTGCCAAACTAACAAACGCGGTGCTAAAACCCAAAGCATGACATAGCCAAGACAAAATCGATAAAACAAAATTTCAATGGGTTTAAAATTGACCAATAATACTTTTGTTGCAATAAACGTACTTCCCCAAATAAAGATTGTCATCAAGGCAATTAGGTGTCCTTGTGTTTTTTTGGTAACGAACATAAAAATCTCTCTACTTATATCAATAAAAAGCTATCAAAGTGTACATGATTATCTTAAGTTTGGTCACTTTATAATTAAGTATTAGTGGGCAGGACTTGATAGCAGAAAAAACAATACCATTTCAATAGCCGATAGAGAATATTATCTTCCTACCGAGTGAAGCGCAATTTTTTTACTGTAATTTGATAGTAACAATCAATGAGAAGCTAAAATTTGAAAAGATCGTTTGACAAAAAACAACAGATAAAAAAAATCCACCCGAAAACTCGAGTGGAGGGCAAAAAATGAAAAAATGTAATCTGTAGATATAGACAAGCTAAACAACAAAAAGTTCAATTTAATTTCAAATAATTTTAGTTTTTTATGAAATAAATTCATATCTCATTGATTTATAATAAATATTATTTTAATTTTTTAAAAAAATTTTTTGTGTTAGTACAAAGATAAGTCAAATAATCTTATTTTTTTATCAACAACAACTTTACAGCGTTATTATGATCAGTAGCAAATCAATCAGATTATTTTCATAGTGGCTGGTGATATAAATTCTTAATGTCATTTATTCTATTTTTTGAACGATTATCGATTACTTATTCTTGTATTAACTATTTAACGGCTTTGCTTGCCTGTTACTTATTAATATTTCGATATAATTACTATACCTCATCCTTTTTTTAATCAAGCTGCATTTGGTTATTATTCAAAATAAAATGTGAATGCAAAACCATTTTTTGCTCAAACACATCTCTAAGATTAAAATTCTTTACAAATTAACTTTTTAAGTCAATCAATTGCACAATAAAAGTGACTAGCGATATACTGGCTAAAACAATTCAAGCAGCACGTAAGGAGAGTTTATGAAAAAGAATGTTGTATTATTTAGTAAAATTCCTGCTGATCAACAAGCTAGATTAGAGCAAGCTTTTAATCTCACGCTATTTGAACGTAATCCTAATACCGATACAAAAGCCTTTATTCAAGCATTAGCAAGTGCCGACGGTATGATAGGTTCTAATATGCCAACACGCATTGATGATGAATTTTTAACCCAAACGCCAAAATTAAAAGCAGCAGCAACAATTTCGGTTGGTTACGATAACTATGATCTTAGTGCTTTAAAAAAGCATGGTGTTCGATTAATGAATACCCCGAAAGTATTGACCGAAAGCACCGCTGACCTTATTTTTACACTATTAATGGCGACCGCACGCCGAACGGTAGAGTTATCCAATCTAATTCATGATGGAAAATGGACCAAGAGCATTACACCTGAATATTTTGGCACAGATATTTATGGTAAAACCATTGGTATTTTAGGGATGGGTCGAATTGGTAAAGCGATTGCTAAACGCGCACACTGTGGCTTTGATATGAATGTCATTTACTATAACCGCTCAGCCCATCCCGATGTAGAACAAGCTTATCAAGCTAAGCGCCTAGAACTTGATGACGTGCTTAGCCAAGCAGATTTTGTGGTGATTATTCTGCCATTAACCGACCAAACCAAACGACTCATTACTAAACAAAAATTAGCTTTAATGAAACCATCAGCCATATTAATTAATGGTGCGAGAGGAGCAATTGTAGATGAGCAAGCATTAATTGAAGCATTAAAAAATAAAACGATCAAAGCTGCTGGCCTTGATGTATTTGAAGTCGAACCCCTACCAACAACTTCACCACTCATGCAGCTTGATAATGTTTTATTATCACCACATGTAGGATCAGCAACAGTTGAAACTCGCTACGCAATGGCAAAATGTGCAGTCGATAATATTATTGCCGCATTAAAAGATGAAAAACCAACCGAAAACTGGGTAAACCCCGAAGTTGGTTAACTTGTATTCCCTATTGAATTGACCTATAATGCCCCGATATTGTTTACATTAACAATTCACAATTGGGGCTGATTCTGGATTCGACGGGATTTGCGAAACCCAAGGTGCATGCCGAGGTGCGGTAGGCCTCGTAAATAAACCGCAAAAAAATAGTCGCAAACGACGAAAACTACGCACTAGCAGCTTAATAACCTGCATAGAGCCTTCTCTCCCTAGCCTCCGCTCGTAGGACGGGGATAAAGAGGAGTCAAACCCAAACGAGATCGTGTGGAAGCCTTGCTTGGGGCGGAAGCATTAAACTTAATCAAGCTAGTCTATCGGTAGCGTGTTTGTCCGCAGCAGGTAGGCGAAATTTAAAGACAAACTACGCATGTAGTACCAAGGATGTAGAGATTTCGGACGCGGGTTCAACTCCCGCCAGCTCCACCAATTCACTATTTCGTAAGATTCTTTTAAACCCACTAAAATACACCAAATCCAGTATTAATAAGCCTTTAAGCCTATTTCCTTACCCTGTAAGCATCAGTAAGATACATTTACAGCCACATTTTTTAGTTATATGATTAGTTATACGAATAACATATAACTAAAAATCGTATAACTTCTCCATTAACGGACACTCAAATAAAAACAGCCAAGCCACAGAATAAGGATTACTCTTTTATCTGACGGTAACGGATTATATCTTTTAATTAAATCTAACGGCTCTAAAATATGGCGGTTTAACTATTTCCTCCTATAAATAAAATCCGTTCATTAATCAGTTTTGGTAGTTATTCCGAAGTTTCACTACAGCAAGCACGAGAATTAATTAAGCAAGGCATAGATTCCCAAGAGTATAAAGCAGAAGAAGAACAGCGTAAGCATGAAGAAATCACCAGTACATTTAAGAAGATTGCTTCGGAGTGGTTTAAGGTCAAAAGTGGTAAAGGTCTAAGTGAAAAAACTTTAAAAGGAACTTGGAACTCATTAGAGTTACATTTATTTCCTTATATTGGTGATAAATCCATTTTTAAATTAAAAGCAAAAGACTTTATCAAAGCAATAGAGCCATTGTGAGCTAACGGTAAGTTAGAAACAATCAAAAGACTTTGTCAGCGTATTAATGAAATTATATTTTATGCAGTAAATATAGGCTTAATTGATGCTAACCCAGCAGTAAAAATAAAAGATGCCTTTGAAAATGCCATAAAAGGGCAGATGCCAACAATTAATGCACAGGATTTACCCGAATTTATGCAATCTCTTGCTATGGCTAGAATCGAATTACAGACGCGCTGTGTTATTGAATGGCAATTATTAACTATGACGCGTCCAAATGAAGCAGTAGGGGCTAAATGGCAGGAAATTGATTTTGATAATTGCTTATGGATTATTCCTGCTGAAAAAATGAAAATGAGACGAGAACATACTATCAAGCTCAATAAACAAGCTATGGCGATATTATCAATTATGAAGCCTATAAGTGGGTATAGAGAGCATATATTCCCAAGTATGAAACCACCTATAGCACCCCAATGAATAGCCAAACCGCTAACATGGTAATAAAACGAATGGGATACAAAGACAAGTTAGTCGCACATGGATTAAGGGCTTTAGCAAGTACAGCATTAAATGAACAAGGCTTTGACCCTAATATTATTGGAGCGGCACTTGCCGACGTCGATACTAATAGCGTAAGACGAGCCTATAACCGCGCTACTTATCTAGAACAACGGCGCATTATGCTTGATTGGTGGGGTAACTTTGTAGAGCAAGCAAGCCAAGGAAATGTCTCTCTATCAGGTAACCGCAATTTAAAGTTAGTTAATCATTAACTATATCGTGCTCCATATTTGGGTTACGCTTTCAATTATTAATCAGATCCACTCCTCAGATGTGAGGGGTGCTTTTTCAAATATCACCTTTAACATATACCAGTTATTAAACTGTTTTTTTATACTTACCTTCCAATATTTTAAAGTTTTTATTAAAAGTGTTCACTGGTATTCACCTTTTAAAATTAATTAATATATATCAATACATTATATACTTATGTGTTCACATTTAAATATAATCTTGATCCTATGATTAACCAATTGAAATATAAAAACAATTCTATAACCTCTATTTTTGCTAAAATTAAAATATATATTAATCATGATGTTAAAAAAAAGTGATTTTAAGGTTGATCATGGTTACTATTAGAGGTATTAAAATTGCAATCTGCTAAAAAGTCAGCACATTCATTGATAGTAAAAAAATTATTTCAATTCGCGGTTTTGCATAAAAATGAGGGGATGCGGTTTGGAAGACAAAAAGTTGTAGAAATTTACTACCCCCCTCACTACTTGGCTTGAAGAGTTTTTCGACACGTTAGAAGCAATGTAATTATTTTGATTGCATGAGGTGTTTTTACAAATAATACTTTTAATCAATATAACTACATCTAGACTGATTAGAATTAAAATTTTGTCAGTTCATAAAAAAAGAATGAAACAAACAGAAAAGAAAAAGGTAAATCTTTATTTTAATGGCATGCAAAACACTAGATTAATTATGTCGGTTGAACAGTCGATAATGCAGAAGCTTGATAGGAGTATAAGAAAATGAACACAAAAGAGAAAGATAGTATTATTATTGTAAGTATCGTTATAACCGCTTTATTGTTTTCAGTTATTTTAGGTTGTATTTGGTTATATAGTCCTGATGCGTTTAATTATGTAAACGAAATGAAGTTCAATGATTGGGGGGATTTTTTAGGGGGTAGTTTTGGGACTGTAGCTTTATTTTGGCTCATACTGGGCTATATGCTCCAAAAACAAGAATTACAACAAAATACTAAAGCTTTAGAGCTTCAAGCAGAAGAACTAAAAAATACTGTTGAAGAATATAAGCATATGCTTGAAGTAAATAAACAGCAGTTTTTATTGTATAAAAAAGAACTAGATATTTTAAATTCACCTAATCTAATAACTGATTTGACCTACTCTTATCATTATGACCAAGAACATATGTTAAGTTTAGTGGAGTTACATATTAGTATCAAAAATATTGGAGGAGAGGCTCAAAATATAAAAATCAAGATAGATAATGTACCAGGAGAATATGAAATCGGTAATTTAAAACGAGGAGAGAATATATTACGCTCCACTTATGTTGAATTTGAAAAATTACGTTTAAGCGATAAGATATTTAGGTCACGAGCTTTAATTGAATATAGTTATTTGATGGATAATCGAATTGAAAATATAAAAATCATGGAAGATATAAAACTAGATAATTCAGTTTTAGAACACTTAAAAATTTTTAATAGTATAATATAAAGCCAGTTTTATGTATATAAACACAGTACTATAATATAGCTAACTGAATATTATAATATTATTTGCATCTAGGCTGATCCCCGAACATTCGCAACCCTAGCGAACTGGCGCAAATATCTATTAGGGGCGTTCGGTCTAACAATAAGAAAAATAATATAAACCTCTCATATTTTAATAAATTGGTTTATATACCTTATAAATATCGAGATCCACCACATAATCTACCTGAATACTTTCATCATATGGATAAATATCATAGCTATAACGAGCACAAAAAACAGATATAAAATCTTGTATATCGCAATCGGCTACTACTGTCATCACTCGATATTTTAATTGCCCAATAGAAGACACTTTACCAGAAAGCAATGAATCACCATAAAAACTTTCTATTTTAATTAACATATCAGCATTTTGTCTTATTTGACAATAACTACCGATTATAGATGGTAGTTGATTGAAACTCAATTTCCTTTAATTCATGATAAGAATCATAGACAATTCTATGCCATTCAGTTGTGGCGACTATTTGTTCTAAATCAAATTTATTAGCTTGCCATACAAAACGGTTACTTGAATAAGTTTCAATCACATTAACATGACTCCAGCATAACTGAGATAATAAGTTTTCAAACTCTTCTAGCCAATCATCTGGCATAACGTACATCTCATTATACTCAGCAGCAAAAAGAATAATATGTGAATATTTACTAAGTGCTTTATTGTTATACGGCAACGTAGCAAACATATCCCGACAAATATAGGCTCCATAAAGAGGAAGATGTTGTAAAACAGAGCGATTAAAGTTATCTAAAGCTTCATCATCACAGGCTGATGAGCATATGTACCCGTATATAATTGCCATTTTATTTAATCTTTTTAATTACAGCTTCAGGATTGAGTGAAAGTAATCGAGCAATATGCACAAACTCCACAACATCTAAACGGCGTTCTCCACTTTCAACCTTGGCAATAAAAGATTGTGGCCGATTTAATGCTTGTGCTAGTTTTTCTTGGGTTATGTTTTGCTTAATTCTTGCTTCTTTCAGTGTATGAATAACAAGCTGATATTGTTCTAAATAAATTGATGTCATCACAATTATGAAGCCGTTAAACTCACAAATGCATTAGGCTTTTGCTTTTTTAGCTTGTTATATTGAATAATAAAATCGGCTAATTCATCGTCTTCAGCATAAAAATAAGCGCTAGGTACATCAAGAACTTTTGCGAGACGTTTTACAAGAGTAAAATCAGGTGAATGAACTTCATTTTCATAAGAACTAATGCGGGAACTTGCTGATTCTTCGTCTAATCCTGCTTTCACTCCAAGTTCAGTTTGTGTCAGATCTGCATTAATTCTAGCTATTTTTAATCGCTTACCAATCATGATTATTGCTACTCATCTTATATAGTTTTGATTAATAATTATCCTCTTCTTCGATTTGAATTTCGTAATGAAATGCTTTAATAAATCATGTATAACTTGAATTTTGATTTTAATTTAATCATAATTAAAGTTTTACATTAATAATTCATGTAATTGATGATTTTAGGTGGTGTTATGAATAGCAAAAAAGACTGGCATTCTGCCGATATTATTGCAGCTTTGAAAAAGAAAGGAACAACGCTCTCTAACGCACTTGTTCGCCCATGGACAAAAGGCGAACTGATTATTGCCAATGCATTAGGTATAGAGGCTAAACGAATTTGGCCCTCTCGTTATAGAAAGAAAATTCGGGTATTGCGAATTAAAAAATGTGAATATAACCATCTAATATCTATTACGGACAATACTAAAAAGTCAGGTTCAATAAAATGCATGACTTAAGGCACGCTTATGCAAAAATACGGTATGAAACACTAACAGGCTGGAGATCATCCAAAGCTGGTGAGCTGTCGTGGGGAGCGTTAACGCTGAAGCAATAAATTAAAGATCAATGGGCAAGGTAAACTATTAGCTGGGAATTGGGACATGAATGGATTAGGGTATTAAAGGTGTATTTGGGATAGTGTAGCAACTAATCATTATTTAAACTTTTATAAGAGTTTAAATAATGTAGGCAATATTTTGATTTTAAAATATGTTATGGAGCTATTTGAACTGGGCTTATGGCTAGCAGGCAGGAATTAGCATTTGTTTTTAATTTATTACTTTGAACAAGAATAATAAAATAGACTATATTTAATGTTGACAATTGGTTTTATTTTTATAAAGTAACTTATACCGATAACCTTATACTTGTTAGTAATTTAAATAAGCGAAATATATGACAACCATAATACAAAAAGAAGAATTGAGTTTTAATGTATCAGCAAGGACAGCAAGGCTTATTGGTAGAGAAAACGTTGCTTCAGCTGAAGGTGCTATTATAGAGTTAGTTAAGAATACCTATGATGCTGACTCTGATTTTTGTATTGTTTATTTTGATATTCCTTATCAAAGCGCTCCTGACTATCTATCCAAAAAGGATTTTATCAAAGTAAACAGAAAATTTAATAGATATAATATAGAGTTAAATGATTTTTATATTGAAAATAATAAAAATTTCCAGCGAAAAATTGAGTCCTTAGAAAACAAAGAACTTTCTGATAAAACTCGGTATTTAGATAAATTATTTAATTCATTAACTAATGTTTACATTATCGACAATGGCGATGGAATGAATGCTAATACGATAAAAAAGTATTGGATGACAATTGGTACAGATGACAAAGTACATAACCATCTAAGTTCTAAAAATAGAGTAAAGTCAGGAGCAAAAGGAATAGGTCGATTTGCTTTAGATAGATTAGGTGAAATTTGTTATTTATGGTCTAAGAAAAAGAACTCAACAGGTTTAGAATGGACTGTTGATTGGGAAATTTTTGAGCAAAATAATAAAACAATTAATGAAATAAAAGCTTCCCTTGAGCATAAAGATATTGATCTCGCTTTTTTAATAGATCAAATTTTTACAGAAGAACAATTTGAAGCTTTAGAGCAAGTATTATCAAATCGAACTAATCCTCTTAAATTAAAATCAGAATTTGGTCATGGTACAATCATTAAAGTTTCTTACATGAGAGATGACTGGGATGAGTCTTCTTTATTGAAAATTTATACAGGATTAGAAACTCTTGTACCACCAACAGAAGATGACTCTTTTCAACTTTTTTTATTTAATAACCGATTCACTCATCCTAAATTAAATGGCCAAGTTTTACCTATATTATGTGATAACTTTGATTATAAGCTTTCGGCAGAGATAGCTAATGGAAAAGTTTGGATTGAGATAGAACGTAATGAATTTCAATTAAACAAAATTCCGCAAGAATGTATTCAAAATTATTTTCCTGGAGGGCTAAAAGAGAAAAGTGAATATTCAGTAAAATTAGAAAGTTTACTTCCAGGTAGCTCAGAAAATAAAGATATAAAACTATCAAATATTGGTGACTTTAAATTCATCATTTATTTCCTAAAAAAGATAACTTCTAAAAAAGATAGTCAGAAGTATTTTCAAAAAGAATTTGATTATGCTGAACGTGGACAATGGCTAGATTATAATAGTGGAATAAAAATATTTAGGGATTATTTTAGGGTTAGGCCTTATGGTGAATTAGATAGTACAAGTTGGGACTGGTTAGGTCTTGGTAACCGCGTAGCTTTAAACCCTGCTGCTGTTAGTCGTAAAGGTCAATGGAGAGTGTCCCCTAAAAACTTAGCTGGAATTATCAATATATCGCGAATTAGCAATACTTTTTTAGAAGATAAATCTAATCGAGAGGGGCTGCAAGAAAATATTGTTTTCAATCAATTTAAAGAAATTATTTTAGCCATAATAAAAATATTTGAGGATGATAGGAGCTCTGTTTATTCTGCTTTAGATAAATATTCAAAAGATATGGCAAAATTCCCAGAAGATGAAGATTTGTCTAACAAAGAAAAGCAGAGAGCTCATAATACTGCAAATAAGATTTTCCTTGAATTTAAAGAAAAACAAAAAGAAACAGGGAAAAGCGATAAATCAACAACGGAGCTTTTATCACTTAGTTTATTAAAAGAGCAGTCAGATAAAGATGATGCTATTAGAGAGCTCGCTGATATGAAAGAAGAAAATTCTCTTCTAAGAGTTTTTGCTTCTAGCGGTATAACAATAGCATCTTTTGCTCATGAACTACGCAATCTTGAAATGAAACTAAAGGGCAATAGGTACAGTTTTATTGAGGAAATTTTACAGCAATATATTGACCCCACTTCTTTTGAAGAAAATGAGGATTTTGACAATCCTTATTATCTTTTAGAATTAATTGAAAAAGAAGATTCTAAAATGAGGAACTGGTTGCAATATACTCTAAGAACAATAAAAAAAGATAAAAGAACACGTAAATCCATAGATTTGATACAGTATTTATTTGCTCTAAAACAAAATTGGTCTCTTACATTAGACGATAGACATATAAATTTTAATATCATAAGTAAAATAGATAGCTATTCTATTAGAGCATTTGAAATTGATTTTGATTGTATTTTCAATAACCTAATAATTAACTCTTGTGAAGCCTTTGATAGACCAAATTATATTAGTAGGAATATTCTTATTGAAGTTGATTTATCCTCAGAAGGATTAGTAGTTCTATATTCTGATGAGGGCCCAGGACTAAGTGAGGATATTGCCGATGCAAAAGATATTTTTAAATCCGCTTTTTCTACAAAAAGAGATAAGAATGGAAAACAAATAGGTACCGGATTAGGAATGTGGTTAATAAAAAAAACATTAGAAGAATATAAAGCAGAAATAAGCATAATGGATAAAAAACAAGGATTTGGTGTTCGTATGATTTTCCCTAATTCAGCGAAAAAGGATAATAATTAATGGATAGAGTGGATGATTCACATAATAAATATCAAATAGCTTATATTGATGAGAATCCTGGTGATGTAAAGATATTTCACGATTTTATGAAGCAATATAGGCAAATTGTAGAATTTAAGAATTTTATTCCTAAAAAAGGGGATACTATTGAAAGCCTATACGAGAAAATAAAAGCTAAACAATTTAATATGTTGGTAGTTGACTATAGACTAAATCAATATGCAGATGTTGATTTTTTGGGCTCCAACCTATTGAATTATATTCAAGAAAGACAAAGAGATCTTCCATGTATATTATTAACTTCATATCCTGATGAAGCTGTCGATGATTTTTCTGATGTCCATTTAATTTACGATAAAAATATGTTATCTGTCGAAAATTGGGAGTATTTTTTTAAAATAATAAAAGCAAGTATTGATAAATATATTAATCAAAAAACTATTGCATATGAAACAATAAAAGAATTAGGTGCAAAAACATCTCTTTCATTAAAGGAAGAAGCGTTATTAATTCAGGCAGATGAGTTTATTGAAGCTAATTTAGGATTACTTACAATAACCCCTCCTCAATTAAAATCAATTAGTCATAATCAAGAGCTAAAAAATTTAGTTGATGAGGTTCAGGAATTACTTGAGAAATTAGATAATCATGAAATACCCAATAAGAAAAAAGATACCTAAGAGAACGGTTCCCACAAAAACGTATAAAGATTACACAAAATATAAAGAACAACTTGCTAGTGACTTCTATAATTGTTGTGGGTATTGTGGTGTTCATCACATGTATTTCGGTTACCAAAAGGGGTTTCATATAGATCACTTTGCACCAAAATCTAAATTCCCTGAATTATCATATACATATAATAATTTGATTTATTCTTGCCCTGTATGTAATTGTGCTAAACATGATGATTGGTGTAGTGATGATCCGTTAATCTATAATAATGGTCAAATTGGATATATTGAACCATGTTCTGCTGATTATGATCTAACTTTTTTTAGAGATAACTATGGTAAAATATGTATATCAAATGATTCTACTGTTGGAAAATACATGTATACAAGAATGAAATTTTTCTTAAAACGTCATGAGATCTTTTGGTTAGTAGAGTATTTTGACGATATTTTGAAAAAACTTAGAATTATTTTTGACAAGATGGACAATAGTGATACTCCATATTTTTGGGAAATCAAAGATATCATTTCAAAGTTAGAATCAATGAGAGACAAGTATCAAACTGAACAGAGATTATTAAAAGAGTAAGAATTAAATCTCTGTTATATCTATCTAACCTGAATAATCATTGATAAAATCTATTCTTTTCAATAGTGGCTTTATGAAAACGAAAATAGTATCTTATTTAAAGAATAAAAAAATAACTGAGCCAACTGATGTTGATAAACTAATCATTTCAACATTTATGGTTAAAAATGGTATATTAGTCAAGCACAATAAATTAATCCAAACCTACCTCATTAATGAGCAAAATGATACAAATCAAAACTTGCTCGAGGACTTTCTTGAATTAATTAATAATGAAATAGATGACTTTAATTTCGAAGAGCTAATTCAGTTATTTGAATATGTAATATCTCCTTCTGACCGAATTGTGAATGGAGCTGTATACACCCCTGATAATATTCGAACTTATATTACTAATGAAGTGATTGATAAAAAGCAGAAAGATACCTCTTTTACTTCTGTAAAAATAGCAGATATCTCTTGTGGCTGTGGGGGCTTTTTATTCAATGCAGCTAAAACGCTAAAAACGCTGACCAATCAATCTTATAAAGATATTTTTAAAAATAATCTTTTTGGATTAGATATACAAGAATACTCAATACAACGAACAAAATTATTATTGTCTCTTTTAGCACTAATAAATAGTGAAGATATACCTGAGTTTAATTTTAATTTATTTGTAGGAGATGCTCTATTATTTAACTGGGATAAATTTTTACCTAAATTCTCAGGCTTTGATGTTATTTTAGGTAATCCTCCTTATGTTTGTGCTCGCAATCTAAATATAGAAACAAAGAAATTTTTAAGAAATTGGTCCGTAAGTGCTTCTGGAAACTCTGATTTATATATCCCATTTTTTCAAATTGCTATCGAAAATTTATCTCCCAACGGTGTATTAGGTTACATTACTATGAATACTTTTTTTAAGAGTTTAAATGGTCGAGCCTTACGAGATTATTTCAAAAATAAACAATTGAATTTTCAAATCATAGACTTTGGTTGTGAACAAGTATTTCGTTCAAGAAATACCTATACATGTATTTGTTTTATTATAAATAAAAATTCCAAATATTTGGAATACTATAAATCCGAAAGCCATAGTTTATTTAAAAAGAAACAATTTAACAAAATTAAATATGCTATTTTAGATTCTAAAAAAGGATGGAATTTACAAGATACCAATATCGTCTCCAAGATTGAAGCAATTGGACAACCATTTGGCAAAAAATATAAAACAAGTCATGGCATAGCAACACTAAAGAATGATATTTATATCTTTAAGCCTGTTAAGGAAGATGAAAGGTATTATTATTTTAAAAAAGATAAATACTATAAAGTTGAAAAAGATATATGTAAAAGCATTATTAATTCAAATAAATTAAGCAGTTCATACTCATTATCTGATTTAGAAGAGAAAGTAATATTTCCCTACAATAGAGATTCCAATTCTAGTGCGAAATTAATCGAAGAAGATATATTCAAAGAAAAGTATCCAGAAGCTTACCAGTACCTTTGGGGAAAACGAAATATTCTTGCTCTCCGAGATAAAGGTGTTGGTAAATATGCAAATTGGTTTGCATTTGGTAGAACACAGTCACTTAATGTTGTAGGTAATAAACTCTTTCTACCTAAAATGTCTAATAAAAATCCAAGCGGTATTATCTCAACAGATAGAGATCTTCTATTCTATAATGGAATAGCAATAGTAGGTCATACGAGAAGAGAATTACTATTCATAAAACGTATAATTGAGTCAAAACTATTTTGGTATTATATTAAAACAACCAGTAAGCCTTATTCTTCAGATTACTATTCATTGAATGGAAATTATATCAACAACTTTGGTATTTATGATTTTACTGAGCAAGAAATAGATTTTATTATAAAAGAGAAAGATCAAAACAAATTGGATCTGTTTATTGAAGAAAAATATGGTATCAAAATTTGACTGAGAAGAGGTTGTCATAATTTTTAGGATTATGTTGAATGAATTTATACTCATAAATTTTATAGATGCTTGAGTGAATATTTTTATATTTGCTTATTCATCCCAAACTAACACTTAAATTGGTCTACAAAAAATTAAACTATTTTTATTCAATTAATCAATTTAGTATAAAATAATTTAACTCCCTCCAGCTTATTAAAGTTCGTAATTTATTGAAAAAATTAATGAATTATTTATTTTTTGTTTCTAATTTTTCTAAATTAATCCAAAGAAGTTTAACCAAATCATCATATCTGATATAAATTGTATTTTTGTATAAGAATTGTTAGGTATGCCATAAAGAGATATTCAAGGAGAACAGCAACGTTGTTGCTAAATACTTAATTAAGAAAACTCAAGCTAATAATGAAAAATAATAAATCTATCATAATGATTATTAATCTTTTAATTAAACCCTCGGATAAAAATTATAACGTATTCAGAATCAATGTTCCGATTCTTGAAAAAGAACTATTCTTGGATTAGAAATTTATCCGCATATATCACTCGCTGACGCGCTTAGTATTCATTATAAATACCTCTGTGAGATAAAGATCTATGTTATTAATATGGTTTTATTTGGAGAATAATACTACCTTACCCTTATTCAAACATTTAAATAGAAAAAACACTATTGTTATCCAATAAAGCCTTAGATTAGATTTTATTATTAATAATCAATGATTAACTAAATATCATTGACTATTAATTCACACAATTAAAATGTTTGGTTTGTTTAATTTCAAATCGAAGTATCCTTGTTACCTTCGAGTTTATAAACCGAAAAATTATCTAATTATGAATTGTAAGTAATTATTGATTTAATTGTTCTAATTACATAATATTACTGAAAATTTTATTAAGGATAATGGTATGAAAAAAATAATTTTATTAACTTGTCTTGGATTTATTTTATCTGGTTGTAGTGTTCATCTCCAATTTAATGATCGTTTGTCTTATCAATCATTAAAACAAATAAAATCAGAAATCCATTTACCTCAAAAACAAAACTTAAATATTGTATGGGTTCCTGATAGTTTTACTACACGTATTGACATACAAGGTTCTTCAGGATTTATTGGTGGTGGTAGTCGTACCCGAATCCCAACCGGTATAGGGCTTTCTACTAGAATTGAAGAGGCAATTAGTACATACGCTGACATAAATTCTGGAGGGAAAAAACTGACAATAATTGTTAATAATGCCAAAACTAAATTCACTTATGGCATGACGAATATTGATAATGCTAGTGTATATTTAAATCTCACATTTGAATTATCAGGTAAAACGTGGACTAAAGAGTTTTCAACCAAGCAAAATGATAGTGGTGTAAAAGATGCAAATATGACTTCTGTGGTAGAATATGCTTGGGATCAGATTGCTTTAGATGTTGCCCGAGAGGTTGCAAAGCATTTATAAGTAATTTCTGATTTTAAATTTCGATTATGAAAAAAAATTAACAAGTTTATTTATAATAGAATCGAAAAAAAATTTGTTAAAATAGGCTCTATCTAAATACATTTGATAGAGCCATTTGGACATTAATCAACAATTACCCTTCCATTTAATGGTTGGACTGGTCGATTGTTATCATGATGCATAATTGAGTGGAATTTTTCGATTTGCTCAGTCGATACGCTGCTTTCTTGTTCTAACACAATCCATCTTACCCCTTCTGTACATGGAGGAGTTGTCAATGAACCACTAAAGCGATAAAAATCTAACCTATTTGGTAATAGAGCTTTTATATCAACAGGTTGAGTAAGCGTTGCCGTCGCTTCAACTTCGGTTGGTATTTGTTGCCAGGCTTTTGCTAATTCTGGATTCGTTTTTCCTTTATTAAACATAAGTGCAACCACAGCTAACTCACCATTCTTATTTTTATAGACAAAATGTGCTTCCATTGGGAACTGTTTGCCTTTAATTTCATTTTCACTTGGCGCATGAAAGTGGAATTGTTGTAGGGTGAAAACTTCGTTATCGATTTGTAAAGTATTACCTTCACCAACATTAACTTGAATAGTGTGACCATTATTGATAATTTCTTGCTTACCTGGTTTGAATACCAGTTTAAGTTTATCATGATGAGTTTTGAACACGTGTTCAATGTTGATAGGTGATTGGTTTTTGCCATTTTCACAAGTTGAAAATTCTGGTGATAGTTTACCCCAATTTTCAGGTTTATCTTCACCTTCATACCCCCAATGTGAAGAATGTTCTGCAGCAGCACATGATAAACTCGTTACCATTAAAGCCGCCATGATTATGTTAAGTTTCATCTTGATTTTTCACTAGAACGTTGATTAACGGGTCTCAAATTATACGCCTCAAAAAATTGCCTTACTAGAATATACCACTAAGACTTTTTTGTTTTTTTATAAAAAAAATCTTTGACATTTTTAAAAATTAAGTTGTTAATTTGACATCAATCTTCATAACATGAATGAAGTTCATGCTCATCATAGCCATACTTAACATTATCAGGGAATCAATAAAGAATAGAAATTTGAATTTCATTCACAATATTCTAGTCAATGCGAATAGGATTAATAGAAGTAAATAATATGACGTGGGTAACCTTATACCATATTGATTGCAAAGAAAATAATTGAACACTAAAAAAGGGCTAACGCCCTTTTTTAACTTATTGCTAATTAGAAGCTATAACGAATACCTGCTAGTAAATCGACAGAACTCAATTTACCACTTGCTTTTACGCTTAATTCGTCGTCAACGTTTCTTTTTATAGAAAGTTTACCAGCATCGACATAACGTGCAGTGAAATCGATATCTAAATTATCAGCAACGTTATATGCTACACCAGCAGCAACATTCCAAGCAAACTTAGTTTTTGATTTTGAAAATTGGATATAATCTTCTTCATTATCGAAATCATATTTTTCTGAATATTTATGATCTAACTTAGCAAACGCAACCCCTAGTCCTGCACCAACAAAAGGCGTAAATGCTGTACCAGTCTCAATATCATAATAACCATTTACCATAAGCGTATTCATACGCGCTTTAGTTCTTTCTTTAGAATGAAGAACATCGCCATCTTCATCAATAATACTCTTATTCTTTTCTTTATCTAAATTACCACGTAACGTAAAAGACAATTCAGCTCTGACAGGAATTGCATAATCATATTTAAAGTTATAACCAAGGTTCAATGCACCAGCAAATTTTCCTTTAGAAATTGAACCTGTCTTAAATGTTTCAGTATCAACTTCATCTCCATCATCGTATTTCCACTTATCTTGAAGGCTTTTTGCTTTTAGAATACTAACCCCTAATTGACCACCTAAATAAACACCACTATTTTCGGCGTAAGCTACACTTGAGAAACAGGCTATAGCAGTTAATGCAATTAATGTTTTTTTCATTATGTTTTCCTTTGATTATTCTAATATTTTGGGGATTTGGATTATAAACTAAGCAAATCATTAAGTCTATAAATAGCGTAGATATACTAAAAAAATTATGTATCAATTTGATTTTTAGCATAAAATAAAAAATAGCAGCTATGCTTAAACCACAATAAAATTCAAATAAATATTATCTTCAGTTTTTAATGACAGTCTCAACTTATTTCATTATCGTTGCATATAATAAAATGATCACAAATAACTTTGATAAAAATGCAATCAATGCATGGATATTGATTGATCGAATTGACTAAATTATAGTTATTCTGATGATTGCTATTGCTGGTGCAATAACGCTCTTTATTCCCAATAATTATAGCTGTAATCAACTTAATCGCATTAAAGAAGCTTTTAATCTAAGCTTAAGAGCAATAATGGTACTTTGTAGCGTCATTGTAGTACTATATGTACTATTGTTTCCTTGGTTGTTTCCACCATTTACTTCAATAGTGAACGTAATTGATCTTGCCAGAAAACAAGTACTAATTGGATCATTCTTTCAAGCGACAGCCCACCTACCTGTGGTAATTTATCCTGTATATTAAGATAATCATTATTTCTCTATAGGACTATATTTAGTCTTTGTCGAAAAAATGGGAATAAATGGCATTTTTATATCTATGGCTTTCGGAAACATACTTTCATGTTTATTGTCATTTCTTTATGCTAAGAATGCCTGAAGTCATAAAATTCAAGCCGATATTGGAATAAGTCACTTTGCTAACTATTAAATAAAGTACTGTTTCAACAATTAACCTTTGTCTTTTAGAGACAAGTCTTTATCAGTTACTCGACTATTTTTGATCGATTATTCGTTAATCTTTTAATTATTTTTGGCATAAAATTCTTTTTTATAAGAAAAATTGAAAATTTTTGCTGAACACTCATTCGTACCCCAAAAAATAATAAATTTATAGATGTATAGGGATAATAGATATACTAAAAAATATAATATATTGATTTATAACTAAATAGAGATGTATAGATATGAGTTGAAGTGGAAAAGTTGGCTCCTCCAACAGGACTTGAACCTGTGACATACGGATTAACAGTCCGCCGTTCTACCGACTGAACTATGGAGGAACACTTGACGGACAAAATATTAACCATCTATTACGTTTATGTCAATCGTTAAAACACTAAATAAAATCAATTGCTCAGCTTGTAAGCAAATTTGTCTATGTCTATGCTAAAATAAGTTAAAAATGACAAGATAGGTAAAATAAACGTTTATGAAAAAGAATATTTGTGTGTTTTGTGGTGCCAGTGAAGGCAATCGTGCTGAATATCGTGTTGCAGCTGAACAACTTGGTCAAACCATTGCCAAACAAAATAGGCGATTAATTTATGGTGGTGGCAATAAAGGGTTAATGGGGATTATTGCTAATGCCGTATTAGCTAATGGCGGTGAAGTTATTGGTGTTATTCCTGAACGTTTAGTTAAAGCCGAAACTGCGCATCATGGCATTTCTCAGTTAGAAGTTGTTCAAAATATGCATCAACGCAAAGCAAGGCTTGCTGAACTAGCTGATGGTTTTATTGCGATGCCAGGTGGAACAGGCACATTAGAAGAAATTTTTGAAGTTTGGACGGCGATGCAAATAGGCTACCATGAAAAACCTGTCGCGCTATTCAATAGCCAATTTTGGCAACCTCTGCTGAACTTTTTAAAGCATGCAGTACAAGAGGGGTTTATTCGAGAAAGTTTTTATAACACATTAATCGTATCGGATGATGCAACAAATATATTACAAAAAATGGATGATTTTATTGCTAAAGACCTACAGCGTTGGGTGAAAAAGTAATTATTATTTATCAAAAAGTAAAAACGCCATTATAAAATGGCGTTTTTTGTAAGTATAAAAATAATTACTGTGTAACTTCTTCAGCAACAACTTCCGGTTTTTTAATAACCGCATAAACGACACCAGCAATGACAGAGCCGACTAAGATTGACAATAAATAACCACCAACAGGTTTAACAACGCCAGGGATTGCTAATGCAAATAACCCACCATGCGGCGTCATCAATTCTGAACCAAAGGCTAATGCCATACCACCTGTAATTGCACCACCAATAATACAACAAGGGATAACACGTAACGGATCACGCGCTGCAAATGGAATGGCCCCTTCAGAGATGAAGCATAAACCTAAAACTAAAGACGCTTTACCACTTTCTTGTTCAGCTTTAGCAAATTTTTTACGAGCAATTAAAGTTGCTAATCCCATCGCTAATGGAGGAACCATGCCTCCCGCCATTACTGCTGCCATTGGTGCATAGACTTGAGCAGAAATCAAACCTGTACCAAACGCATAAGCGACTTTATTAATTGGTCCACCCATGTCTGTACACATCATGCCACCCAAGATAGCACCTAAAATAACGGCATTTGCGGTACCCATTGATTTTAACCACTCAGTTAAAGCATTCATTAACCATGCTATAGGCGTACCGACAATAAACTGCATGACTAAACCTGTTACCAATGTTGCAAGTAAAGGCACAATTAGAATAGGTTTTAATGCTTCAAGCGTTTTTGGTAGTGGTAAATATCGAGTAATTAACAAGGCTAAATAACCAGCAAAATAACCAATGATAATACCCCCTAAAAAACCTGCCCCGGTTGATACCGCAAGCAAACCACCGACAAGGCCAGGAGCCAAGCCAGGTCTATCGGCTATCGAATAGGCAATATATCCAGAAAGTAATGGCACCATCAGTGAAAACGCCAGTCCACCAATCTGTGCCAAATGTGGCTCACCAATTAATTTTTGTACGCCATCAACAATTTCAAATGATCCGAATGCAAAAGAAAGCGCAATAATTAACCCTCCTGCAACCACCATAGGTAACATATACGAAACACCGGTTAATAGATGTTTATAAACGCTCTTCTTCTCATTACTTGATTTAGCTGATGAGGTATTGGTTGTAGGTTGATAAATTGTTGCTTCTTCGAATGCTTTATCTAATTCCTGAGCGGTCTTTTTAAGAGCAGGACCAGTTTTAGTACGGTATAATTTTTTACCGGCAAATTTGCTTAAATCAACATCAATATCACATGCAGCAATAACGACATCAGCAGAAGCAACTTCTTCAGGTGTTAATTCATTCCCCACGCCAACTGATCCACGTGTTTCAACTTTACACCACCAGCCGCGTTTTTTTGCTTCTTCTTCAATGGCTTCGGCTGCCATAAATGTGTGAGCCACACCTGTTGGGCAAGCAGTAACAGCAACAATGCGTTTAATCCCTGTAGCAGAAGCTGAAGCTGTTGCCACTGTTTGCTCATAAACTTTTGCTTTATTTGGCGCATCGTTTAATATTTGTTTCGAATTGGCAAAAACATCATCGATATCTTCAACAACATAAACTTTTTTACCCATCACTGACGTATCAGCAATTGATCCTGTACCCACTGCAACAATCACATCGGCATTTGCTGCGTTTTCAACTACATTTAAATTTAAAGCATTAGCAGCTAAAATAAGTTCAGCTTTAGCTAATCGTCCATTTACTGGACCTGTATTACTACCTTCAACAATATATATATTCATGAATACTCCTATCCAGCGTTAATTTCAATTTTGCCGAGCATATTTGTTACAGCTTGACGATCAGAAATGCCTACGCCTGCTTGTTCAACAGATAGCGCTGCAACACTTGATGCAAACACTAACGTATCTTTAATTGATTGATTAGTCATAAGACCATACATTAATCCAGCGACCATTGAGTCACCCGCACCAACTGTACTAACAACTTGGCATTTTGGGGGTTTAGCAATCCACGCTTCATTTTTTGTTACCCATAATGCACCTTTACTGCCAAGTGAGATGACCACATTTTCAATACCACTATCGATAATTTGTAAAGCAGCTGTTTTGATGTCAGTAAGCGTAGATAACTTTCGACCAACCCACATTTCAAGTTCCTTATCATTTGGTTTAATTAACCAAGGGTTGGCTTTAAGACCTGCTACTAAAGCATCACGGCTACTATCAAAAACCACTTTAGGGCAAATTGCTTTAACTTGCTTCATCCATTCTGTAAACTTTTCCAGAGATACGCCAGCAGGTAAACTACCACTAATGGCAACCATATCTATATCTTTTAACCATTCTAATGAATCGGTAACGAAAGTCTGCCAATCTTGATCGTTAATCGTAAAACCAGAAAAATTTAGGTCGGTAACTTCGCTATTTTCTTCAGTTAATTTAACATTAATACGGGTGCGCCCATCAATGGTTTGAAATTTATCGATGACATTTAGTGATTTAAACAGTAAGTTAAAGCCATCACGATTTTCTTTACCTAAAAAACCGCCTACCGTTAGCTTAACATCCAGATCTGATAGTACTTTGGCAACATTAATCCCTTTACCAGCAGCCAGTAATGCATTTGTCTGCACTAAATTAACATCACCAAGTTCAACTTTAGGACAAAAACCCAATAGATCATAAGCGGGATTTAATGTAATTGTTGCAACACGATAAGTCATTATTCAGTTCCCTCACCTAATCCGCTAGCAATGGCCTGACCTATGGCATTGAGCGCTTGCTCAGCATCTTGTCCAACAGCAGTAAATTTAAGACGGCTGCCTTTTTTAGCACCCAGAGCAACAATCTTCATTAAGCTCGTTGCACTTACAGGTTCGCCTTTACCATCTAAATTGGCAACTGTTATTTTACTATTAAATTCTTTGACCAATTTAACTAATACAGATGATGGGCGTGTATGCAAGCCATTTTCATTATGAATAACAAATTCACGACTTAATTCATTATCATTTGATTCGGTTGCATTAGATTGAGCAAGAGTAGGAATCGATTCAACATGCTCAGAATTATTGATCTCAGAACCAGAAATAAGTAGCTGACTTAATTGGTCGACATTTGCTGTTAAAAGTTGGTCTAATTTTTGTCTAAAAATCAACGATGCGATGTGATGCACAACTTCTGCAACTGAATCATCAACAACCGACATTGTTATAAGTAATTTTACAGGTTTACTATCTTCACTCAGATGACTAACTGTACGGCTAATGGCAATCGCATTTTTTAAATTACCATTTTTACTATCACTTAACCAAATCCCATTGCCTAAATAATTAGGTTTGTTATCAAGCACATCGGCAATAAAATTAGCATTCACTGCATTGTGCTGTTTTAAACGCGAAGCATTCAATGCTTGTAGGGTTGCTAGGCTATCTGCTTGAATATCTAATAACACTGAATCTTGATGAATGGTAAATTTGTTATCTTGTTGCTCTACTTTGTCAGTTAAAATAGCAATTGCTTCATCCGCTGTTTGAATTTTTTTAATTTTATCTTCAACGCCATCTTCACCAAGAACATGTGTCAATTGGCGAAGTAATTCTAAATGCTCATCAGAGCTTGCCGCAATACCAATAGCCAAGTAAGCTTTTTCACCATCATCACCCCACTCAACGCCATTTGGAAAACAAAATACCTGTACACCTGTTTTTTTCACTAAATGTCGAGTTTTTGTGGTGCCATGAGGAATCGCGATACCAATACCCAGATAGGTTGCAGCTTGCTCTTCTCGCTCTAGCATACCTTTAACATATCCATCTTCAACAAAACCTGCACTCGTTAATGCTGCGGCAATTTTTTTTATTGCTTCTTGCTTGTTAGTCGCTTGTTCATTTAAATGAATATTTTCTTTAACTAAATGAAACATAGAATAAATACCTCTGGGTTAAAATGTTGGGCTTGCTAAAATAACTCAACAATTCTAAATCCTTAATTGAATTATATTGAATCGTTTCAGCAATGATGAATACAATTAAAATATTTATCAAATAAATTATCTCTATTAATAATTAATATGTGATCTAGATCCAATTTTTTGATTAAAACTTAAAAAAGTTATTTTTTATAATCGCTCAGACAGGCTCTACCCAAGCTTCCTCTATATAGCAACCGCCTTGGAATAATGGTTGTACCAGGCTTATAACTTTGTTCACGCAAGCTTTCCATTAATAATGCGATAACAACTTGTGAAACTTCTTGATGATCTTGAGCAAGCGATATCACCTTACACGGTAAAAAATCAAGCAGTTCATGATCACCAAAAGTAGCAATCGTCAGTTGATTGGGTAGATAGCCAAATTTTTTTAAAATTGAATCAATCGCGCCTTGTAATAATGAAAAGGAGGTAGTGAAAATACCATCGGGTATATCATGCGTTTCTAACCAATGACTAAATACAATTTCGGCGTCACAGCGACTATAATTATTTGCATATAAAAAATCAACTTTATTAAACTGGTTTGCTGCAATTGATTCAAATCCTTCAAGACGTAATTGACTAACCGATAAATTAGGCAAAGCACCAATATAAACGACAGTTCCATCAACAAATTGACTAAACGTGGAGCCTAACGTTTTGGCATCTTGTTTATCAGATCCAACGATGTTTCTAAATTGATTATTGGATAATGTTCTATCTAAGGCAAATAATGGAATTTGGTTATTTTGCCAACCATCATAAAACCTATAATCTTGAGGAGACACAAACGATGAAGATATGACTAAAGCATCAACTCGCCGCTGCTGAAGATGCCTTACGCACTCTTGCTCAATACTTGGTTTATCTTCAGAACATGAAAGTAATAATTGATATCCATTTTTGCGCGCTAATTGCTCTAAGTAATTGGCAATTGTTGTATAACTACTATTTTCCAAATCAGGAATAATAATACCTATTGTGCGTGTTTTACCAGCTCTTAGTCCTGCTGCGACTTGATTTGGTTGATAGTTATGCTCTTTAACGACCGCTAAGACTTTTTCAATCGTTCTATCACTAACACGATATTTTTTTGCTTTTCCATTAATTACATAGCTAGCTGTAGTTCGAGAAACACCCGCTAACAAAGCAATTTCGTCTAATTTCATAATATAGTCTCAGCAAACATATTGTTGGCAATTAAACATGAATAAAGAGAAATTGTAAACCTTAATTGTTTTATCTGATGATTAACAGTGTTAATGCAGGAACAATCATTGTTCAACTGGTTAAAGTTTGAATTCGTTTATGTTCGATATCAAGCATAAAAAATAAGTTAATAATAAATCGCAATATTTTGATTTTGGACATTCTCAATTTTTATAGGAGTATCAAATATATCCTCTAAAAGTTGTGAATTCATAATTTGCTCTGGACTACCTTGATAAACAAGCTCACCATTTTTCATCGCCAAAATATAGTCTGAATAAACGGATGCAAAATTAATATCATGAATGACAATAACGATGGTTTTACCGAGTTCATCTGCTGCTCGACGTAATTGTTTCATCATAGCAACCGCATGTTTCATGTCTAAATTATTGAGTGGTTCATCGAGTAAGACATATTCGGTATCTTGACAAAGAATCATAGCCACATAAGCACGCTGGCGCTGACCACCGGATAATTCATCAATAAAACGATCTTTATATTCGGTAAGATTCAAAAAATCCAGAGCTTGATTGATATGCTTATAATCATCAGCATTTAAGCGCCCTTTGGTATAAGGATAACGCCCAAAGCCAACAAGTTCAAAAACAGTTAACCGACTGGTAAACCGATTTTCTTGTCTTAAAACAGATAAATAGGTCGCAAGTTTATCACTTGGTGTATTAACAACATCCATATTTTGAATTTTAACAACACCTTCATCAGCCAATAACAGTCGACTGATAATTGATAAAAGCGTTGATTTACCTGCACCATTCGGTCCAATAATTGCCGTAATCCCACCTTGCGAAATAGTCGCATTGACATTTTTTAATACGGGTATAGTTTGATAATTTTTACAAACATTCTCAATTTCAATCACATTGGAACCTTTTTCAATAATAAGAAAATAAACAAAGAACCACCAATAAATTCAATCACTATAGATAAAGCGCCAACCATATTTAACACACGCTCTAGAAACATTTGCCCACCGACCAGAAAAATGATACCCAATAAAAAAGCGGTAGGCAGTAAATAACGATGTTGGCTTGATCCGCTAATACTATAAGCAAGATTAGCGATCAATAGACCCAAAAAAGTAAACGGTCCAACCAATGCCGTCGATATTGCGACTAAAACTGAAACGAGTAATAAAATTATTGTAACGCTCTTTTGATAATCGATACCTAAACTAATCGCATTATCCCGACCTAAAGCAAGTACATCGAATCGAAATCGCATTTTCCACAAAAATACACCAATCACAGCGGCTATTATTAATGAAAAGATAATCAAGATAGGTTCAGCACGGGTAAATGTTGCAAAAATTCGACTTTGTAACACAGCAAATTCTGTTGGCGTCATTAAACGTTGCAGTAAGTTAGAAAAGCTACGGAACAACGTACCTAAAATAATACCGATTAGTAAAACTAAATGTAGATTTTGTTTGAGTTTAGTGAATAAACCACGGTATAAAAAGAGAGAAAATAAAATTAATAATAATGATTCAAATACAAATTTACCAATAATCCCAATATAGGGAATACCTTGTGTATCAATAAAAAAGATCACAATCGTTTGGATTAACACAAACAAAGATTCAAATCCCATAATTGATGGAGTCAAAATTCGATTATTGGTCACGGTTTGAAAAAGTAAGGTAGAAGTCGATGCAGCAAAAGCAACCAGAATCATGGTTAAAACAATCCAAGTACGGTGCATCAATATATAACTAATATTGCCTTTAAGGTTTAAAGTCATAAAACAACTTATACAAATTAAAGACAGAATAAATAACAAAAATACTCTTTTTTGACTTATTGTATAACGTTTTTGATTAACTGACATGGCGTCTTCGACTCAATAATATTAAGAAAATAATAGCGCCAACTACGCCAAGAATAACACTCACGGGAATTTCAAAGGGATAACGAATTAGCCGACCAATAATGTCACAAATTAATACTAATCCACTGCCAAATAAACAGATCCAAGGTATCGTTTTACGAACATTATCACCAAATAATAAACTTACAATGTTTGGCACAATCAATCCTAAAAAAGGTAAAACACCAACGACCACAACAACAATCCCACCAATTAATGCAATAACAATAAGTCCCGTCAACATGACTCGACGATAATTAAGACCTACATTAACTGAAAAGTCGCGTCCCAAACCTGCAACGGTAAATTGATCGGCACTCCAACAAGCAAGCAATGTCAAACCGCCGACTAACCATAATAATTCATAACGGCCTTGTAAAATACCTGAAAAGTCGCCTGATTCCCAACCACCAAGCGATTGTAATAAATCAAAATACATAGCGAAAAATGTTGTAATCGCGCTAATGACTGCCCCCAACATAATACCAATAAGCGGCACCATCAATGCTGATTTGAAAATGATTTTTCGGGAAATCACCATAAAAATCATTGTACCCGCCATAGCAAATAAGCTGGCAACAACCATTTTTGTCATCACACTTGCACTCGGTGCAAGCACCATCATGATTAATAAACCAAGACTGGCTGATTGAGTAGTGCCAACTAAAGTAGGTTCAACAAATCGATTTTGGGTTAACAATTGCATTATTAAACCGGCAACACTCATGGCACTACCTGCAAATAATAAAGCAACGGTTCTGGGAACGCGGCTAACAAAAAAAATCTCTCGCATGGTACTATCGATCCAAAGATCAGATAGCGTGACATTCCCAGCCCCAATAAATAAACTTATTACAGACATTATCAACAAAATGAAAATGCCTGTAATAAAATAAAACGACTTAACCATATCTTTGATTAATTAGCTGATGTTTTTTGTAAAGCTTCGCTTATTTGATCCATTAAGTGGCTATAAGTTTGAATACCACCAGCAATATACATTGAGGTTGAATCTAAATAGACAATATGATTATTTTGCCATGCATCCGTTTTTTGAATTAAATCATTATTTAAAACTTGTTGAGCTGATTGCGCTTCTTTATTTCCAATAGCATTATCTCTATCTAAAACAAAAAGCCACTGTGGATTAACACTTAAAATAAACTCAGAGGTAACTGCGTTACCATGACGCCCTGCTTCTTGGAATGTTGTGGCAGGTTTAAAACCTAATATATCAAAGATAAAACCAAAGCGAGATTTTGGTCCATATGCTGACATTTTGCCACCATTAACCATAATGACTAGTGCACTTCCAGCGGTATTTGTTTTTGGTTTAAGTTGTTCAATTTTTTGATTAAAATCAGCTATAAGCTTTTTAGCTTGATCTTGTTTATTAAACAACGTGCCTAATTGTTCAGTTCTTTGTGTTAAACTTGCCAAAAAGTTATTTGGATCAATATCAAGAGAAATAGTTGGCGCAATATCATTTAATTTATTATAAACATCGTTCGCACGACCACCTGCGATAATAACATCAGGCGCTAATGAACTTAAAACTTCATAATTTGGCTCAAATAACGTCCCCACATTAGTATAACTTTTATCACTATATTTCGATAAAAAATCAGGGAAATGCACATCAGATTGAGGAACCGCTGAGACAGGAATATTCAAAGCATCCATAATATCGAGTGTTGCGATATTAAAAACAACCACCTTTTTAGGGTTTTCAGGTACATCAGTTTTACCTTGCGCATGCTCAATGGTTATTTTATTAACTGAACTTTGCTCATTTTTTTTATTATCATCACATCCCGCTAACACAAATAGCGCTGTTAACAACACTATAAACTTAAATTTGATACGTGAATACATTTTGGCTCCTAATCATCATTCTTGATAAAAAAAGAAATGATAAATATAACAATTATCATTTGCATTAGATTGTAACGAAAAAAATAAAGCTATTCAATTAACTTTAATAGAATAAAAGAATGGGTGTCTTAGGTAGATTAGAAATATAACAATCGAATAAATACATTTTATCCAGTGAAGATGACAATGTTATTAGTGCGACTCCTCACACCGTTATAATTGGCTGTGAGGAAATAATTTTCATACTAAATTTGTGTTAAAGCTATCAGTTAACGCAAGCAACTCGCTGTTTATTACCACCAAGATAACCATGATATACATCACCGGTATCTGAATGGACAAGATAAGGCTCATTCAGATTGTCGTATATTTGCCCAGTCCAATAATCACCATACTCTAGATCACTATTTGTATAATAATTCTTATCAGTAAATCCCCATTCAGCAAATAAAGTTTGACCAATTCTACGCTGGTAATTATTGGGTTGATTAGGCAAACCACCTTGCCATTCCCAACCATTTGCATTAGTTAAGTCAATAATACTAGCTATTTTGTAACCTAAATTTTCACAGTAGGATTTAGCAGAAGGATAGTCAATATAACCAGGTTTTGCTATAAACCATTTACTTATTGTGAAGCGGTATATCATATTTTTTTTATTCTTATCTGAATAAATGGTAAAAGTAGTTGGATCTTTTGCAGTTGCAGCTTCTGCAGCACTTGAACCATTATCTGGTCCTTGAAATTCTACTTTAGCAACATTGATTTGTTTAATATTATCGGTTGTAATATTTAAGCTAATCCCAGAGTTTTGTGGCGATTTACTATAGCTTAATTCACTTGATAATGCCCCTGCTACCGTTAAATAAAAATACAGTCCTTTTGATGCTGTGGTTGGAAAATTGGTCGAAGGTTGATATAAGGTTTGAAGTTTAAATCCTTTACTACCATCCCATTGACTTGTTGGTCCCGACATAGATGTAAAATTTGGAAAAGGATCGCTATCATTATACTTTAAATTAGGCGGAGCAAAGCAAAAATAAGGAGTGGTCACTTTATTAGGGATAAGATAGTAAACTGCTTGATTACCAATAAAATTAGAAGAATTTGGCAAGCCATAGCGAGTTGATAAAATGCCGCTATCACTGGTTAAACTGAGTTGATAGGGAGAATTACAAGCATCATTCAAAAGCTGCTCAGGGTTATTTACCATTTCACCATCAGCGCTTTTAACCGTTAACGTTAAATTGCCAGAAACAGTATACAACTTATCACCATCATTATCTTTCCAATAACCCTTACTTGAAATTAGATCTAACAAGCTGATTTTCAGTTTATTTAAAGGAAGTTCAGTTTTAATATTTTTTAATTTTTCGCCTCCAGCAGGAAGTCGAATTGGGTTGCTTTTTGTCGATAAACTATCTTTGATGCTATAACTTCGACCATCGTAAAGCGTAATATTCAAAAGCGGATCTGTTTTATTTCTGCTAGTTGCTCCATTATCAAAAGTTAAATATGGTGCATTGCCATGAATTGCAGCTGAAGTGGTGGCAGTTAACGAATTAACTGAATTAGCAGTGATTAATCCTAAAATGATACCAATAAATTTTAAATAAAAAGAAACTGAATTAAATATTTTCTGATTAAAAAGAGCTGTTTTTCCTCTTAAAAAGGAGAATAAGAAGTTAATTGAGGATCGAAAATGATTAGAGTGAAAGAATAAACTTAAATATAACGATTTATCTAACGATAAATAGGGTTTTACAGGTTTTGCGTTTTAAACATTAAATATGTTTCCCTTCCCAAATGTCAATATATTTCTGCATAAATTCGTTTTTTTATGCGAAAAGTTATTTTTTGTTTTTTTTAAAAGAATAACAACCAAAATCATATTAAATGAATCACATTGCTCTAAAAATAGAAAAATGTTAATTATGGTTCTAATTAATAATGAGAGAAAATCAGAAATAAATATACAAATTTTTTGTTAAGAATTGAAAAGTCGTTGTTCAAATAAACTTTAATTGAGTTAGTTTAAAAACTTTAATTCAAAAGTAATCAAACTAACTTATTTAATTAATGATCAAAGCTCATCTAATTTATTTTGTGTATCATCTGATAATTCTTTCAACTTCCTTGTTAACGTGTTACGTCCCCATCCTAATAAATGTGCGGCATCTTGTTTATGACCACGCGTAAAGTTTAACGCGCAATTCAATAAAATACGTTCAACATCGTTTACTGCTTCGGTTAATATACCCGTTTTGCCTGCAATTAGTGCTTGTTTAGCCCAATTTTCAAGTAAATTTTGCCAATTCATTTCAAGCTCTGGTTGATGAAATGGTTGAGAGTGGGGTTCATACTCTATTGAATTTTTAGGCATAGACATTTGTAGTAGTTCAGGTGGCAAATCCTGTACCAGTATTTCTTTACTTGAGGACATAACTGTGACCCATCGACAGGTATTCTCAAGCTGCCTAACATTCCCTGGCCATTTTGACATACATAAAATTTTTAAAGCTTCTGGACTAAAAATTTTACTTTCAACACCTAATTCTTTTGCAGTTGTATGCAAAAAGTGTTCAGCAAGTTTTGGAATATCTTGTGCTCTGTCTCGTAACGGTGGTAATAAAATACGAATAACATTTAAACGATGAAAAAGATCTTCTCTAAATTTACCTTCTCTTACTCTCGCTTGAAGATCTTGATGGGTTGCGGCAATAATCCGTACATCGACTTTAACCGGTGAATAACCACCAATTCGATAAAATTGTCCATCAGCAAGTACGCGTAATAATCGCGTCTGCACATCTAACGGCATATCGCCAATTTCATCCAAAAATAGGGTTCCACCATTAGCTTGTTCAAATCGACCATGTCTGATTTGAGCAGCGCCAGTAAAAGCGCCCTTTTCATGCCCAAAAAGTTCGGATTCAATCAAATCTTTAGGAATTGCGGCCATATTAAGAGCAATAAAAGGCGATTGTGAACGCGGACTATGGATGTGTAACGCCTTGGCAACTAACTCTTTACCGGTTCCTGACTCACCATTTATTAATACACTAATCGATGATTTAGATAACCGCCCAATAATACGAAAAACCTCTTGCATCGCGGGGGCTTCACCAATAATACCGGTTGAGGCTTTTGCTGTTGTGGTTTGACTTGTCTTGTTTGTTTGCGTTTGTAAAATTGCGCGTTCAACTAATTGAATGACTTCATCCACATCAAATGGTTTAGGAATATAGTCATAAGCACCTTTTTGATAAGCATTGACCGCTGCATCAAGATCTGAATGGGCTGTCATGATAATTACAGGTAAATTCGGTATTTGTTCCTTCACATAATGTAACAAGGTTAACCCATCAAGTCCTGGCATTTTGATATCCGAGATCAATACAGCAGGTTTTTGCACATGCGTATCTAACGCATCAATCACTTCTTGACCATTCGCGAAAGTAACGCAGTTAAAGTGAGCATTGGTAAGTGCTTTTTCTAATACCCATCGAATTGAACTATCATCATCAACAATCCAAACATTCATTTTAATTTACCTCATTGTTTAATTGGCAAATAGACAGAAAATTCAGTATGTCCAGGCCAACTATTAAATTCAATTTTTCCATGATGTTGATCGACTATATTATGTGCAATCGAAAGTCCAATTCCTGTTCCCCCCTCATAACCACTCACCATTGGATAAAACAAGGTATCTTGTATATGAACCGGTACGCCAGGCCCATTATCTTCAATATCAATGCGGGCACAAAGTCGATAACGTTGTCCATGTAAAGTCACCTGAAAGGCTGTTCTTGTTCTTATCGTTATTGTTCCTGTTTTTGTTCCTATAGCCTGCAATGCATTACGGACAATATTTAAAATCACTTGTTCTATCTGTTCAGAATCATGAATTAACTCAGGTAAGCTTGGATCATAATCACGTAAAATTTGAATATTAATAGGCTTTTCTAAACAGAGTAAAGCATAGATTCGTTCTATTGCTTTGTGAATATTTTGTTCTTTTTGCTGTAACCGCTGCTGAGGGCCCAGTAATCTATCAACCAGGTTTCTGAGTCTATCGGCTTGCTCAATAATAATTTGTGTATAATCTTGTAATTCATTTTTAGGTAATTCCCGAGATAATAATTGAGCTGCGCCACGTAGACCACCCAATGGATTTTTAATTTCATGAGCAAGCCCTCTAACTAATTCTCGAGCAGCACTTTGTTGAGCTTGTTGTAATTGCTCTTGGCTAAGACGCTTATGGTTATTTAATGGCGCCATTTCAATAAGAATGCGTCCATTTGCTAATAATTGTGCCGTTAATGATAAAATATGCAATTCATTATTAATCACTAAATTGACTTCATTATCCGTAAAACCTTGATTTTGTTCTAACGCACTTAACATGAGTTCAAAATCCAACGAATAATAGCTCAATAAATCAGGCAAATAACTCTCTAATAATTTTTTTGTGCTTTGCGATAATAATTGCTGAGCTGCCGTATTGGCATAAAGAATATGAAGATTTTTATCGAGCAATAAAATACTTGTGATTATTGAATCGAGAACAAGATTAGCATCAGATTCATTATCAAATGTCATCGTTTCAATTCCCGCCCTCGCTAGACACCACCGCTGATTAGCGGTGGAGCACTTTAAGTTAAATCGAAAATAACTTATAAACTATAGTACAACTCAAATTCAACAGGATGTGGAGTCATACGAACACGATCAACATCTTGACGTTTTAAATCAATATAAGCATCGATAGTGTCATTAGTAAATACGTTACCACGAGTTAAGAACTCACGATCAGCATCTAAAGCATTAAGTGCTTCTTCAAGTGAGCCAGCCACTTGTGGAATTAATTTAGACTCTTCTGGTGGTAAATCGTACAAGTTTTTATCCATCGCATCGCCCGGATGAATTTTATTGATAATGCCATCTAAACCAGCCATTAACTGCGCTGCAAATGATAAGTATGGGTTACCGGCTGGATCTGGGAAGCGAACTTCAATGCGACGTGCTTTAGGGCTAGTCACAACAGGGATACGAATTGACGCAGAGCGGTTACGTGCTGAGTAAGCAAGCATCACTGGTGCTTCATAACCTGGGACTAAACGTTTATACGAGTTAGTTGCAGGGTTGGTAAAGGCATTAATTGCTTTAGCATGTTTAATAATACCACCGATATAATATAGCGCCATTTCAGATAGACCCGCATATTTATCGCCTGCAAATAAGTTTACCCCATCTTTGGCTAATGATTGGTGGCAGTGCATACCTGAACCATTATCGCCAAACATCGGTTTAGGCATAAATGTCGCTGTTTTACCATAAGCATGCGCAACATTTTGTACTACATACTTATAAATTTGCACTTCATCGGCTTTTTTAGTTAATGTATTAAAACGACAAGCAATTTCGTTTTGACCTGCTGTTGCTACTTCATGGTGATGCGCTTCAACAACTAAACCTAATTGCTCCATGATTAAACACATTTCAGAACGAATATCTTGGGATGAATCAACGGGAGGAAGTGGGAAGTAACCACCTTTAACTGCTGGACGATGGCCTTTATTGCCTTCTTCATATTTAGTGCCTGAGTTCCAAGCTGCTTCGATATCATCAATATGTACAAAGCTACCTGACATTGGCGTACCAAAACGCACATCATCAAATAAGAAAAATTCTGGCTCTGGTCCAAAAATAACCGTATCAGCAATACCTGATGATTTTAAAAACTCTTCAGCACGTTTAGCGATTGAACGGGGATCGCGATCATAACCTTGCAATGTCGCAGGCTCTAAAACATCACAACGCAAATTTAACGTCACATCTTCAAAAAATGGATCAATTACCGCACTTGATGCATCTGGCATTAATACCATGTCTGATTCATTAATACCTTTCCAACCTGCAATTGATGAACCGTCAAACATCTTACCATCTTCAAAGAAATCAGCATCAATTTGGCTAACAGGAATTGTTACGTGTTGTTCTTTACCTTTTGTGTCGGTAAAACGTAAATCAACAAACTTAACATCGTTTTCTTTAATTAGTGTTAAAACTTTTTGTGTAGACATGTATCTTCTCCATTAAGGACAAATAATTGTTCAGTTTAAAAGGCATTTTTGCCAAGTTGTTTACAGTTATGCAAATATGATGCCATTTTTTAACCATGCTTAAGTGGTCAATAAGCTAACCTGATAATAACACAAATATTATTATTGCACCAAAATAAAGCAATAAGCACCAAAGTAATGCACCAAAACCAATCATTGCTACCTAATCAAAGATTACAAAAGCTTAAACTAAAACCAATATAAAATAAGTTATATACAGTTGCAGCTTTTATAAACTTTCAGTATTGGTGCATACAGATATTTTGTTTGAACTTTACTCCAGCATTTTTTAATGCCTCATGATAATTCAATAATAATTTTTAGTTTTGCTCAGTGTTATTTTAGTATTAGAAAAAGTAAGTGCTATTTGTTGTCTGTTCGATGGTTAATATTGAAACAAACCAGAAAAATTGGTCACCATGATATGCAAAAAATAGGAGAAACTAATAAAGATTCCTTGCGTTATTTGGAGGATATTTGATTGGAATTCATATCACTAAATTAGAAAAACGTAATCAATTGAGTAACCTTATCAATATCATTCTGTTTAAAGTCATCTATTTTTAACTTAAAAATCGAATAATCATCATGACATTAATAATGTTTTCACATAATGGTACTATATTTCACCGCATAATATCGCTATAATCTTAGCTTATATCGAAAAAATCAGGTAATCACATAAGTATGGACTTTATTACACTCGAAATTATTCCTTTTGTAAAAAATCACCTTTTACTTTCACTCGGTTGGATTGTGTTATTCATTGCAATCATTGTATTAACGATTAAAAGCAAATTATCGAAAGTTAAGATTATTAATAATGCTCAAGCAATCAATATGATCAATAAGCAAAATGCCGTTATTGTTGATATTCGTTCTGCTGATAGCTTCAAAAAAGGGCATGTGACTGAATCTCATAATATCTTGCCGATTGATATTAAAAATGCAAGCGCCAAAACCATTGATAAATTCAAAGAGGATCTTATTATTTTAATCGATGAAAATGGCTTATCATCAACAAATATTGGAGAAATTCTTGTAAAACAAGGTTTTTTACATGTTTATGCCTTAAAAGATGGCATTGCTGGATGGAATGGCGAAAATTTACCATTAGTTAGAAAATAATATAATTTAAAAATAAATAAGGTTTTATCATGACTGAACAAAACAATACACAACAAGCCGAAACACAATTCGCAATTCAACGTATTTATACTAAAGATGTTTCGTTCGAAACCAATAATGTGCCAGAAATTTTTACAAAACAATGGCAACCTGACATGAATATTGAACTTAATTCATCATCTCAAATTTTGAATGAAAGCGTGTATGAAGTTGCTTTGCGCGTCACAGTAACAGTGAAGTCACAAGATGAAGTTGTGTATATATGTGAAGTTACTCAAGCCGGTATTTTTTCATTAATTGGCTTTGATGAAAACCAAATACAACACTGCGTTGGGGCTTACTGTCCAAATATATTGTTCCCTTATGCTCGAGAAGTCGTGTCAAGTTTAGTGACCAAAGGTACATTCCCTCAACTCAATTTAGAGCCAGTAAATTTTGATGCACTATTCCTTAACTATCTTCAACAACAAGCTGAAGCTAGTTCTGCTGAAACACTACAATAGTGGTTGTTTGGCAATAAATTTTTAATCAGTTTATCGGATTATTCATGAAAAAAAGCGCTGTAGTAACAGTCATTGGAGCAGGTTCCTATGGAACCTCTTTAGCAATATTACTGGCTCGTAATGGTCATCCAACACTATTATGGGGTCATAACCCTGATAAAATGACTATTTTGCAGCAAGATAGGCAAAATAAGCAATTTTTACCAGATATTGCTTTTCCACCTGAATTACAGGTTGAAACGGATTTACAAACCGCTGTTAGTGCTGCACCCATCTTACTTATTGTAGTACCTAGTCACGCTTTTGCTACTATTTTAAAGCAAATTAAACCTTTTTTACGTAAAGATTCAAAAATCGTTTGGGCGACAAAGGGTTTAGAAGCCGACACAGGACGTTTATTACAAGATGTAGCAAGAGAAATTCTAGGTAATGAAATTCCTTTAGCAGTCATTTCTGGTCCGACCTTTGCCAAAGAAGTCGCATCAGGTTTACCCACTGCGGTAACCGTTGCATCGACCGATGATTTGTTTTTAACTGAGTTACAGAATTTATTTCACTGTAGTAAAAGTTTTCGTGTTTATAGCAGTAAAGATTTTATTGGCGTACAACTAGGTGGCGCTGTCAAAAATGTTATTGCTATTGGTGCAGGTCTATCTGATGGACTTGGTTTTGGTGCCAATGCTCGAACAGCGCTAATTACCCGAGGATTGGCTGAAATGATGCGATTAGGTGCTAAACTTGGCGCTGACCCTGCCACCTTTATGGGGATGGCTGGGCTTGGTGATCTGGTCTTAACTTGTACTGATAATCAATCACGTAATCGTCGCTTTGGTATATTATTAAGTCAAAATAAAACCATTGAAGAAGCACAAAAAACGATAGCTCAAGTTGTCGAAGGATATAAAAACACCAAAGAAGTCTGGCTATTAGCTAAAAACAATCACGTCGATATGCCAATTACAGAACAGATATATCAAGTCCTATATGAACATAAAGATCCAAAACAAGCGGCAATGGCATTACTTGGGCGTTCGCAAAAAGAAGAATTAAAAAGTTAAGTTTTATATCGATAAAAGGCTATTGCTTACTTAAAAATTTGTGTAAAAAAAAGGGCTATTGCCCTATTTTATATTATTAAGCCGATTGCTTTTTGTTTGGCTTTTAAGTAAATATCATAGCCAACGTAAACATCTAGCACAGCGGTACCAACGGTTTTAAATAACGTAATTTGCTGATCATTTTCACGACATAGCGTAGAGTCCATCACTAAATTGCCTAATTCTAAAAAATCATCTTTAGACACTAACTTTTGATTGATCGGATCGATGATATCGCCGGCTTCAGCAAAAACACCTGCTTTAGTATCAAGAACACGAATAGACGATTTTTTCACTACATCACTTGGAATTTCATGCATTTCTGGCGTATAAGCACCAACACCATTAATATGAGTGCCTGGTTTAACGTTAGCACCATTAAACGTCGCTACTTTTGAAGTCGTCACAGAAGTAATAATATCGGCTTGACTAATATCTTGATCCAAGTCCTGTGAGCAATAAAAATTAGCAGAGAAATGTTCAAATTGTCTTTTCATCGCTTCGGTGAACTGTTTGGCTTTTTCACTATCAATATCAAAAATGGCCACGTCTGTTAGTGGACGAACAGTTAGCATTGCCTCCAACTGAGATACAGCTTGTCCTCCCGTACCAATTAATACCGCGCGACGAGCATCTTTACGCGCTAATAAATCTGTTGCCGCGCCTTGTACCGCACCAGTTCGAAGTTGAGTAACATAAGTGCCATCTAACATTGCACAAACTTCACCTGTTTGTGGATTAAGCAATAAGACTTGTGCCGGTACTGATGGCTTACCTAAGGTTGGATTATCAGGAAAGACTGACACAATTTTAATGCCGACAATATCGCTCCCTTTTATATGTGCAGGCATAAATAAACTCTGCCCCTTTTGCATATCAAAATTAATCCGTAATGGTACCTCACTGTTACCTTCGGTATAAATTTTCAAAGCTTGCTTATCTGCTGCAATCGCATCTTGCATGGTATAAACTTTTTTAATCTCATTAGCCGTTAATATTAACATTTTATCTCCAGTCCATTTTTTAATGCTTATTTTTTTGAGCAACATCGATTGTCTAATTATTCAATAGCCCTAATGGCATTTATAATAATGTTTTGTTTTAATTGAAATAACAGGATAAATTGCTTATCTTGTATATTGCTTACTTTTTCACTATTATGACAAAGTGTAATTTTGCACGACAATTGAGAAATCAGATGTTATTTAAAATACTAAAATTTTTTCTTAAGATTTTATTTCATGTTAAAGTTCATGGCAATCTAGATAATTTAAAACAAGATAGGCTTCTTATCACGCCTAATCATGTTTCCTTCCTCGATGGCGTTTTAATCGGTGTTTTTTTACCAGTAAAACCTGTTTTTGCTATCTACGCAGGCTATATAGACCATTGGTTGGTACGTTTAGCAAAGCGTTATGTTGATTTTGTGCCAATGGATCCTATCAGTCCTATGGCAATAAAACGATTAGTTCGTGAAATTGAAAAAGGCCGGCCAATTGTGATTTTCCCTGAAGGCCGAATCACAATAACAGGTTCGTTAATGAAAATTTATGATGGTGCGGCTTTTGTTGCGGCTCGTTCTAAAGCGACTATCGTACCAGTTTGGATTGAAGGGGCGGAGTTTACCTTAACCAGTCGTTTAAAAGGATTATTCAAACGGCATTTGTTTCCAAAGATAACTATTCATGTTCTTGAGCCGACCTCTATTCCAATGCCAAATGCGCCAAAAGCCAGAGATAGGCGTTACATTGCAGGCGAAAAACTGCATGAAATTATGATGAATGCTCGCATGGCAAGTCGCCCCAAATTGACACTATTTGAAGCTTTACTTGAAGCACAAGTAAAATACGGGGTTAAGTCACGTATGGTGCAAGACCCGACAACATCGGAAGCGTCGTACCGAAACCTTCTTAAACAAATTATTGGTGTTAGTTGCATCATTGCTAAAATAACAAAAAGAAAAGAACGAGTCGGGCTGTTATTACCAAATGCAACAATTACTGTTGCAACTATTTTTGGTTTATCGGTTAAAAACAGAATTCCAGCAATGCTTAATTATACAGCAGGCACCAAAGGCATAACCTGTGCGGTAACAGCGGCTGAAATTAAAACCATTATTACTTCTCGAAAATTCATCCAAAAAGGTAAGCTTGATTACTTACTTGAAGAAGTCAAGGGTGTTAAATGGTATTTCCTTGAAGATTTACGTAAAAGCTTAACCTTCAGTGATAAATTATATATTTTAATTCATCAATATATTCCACGTTTGGTTCAGCGTCGTCAATCTAGTGATGACGAAGCATTAGTACTCTTTACTTCCGGCTCTGAAGGTAATCCTAAAGGTGTGGTACATAGCCATAATAGTTTGATTGCCAATGTAGAACAAATTCGAACAGTTATCGATCCAACACCAGCTGACCGTTTTATGTCAGCTTTGCCACTGTTTCATGCTTTTGGTATTACTGCTGGTCTATTTTTACCGCTGTTTTCAGGCAGTCGAACCTTTTTATATCCAAATCCATTACATTATCGTATGGTTCCCGAAATTATCTATGACCAAAATTGTACTGTTCTATTTGGTACACCAACATTCTTAGCTAACTATGCGCGATATGCACACCCTTATGATTTTATGCGCTTACGTTACGTAGTTGCGGGTGCTGAAAAACTACCAGATTCAGTTCGAGAACAATGGAAAGATAAATTTGGTATTCGTATTTTAGAAGGTTATGGTGTGACCGAATGTGCACCGGTTGTTGCCCTTAATGTGCCTATGGCCTTTAAAGCGGGCACAGTTGGACGATTACTACCGGGTATGATTTCACGATTAATTCCGATATCAGGGATTACCGATGGTGGCGAACTACAATTAAAAGGGCCTAACGTGATGAAAGGCTACTTACGTGTTGAAAATCCAGGTAAACTTGAAGTCCCTGCTGCCACAGATGAAAACGGCAAGGTCGAAAAAGGTTGGTATGATACTGGCGATATTGTCGCTATTGATAACGAAGGTTTTGTTACCATTAAAGGACGCTTAAAACGATTTGCTAAAATTGCCGGTGAAATGGTGTCATTAGAAAGTGTTGAAGCTCTAGCCAAAAAAGTCGATCCCGATTCGATGAATGGCGCAACAGTGAAAACAGACTCGGCTAAAGGCGAAGCAATTGTACTGTTTACCACATCGTCTAACATTAATCGAGAATTACTCAATCAAGCCGCTCAAGAACTGGGTATACCAACATTAGCCATTCCACGTGATATTCGGGTTGTTAAAGAGTTACCATTACTTGGCACGGGTAAAATCGATTTTATCACGCTAAGAAAAATGGCCGATGAATAAGTCAGAATCTACTATGAAACAATATTCACTATTAAGCAAAGGCATGGTAGCAACCATGCTAGCGCAGTTTTTTTCAGCATTTGCGGATAATGCAATCTTTTTTGCTATTCTTGCTTATATTAAAAATTTGCATTACCCACAATGGAGCCAATCAGTATTACAAATTAGCTTTGTTGTTCCTTTTATAATTCTTTCACCTTTTGTTGGCCAATTTGCCGATAGTATGTCTAAAGGCAAAGCGATGATGATAGCCAATGGTCTAAAATTAATTGGCGCAGCAAGTATCTGCTTAAATATTAGTCCCTTTATCGGTTATTTTTTAGTGGGTATTGGCGCTGCCGGTTACTCTCCAGCAAAATATGGTATTTTAGGCGAGCTGACATCGGGTGATAAGTTAATAAAAGCGAATGGTTTAATTGAAGCATCAACAATTGCAGCAATTCTGCTGGGTTCTTTGGCTGGTGGGCATATTGCCGATATGAATGTCAGTGCATCCTTACTTACTTGTGTTTTAATGTATGCACTCGCCGTAATTGCTAACATATTTATTCCCAAGTTACCTGCTGCAAGAAAAGATATTCACTGGAAATTTACCAGTATGGTGAAAGATTTTACCCGCACAGTCAAAATCATCTTCAGTAATAAACAAGCTTTATATACGCTATTAGGCACCAGCCTATTTTGGGGAGCAGGCATTACATTACGTTTTTTATTGATTAGCTGGGTGCCTGTGGTTTTAGGTATTGTTGACAATTCAACCCCGACCAATCTTAATGCCATTGTTGCCATCGGCATTGTAATTGGCGCTGGTTTAGCTAGTGCATTTATTTCGATCGATAAAACATTACGTTGTATTCCTGCTGGAATCATGATGGGCATTGCCGTTATAGCTTTTACATTGCAAAGCCATATCATTTCATCCTATATTTTATTAGTGATCATTGGTGCACTAGGTGGATTTTTCTTAGTACCACTCAATGCCTTGATCCAAAAAATGGGCAAAGATTTAGTCGGTGCAGGTAGTGTCATATCAATCCAAAACTTAAGCGAATATAGTGCAATGATGATCATGTTAGGGCTTTATACCTTAGCCGTTGCGCTCAACCTCCCTGTTATTGCTATTGGTGTAGGTTTTGGTTGCTTATTTACGCTAATAATATTTCTTCTATGGCTAGGATTAAGAAAACATGCAAAATATTAATTTATCTTCTATGTTAACCGAGAGCCGCAATCTCAATAGTGAACAAATTGATAATTGCTCTACATTAGAAATTCTTAAAATTATCAATAATGAAGATAAAAAAGTTGCCTTAGCAGTAGAGCAAGAATTAAGCAACATAGCTCAAGCAGTAGATGTAGTTAGTCATGCTTTGTTAAATCAAGGTAGATTAGTTTACATTGGTGCTGGCACATCGGGGCGTTTAGGCATTTTAGATGCCAGTGAATGCCCACCAACTTATGGCACACCGCCTGAACTGGTCATCGGCTTAATCGCTGGTGGTCAGCAGGCAATCTTTCATGCTGTTGAAAATGCTGAAGACAATCCACAATTAGCTGAACGTGATTTAACCAAGATCAATTTATCAGCCAACGATGTTTTAGTCGGAATTGCAGCTAGTGGGCGCACACCTTATGTTCTTGGTGCCATGCACTTTGCTAAATCACTGGGGTGCAAAGTTGTAAGCTTATGCTGCAATCCCAAAGCTCCCATGCTTGAATTAGCCGATATCGCAATCACTCCCATTGTTGGTGCAGAAGTGATCACCGGCTCATCTAGAATGAAAGCAGGCACGGCACAAAAGCTTGTACTAAATATGTTAACCACAGCAAGTATGATTAAAATTGGCAAAGTTTACAGTAACTTGATGGTAGATGTTGAAGCAACCAATGCTAAACTGATTGAGCGCCAAATATCAATTGTTATGCAAGCAACCGATTGTGACCGACAAACCGCGACTTTAGCATTACAACAAAGTAATCGACACTGTAAAACAGCTATTTTAATGATTTTAGCTAATCTATCTTTTACGCAAGCCAAAAAGGTCCTATCAGAAAATAGTGGATTTATTCGTCGTGCGCTAAAAGATCATGGCTTATAAAATAACGATTAAAATACCTTTAAAAAAGGTGATTTTTAGTTCAAATGTATTTTTAAAAAATAGCAATATAGTACATTTGACGAAAATAATCTCAATTTAATTTTTACAGTTGCATTTGATAAATCAAAAAACTAAGACAATCTAATTTAGCGTATAGATCACATCAGTTATCTTTGACATTGTTTGATGTGATCTAAAGTTGAGCGATAAAAAACTCCTTAAAATTAAATCAGCAGCAATATTGAGTTGCATGTTAGCAAAACATACCTGACGAAATGGACAAAAACCAATCAATTAGCTTTGAAGAAAATCATCTTAAAAGTCTAAAATGGTAGATGTTTTAGTCAACAACTTGTTGATTTAATATCAAAATCCATCATTATGGATTAAATAACTGATAATTAATTTTGCGTCAATAACCAGTAATAATCATCATATAATAAGATTAAATACTGATTATCAATAAGCATAAAATAACAGTATCCATTATTAGATGGATGATCAATAATTAGCAAAATTTCGTAACAAGAATAAATGATTTTTTAAAAATAGATAAAATTCTTCTATAAAAAAATAGATTATCTATACTTAACTTATTAATAAATGTTATGATTTAACAGTTAATTATATAAAAATTAGGAATATAAACATTTGTTTTACAAACAACTATGTACCTCATATTTTTTATAAACAGACTATTTATGTTCAATGTTTTTACATATGACTTAACTAAACCAAACTAGTTTTTGGTGCTCATTTAAAGTAATTTATTATTATCCAATGAGATAAATATTTGGAGGAAGATCTATGGTAGGAATTATTCTTGCAACTCATGGCGAGTTTGCAGAAGGGATTCTACAATCAGGAACAATGATATTTGGTGAACAAGAAAACGTTAAAGCGGTTACCTTGCATCCAAGTGATAGTCCTGAAAGTTTAAAAGAGAGAATGCTTGCTGCAATAGCAACATTCGATAATCAAGATGAAGTGCTTTTTTTAGTGGATTTATGGGGCGGAACACCTTTCAATCAAGCGAATAATTTATGTGGTGAACATAGTAATTGGGCGATTGTAGCTGGTTTAAACTTACCTATGTTAATTGAAGCTTACTCATCACGCTTTTCGATGGAAACAGCCAAAGAAATTGCATCAGCAATTTTAGAATCTGCTAAAGAAGGCATTCGCGCAACAGTTGAACCTGCCAAAACACAAACATCTAAACCCGCTGAAGCTATTCCAGAAGGTACAGTTGTCGGTGATGGAAAGATGAAAATTGTGTTAGCTCGTATCGATTCTCGCTTATTACATGGTCAAGTCGCCACTTCTTGGACAAAATCAACCAATCCTACCCGTATTATTGTCGTATCAGATTCAGTTGCTAAGGACCAGTTAAGAAAAAAACTGATTGAAGAAGCGGCGCCTCCAGGTGTGAAAGCAAACGTGGTTCCTATCAAAAAAATCATTGAAGTTTCGCATGATCCTCGTTTTGGCAATACCAAAGCTTTATTGCTATTTGAAAACCCTGAAGATGTATTAAGAACCATTGAAGGTGGTGTTGATATCAATGTTGTCAATGTTGGTTCGATGGCACATTCTGTGGGTAAGGTCATGGTTAATAAAGTGTTATCAATGAATGCACAAGACGTTGAAACCTTCGAAAAGTTAAAAGCTAAAAACGTCAAATTTGACGTTCGTAAAGTACCTAATGATTCTAACGATAATATGGATGAATTATTAAAGAAAGCGAAACAAGAATTAGCTGAGCAAAAGAATTAGTTTATTTAAGGGGTTATATTATGACATTATCAATTATTGCTATCATTTTGGTGATAGTTATTGCCTTCCTAGCTGGTATGGAAGGGATTTTAGATCAGTTTCAATTTCATCAACCTTTGGTTGCTTGTTCGTTGATTGGACTTGTGACCGGAAATTTAGAAGCGGGTATTGTATTAGGTGGATCATTACAAATGATTGCATTAGGTTGGGCAAACATTGGGGCAGCAGTCGCACCTGATGCAGCATTAGCCGCAGTGGCTTCATCTATCATTTTAGTTTTAGGTGGGCAAGGTGTCGCTGGTGTTTCAACCGCAATTGCAGTTGCCATTCCACTTGCTGTAGCTGGATTATTCTTAACTATGATTGTGCGAACCATTGCTGTTCCATTAGTCCATATGATGGATGCTGCAGCAGAAGAAGCAAATATTCGTAAAATAGAATTATTGCAAATTTTGGGGATCTGTTTGCAAGGTCTAAGAATCGCAATCCCAGCAGCAGCTCTTTTATTTATCCCTGCTGAAACGGTAAAAGGCGCATTAGAAGCGATGCCTGAATGGTTAACAACAGGTATGGCAATTGGTGGAGGAATGGTTGTTGCGGTTGGTTACGCCATGGTCATTAATATGATGGCAAACCGCGAAGTATGGCCATTTTTCATTATTGGCTTTGTGGTTGCAGCGATATCACAATTAACCTTAATTGCGCTAGGTGCGCTCGGCATTGCCTTGGCGTTAATCTATCTTAGCCTTTCTGAACGCGGAAACTCTTCAAATGGCGGCGATAAAGGCGATCCACTTGACGACATTTTAAATGATTACTAAGAACTTGGAGAAAAAAAATGACTGATAGAATTCAATTAAGCAAAAAAGATCGTTTAGCGGTTGCTTGGCGTTCGACTTTCCTCCAAGGTTCTTGGAATTATGAACGTATGCAAAATGGTGGTTGGGTTTACTCAATGATCCCAGCTATCAAAAAATTATATACCAGCAAAGAAGATCGCTCTGCTGCATTAAAACGTCACTTAGAGTTTTTTAACACTCATCCCTATTTAGCATCACCTGTGCTAGGGGTAACGCTTGCGCTAGAAGAAGAGCGTGCCAACGGCGCTGCGGTTGATGATGTTGCGATCCAAGGGGTGAAAGTTGGGATGATGGGACCGTTAGCTGGCGTGGGTGATCCAGTATTCTGGTTTACAGTAAGACCAATGCTTGGTGCACTTGGAGCATCGCTTGCACTTAGCGGTAACATTATGGGGCCAATTCTATTCTTCTTACTTTGGAACATTATTCGTTGGAGCTTCATGTGGTATACCCAAGAGTTTGGTTATCGTACTGGCTCAAAAATTACCGATAATTTATCTGGTGGTTTACTCCAAAAAATTACGAAAGGTGCGTCTATTTTAGGGATGTTTGTACTGGCGGCTTTGGTACAAAGGTGGGTATCGATAAAATTCCAACCAGTCGTTTCAACCGTAAAATTAGATAATGGTGCATTTATTGATTGGAATGCATTACCCGCTGGTGCGGAAGGCATTCAAAAAGCATTACAACAAATGCAAGCTGGATTATCTTTGACACAAGAAAAAGTGACTACCTTGCAAAATAACTTGGATCAATTAATACCAGGACTTGTACCATTACTTTTAACATTTTTATGTATGTGGTTACTACGTAAAAAAGTCTCACCTATTATCATTATCCTTGGATTATTTGTTGTAGGTATTATTGGCCACGTTATTGGTCTTTTATAAAAGATAATATTTTAACCAACGTATTTTTAAAATATACCGTTTTAGTTTAAAGCAACAAATTCTTAATAATCAAACTATCCTTTTCATCACATAACGATGATGAAAAGGATATCATCACTAATTCAAGTCTGGTTTAGGGACACAATAGATGGTTCAATCATTAAACACGAAGATTGATTTAACGGTAAAAGCAACAGCATTTACTGGTTTAACGGAATATGGCAATATTATAATCGGAGACAAAGCTTTTGAGTTTTATCATCAGCATGATCCGCGCAAATATATTCAAATTCCTTGGAATGAAGTCGATTTTGTTATTGCATCGGTACTATTTGGTGGTAAATGGATTCCACGTTATTCAATTCAAACCAAAAAAGATGGTACTTTTACCTTTGCTTCTAAACAACCTAAACAAGTACTTAGAGCTATTCGTGTTTATATTGATGGACAAAAAATGGTACGTTCACTAGGTTTTTTTGACGTGTTAAAACGAGCTTTCTTTAAGAAAAAAACAAAAAATTAAGACAATATTAAGTACAATATACAAATAAATTAATATATTAATTTATCATGTTATTATTCCTAATAAATTGATAAAATTTTTAAGCTGATTTTAGTAATTGTCGATCTCTTTGCTTAATCAGATAAACTGCTCTTTTGAGCGAGATGCCTTCAAGTAAGATTACCGCAATATTGTCATGTTCAAATTGAAATAAGGTTAACCTAGTTGTAATACTAATCCCATGATTAACTGAAACTAATCCCATCATAAATGTCTACAGCCTAACTTCTATAGCATATTGAATGTTATAGCTGCGTCAATTGTTTTAGTATAAATACAAATAATTATACCTTTTAAAAAAGCAATAAAGTTATGCCTTTCTAACTCCTTTAATTCAACCGATTGTTTCTACTCAAGAACATTATCTTTGTGGCAAATCAAATAAAACTCACCTGAAAACAATAAATCTGCATGAATATCTTTTAAAGTCGGTATTTCTGCTAATATTGTCATTACAGAACGAGTTGCCGATTTTTCGCAAGTAACGTTTAAACAAATAGCCAAAGATCATGTTACCGTCATGGGTGATGTGCTCGTAAAGCTGTCAAAGAGATTATTGCAATTGACTCAACGCTAATTGAATGACAGCTAGTCAAACAGTTATCAGCTATTTGGAGGTATAAAAAAATTGTGCAATCACCCGTGGCATAACTTGCTCTTTAGCGCTTGATATGCATGGAAAAGGGCTAAGTGCGGCATTAATGGGTAAAGATATAGATTAAAACGACTGTTAATGATTGTTTTTTGAACCGAATCAATCCCAGTAATTATTATTGGTGAGATTGATTATTTATAGATATTGATTAATAAATGTATTACCTTTTATCAGCCATAAACAGCCATTGCACTTTTTGCCAGAAAGAGTATAATTTCGGGGCTTTGATTTTGTCCATGTTGGACAAGATAAAGATTATTTTTTAATTTAAGAGGATGTTATGGTAACTATTCGTTTAGCTCGTGGTGGCTCTAAAAAGCGCCCTTTTTATCAAGTAGTTGTCACTGATAGCCGTAACCCACGTGATGGTCGTTTTATTGAGCGCGTTGGCTTTTTTAATCCAATTGCACAAGGTAAAGCGGAAGAATTACGTTTAGATCTTGATCGCGTAAATCATTGGGTAGGTTTAGGTGCAACCGTTTCTGATCGTGTTAATACATTGATCAAACAAGCACAAAAAGCTGCTTAATATTAGTAACTAATAGTAATTGTAATGATGAATACTGAGAATCTAATTGTTGTGGGTAAACTTGGTTCAAGCTACGGCATTCGTGGATGGCTCAGGATTTTTTCGTTTACAGAATTTCCAGATAGTATTTTTGATTACACACCTTGGTATATTCAGCGTGCTGGGCAATGGCAAGAAGTAATCGTAGAAAGCTTTAAACCCCATAATCAAGACATGATTGTGAAACTCAAAGGTGTTGACGATCGTGATCAAGCCAATGCATTAACTAATGCCGAAGTATTTGTCGATGCAGAAAAATTACCAGAACTTAATAATGGTGATTTTTATTGGAAAGATCTGATTGGTTGCCGAGTAAAAACAATTAATGGTTATGACTTAGGTCAGGTCACTGATTTAATGGAAACCGGTTCTAATGATGTGTTGGTTGTTAAAGCAAATCTAAAAGATGCATTTGGAGCAACAGAACGTTTAATTCCTTTTGTTGAAGAACAATTTATTAAACAAGTTGATTTAACAACAAAAATGATTGTGGTCGATTGGGATCCAGCATTTTAATTGGTAAGGTAAGAATATGTGGATTGGCGTAATTAGCCTTTTTCCCGAAATGTTCCAAGCTATTACCTGTTATGGTGTAACTGGTCGAGCCGTAAAAAATGGACTGTTAACAGTAGATTATTGGAACCCGCGCGATTTTGCGCATGATAAGCATAAGACTGTCGATGACAGACCTTATGGTGGCGGTCCCGGCATGTTAATGATGGTACAACCACTTAGAGATGCCATTCATGCAGCGAAAGCAGTAGCAGGTAACGATACAAAAGTAATCTATCTTTCCCCGCAAGGGCGCAAATTAAACCAACAAGGTGTTTGCGAGTTGTCACAATATCAAAAATTGATTTTGATTTGTGGTCGATACGAAGGTATAGATGAACGCGTTATCCAAACCGAAATTGATGAAGAATGGTCAATTGGGGATTACGTGTTAAGTGGCGGTGAATTACCGGCAATGACCATGATTGATGCTCTAGCAAGATTTATTCCTGGCGTGTTGAATCATGAATCATCAGCAGAAGAAGACTCTTTTGCTAACGGTTTACTTGATTGTCCACACTATACCAGACCAGAGGTGTTAGATGGAATGGCGGTGCCCGATGTGTTAATGTCTGGTCACCATGAAGCGATTCGTCGCTGGCGATTGAAACAATCACTAGGACGAACTTGGTTGAGAAGAGACGATCTTCTTGAAAATCTAGCTCTGACTGATGAAGAGCAATGTTTACTCACTGAATTTCAACAAGAATACCGTGATAAACAAAGCAACTAAAATTTCAGTATAACTAGTAAGAGATAACATTATGAAAAATGCAATTATTCAGCAATTAGAACAAGAACAAATGAAAAAAGACATCCCGTCTTTTCGCCCAGGCGATACGATTGAAGTAAAAGTATGGGTTGTTGAAGGTAACAAAAAACGTCTTCAAGCTTATGAAGGTGTGGTTATTGCAATTCGCAATCGTGGTTTACATTCTGCATTTACAGTACGTAAAATTTCGAACGGCGAAGGTGTTGAACGAGTATTCCAAACTCACTCACCAATTGTTGATTCAATTACTGTGAAACGTCGTGGTCAAGTACGTCAAGCTAAACTTTACTACTTACGCGAACTTCGTGGTAAAGCGGCTCGTATTAAAGAGCGCCTTAACTAATTCTTTATTGGTTAATGATTTAAAAAAACAATATAAAATATATCTGTCTAATGATGGTCACCTTTACGGTGACCGTTTTTATATTTAAAAACATATTTTTTCCTGCCAACTATCTAGCGTTGACAAAGTTAAAGCAAATTTTATTATTCTTTTGAAGGTTATGCTATGGGTGACTATCTTTTCGAAATTCTTGCAACAACTATAAAATTGTTTGCATTAATGACACCACCAGCAGTTTTGAGCGCATTTTTAAGTGGCACAAAACAATATGATGAACAACTACGCCGTAAAACAGCACTTAAAACATCGTGTGCCGTTTTTATTATTGGTATTGTGTTATTCTTTTTTGGTAATACTATGTTTAGTGTTTTTGGTTTTACTCTTGATGCATTTAGAATTGGCTCCGGTGCGTTACTCTTTATTACAGCGGTTTCGTTGATGAATGACTCACCAGAAAAGAATAAAATAAGTAGCGATGAAGATATTAGTGTTGTGCCCTTAGCAATTCCTTTATGTATGGGGCCGGCATCCATTGGTACCATCATTGTGTTAGGTTCGAGTTCGTTGGGTGTTGTACAAAATTTGATTGGTGCAATTTCATTATTCATTGCATCTTCAGGTATCTATGCTATGTTGCTATGCGCTAAAACAATCGCTAAAGTGCTAAAAAATACCGGTATATCAATTTTATCAAAATTGACTGGATTACTTATATCCGCTATTGCGGCACAAGTTGTTTTTACTGGTGTAGCTGCTTTTCTAAAATAGTACAAACAAATTGAGATATAATTAACAAAACATGATTATATTTGATTTCAACAATAATACAGTTTGCTACTAATAATCAGTCCTATGTAATCAAGACAATATGTTTATTGACTCGATTACATACAAAGTGCCGATTAATGGCTTTTGTCGGGATTACGTTTTTTATAAAAAAAGTAAGAAATAAGAATAATAGCAATTAACACTAGCTCAGATAATAGAATGAAGTAACCTGACTCATCAAACCAAACCCCCATAATAATCACTGTATTTGCAATAATTGATATAATGGCTAACCAAGGAAATAAAGGCGATCTGAATTTAATCATCTCTTTAGGGTACTGACCAGTATTGACGCCTTTACGAAAACGGTACTGGCACCAAGCTATAACAATCCAAGCAAAACAACCGACCTGTCCGGTACCTGCAACTAAATAGATATAAAGTTTTTCAGCCGCAATATATTTAGAAAATAAGGATACTAATGCAATCAGTGCAATAAATAAAATCCCTTTTGTTGGCACACCTCGTTTATTCACATCTGAAAAATATTTAGGGGCTAAGTTATCTTGAGCCATAGACCATAACATTCTTGAGCTAGCATAAATTGCTGAATTAGCAGCTGAAATGGCAGCACAAAAAATAACAAACAGCATCCCATAAGAAGCAAAGCTAATACCTGCCTTATTAAATACCCATATAAAAGGACTGATCTCGGTATGTTCTGTGCCATAAGGATAAACCAGTGCTAATACCGCAATCGCTAACACGTAAAACAAAATGATTCGAAAAGCAACGCCAGTAATAATTTTGGGTAATACTGCTTGTGGTGATTGCGCTTCACCAGCAGCATTACCAATTAACTCAACACCTTGAAACGAATAAGTTACAATGGTCATACAGACAAAAATCGATAAAAAACCATTCGGAAACCAGCCATGTTCTGTCTTAAGTGTTGGTAACACGTGGGTTTGGTTATATTCTTGACATAACAAATAAATGCCAATACAAATAAACGCAATAATCGCCAAGACTTTAATGGTTGAAAACCAATATTCACTTTCACCAAATGCACGAACAGAAGTTAAATGCACACAAGTAATAACTGTAAGGATTAAAAGACTAAAAAGATAAATAGGAATTGCAGGAAAAACTTGATGGGCTATCATAGCAGCAGCAGTCAAATCAGCTGCCATCGACAGCACCCAACTTAACCAATATAACCAACCAATGGTATAACTCCAAATTGGGTTCGGAATAAACATTAATGCATAATGTTGAAAAGAACCAGCGTGGGGAAAAGCACAAGAAAGTTCACCTAAGCATAACATAGTTGCAAGCATAATACTGCCAGCCATTAAATAAGCAATAATAGTACCTAATGGGCCTACTGTACTAAGCGGTGCTGCAATACCAATAAACAATCCCGTACCGATTGATCCCCCTAACGAAATCATCAATAAGTGACGATTTTTTAGATTTTTCTTTAAGCTACTGGGATAAGGACTTTCTTGTGATTCTGATGTTGCCATGTAAACCGCCTAATAATTAATAACAGCTGCTGGCGTAACCAGCAGCTAACACGAATTAATAAATAAAACGTTTTTCTACACCATTTGTTTGGCAAGCCATAAGTAATGCTGTGTAATCAAGTTCAAAACCAATGATATCGCCAACACGCAATGTTTCAGTAACATCTTCAATATCGACAATAGTATGATCACTGGTCTGTCCTAAAACAGTAATACTATCATTAATCGGTACACAGTTTTCAGACGGTACATCTTGACGTCCAAAAGCGAGAAGTGCGCGTTTACGCGTACCATGATCAACAAAAGTTTTACTATTTAAAAACGCATCTACACCTAACTCACCAACAGGAACAGTTGGTTTACTATTGAGTTCAATAATTTGCGCATACAATTTATACAAATTACTGCATGCTTTATCGACAGGTTTATTTGAGTGATGGAATTCATCTAAATACTTCATATCCACATACTCAATACCAAACTCATGTAAACCACCAATTCTGATGTGATTTAAGCCTTCAGGCCAAACACCTTTATCAAGTAAATGATAACTCGTACAGTTACCCGCTGATAAATATTTGATCTTAATGTTACAAGCTTGCTCTACTTTACGCGCAATTTGTAAAAAGTCTACTCCATTTTTTACAGTCGGTAAAACCGTACCATAGCAATTGAAGTTTGTTCCAAGACCATAAAGTTCAACACCCGGTAACGATAAGATAAGCTTGACAGTATCGATGATATCATCAACATGTTCAAACCAAATACCTTCACGTAAATCACCCATATCCACCATTAATAAAACCTGATGAATTTTCTGCTGTTTAACCGCTTCATCAGAAAGTGCTTGGATAACTTGTTTTTCACTGTTTAAGCTAATGTCAGCATATTTAACAACATCACTAATTTCACTCAAACAAGGACTACGTAATAAACACGTTTTGCAATTTAACGCGTCTTTAAGTTTTTTTAGATTGTAAGTTCTTGACTCGGCAATTACATCAATACCACCATCAAGCACCGCCTTGGCGGTTTCAACGCAACCGTCAAAGACTTTATTGACCGCCATCACTTCAATGCCGTGCTTAGCAAGTATCTCTTTTTCGACTCGCGCATTATTCCTTAATTTGCGCAAATCAATTTCCAATATAGGTTTGTACATACTCTTACTCCTCTATATTATTGTTGTTGCAAACGATTACGTTTTTGTGCTCGGTAATATATCCATTCAGCTAGGACAATTGCAAGCACTGCACCACCAACAATTTTCGCAATATACTCAACATAACCACCCATATCAATTTGTGCAGGTGGAATAAAGACTAAGATCACCGCAAATAGCGTAGATAAGAATCCTAAACCGGGTAAAACAATTGGTAATACTTTACCTGGTATCTTAAAGCTACGTGGTACATCTGGTTGAGTAATACGTAAACGATAGTAAGCAATAAACATCACTAAGTAAGGAATAAAGTAACAAATTGTTGTTAATGCGGTTAACATCCAATAAGCTGCCGCAATACTTGGTGATACAAACGTTGAGAAACAAAGTACCGTTACAATTATTGCTTGGATAACTAAAGCAAATGCTGGTGTTTGATATACAGGATGTAAACGACCAATACGTTCACCAAGCAAATTATCTTCTTTAGATGCTTCTTGTAACATATAAATAGGACCAACTAACCATGAGTTAATTTGACCTAATGCACCAAAGAATAAACAAATTGCCATAACCGGTAATAACCAAGGCATATGTAACTCTTTAGCCGCTGCTTCCATCGCTTGCATTACGCCAGCAACAATATCAGTATCAGCAGCAGGTAATAAAGTATTAATTGCCCAAGTACCAATCATGTAAATACCAACAATTACAATTGCCGATACCGCCATCGCTTTAGGGAAGTCTCGTTGTGGATCACGAGTACGTCCAGCAATCATAGGTGCCACTTCAAGACCAGCAAAAGCAAACATCATACTAGATAAAAACACGATGGTGTCCCAACTGCTTAAATCTGGGATCCAATCACTAACATGACTATAATCAGTTGCCATCGGGTGACCAGTTAATAACCAAACAATGGCTAATAACACAATAATTGCAGCAGGAATAAATACCCCAAGCCATGCACTCACACTATTGATAATTTTGGTCCACTGCATACCGCGAATATTCATCAGTGTCAAAATCCAGAATACCACCATCGATCCTACACCAATAAACACCTGATTTTGCGCCAAATCGGCACTAAACATATAGCCAATTGCGGTAAAACCAAATTGCAACATGAGTGGGAAAAACAGCACACAAGAAAATAAGAAGCAAACAACAACAATCCAACCAATGCGTTTACCAAACGCTTCTTTTACCCACACAAAGATCCCACCATCTTTCGGCCAACCGGTGGAAAGTTCACCACAGACCATCGCTAATGGGAAAAACAAACAAAATGCAGCAAGTAACCAAAGCACCATTGCTGATGCCCCATAAGGCGCCACATTAGGAATTTGACGTAAACTTAGTATTGCAATAACATTCATAAATACAATGTCTTTAATACCAAGTAAACTTGAACCTTTAGAATCACTCATAAAATAACCTCACATTATAATATCTGGAGCACTATATGCCCCAGATAACTCATGATTAATACACGTCGTATCCAACCATATCTTCGTAAGTGTCCTCACGGCGAATCAATCGATCTTTGCCTTCTTTATCAATCATAACAACAGCAGTACGTGGGCGATTGTTATAAACAGTTTGGCTTTCGATGGTATAAGCACCCGCATCAAGGAAAGCGACAATATCACCAATTTGAGTATCTTTTGGCATTAAAAATTCTTCACCTTTAACCCCTACATGATAATAGTCGCCGCCATCACATAATGGTCCTGCTAATTTGATGTATTCATCATGTGCTTCGTTGATTCTTGAAGCATTGAAAACATAGAAGAACCAATCAAAATGTTGACTATCAGAAAGAACACTATAACCTGCATCAACAAATTTCCATTCAACATGCTCTTCGATGTTACCGTCTAAATCGTAATTAGTCTTACGTTTTTCACAAGCTACTTCGGTTAACAATACAGCAGCTGAACTTGTTACTTTACGTCCTGGTTCAATACAAATTTCAACATCTTTACGCCATTTGTGTACTTCTTTAATTACCGCATCAGCAAAATCTTGTGCTGTAATACCTGCGTACATGTTGTCTTCTAATGGGTTACCATTTTCTTCATCATATTTATATGGAACAGGAATACCACCACCAACGTTGATTAAATCAAATTTAATGCCAAGTACTTCTTCTAAACGGCGTGATTCGTCAACTAATACTTTGGTTGCTTTAGCAAAAGGTTCTGCTTCTGGTACCTGATCGCCAACATGCATATGTAAACCACGAAGATGTACATAAGGCATTTCAAGAATACGACGACAAGTTTCTTCAGCTTGTTCAAGGTCGATACCTGATTTAGCATGATAAGCAGTGACTAACTCTGCATGAGTTGCAGAAGGTACATTTGGTTCAACACGGACACACACGTTTGCTACTTTTTTCAAACGCTGTGAAATTTCATCAATAATATCAAGTTCATATAAGCTATCAACATTAATAATATAAAGATCATTTTTGATAGCAAATTCTAAATCAACAGGTTTTTTAACCACACCGTTGAAAACAATTTGGCTTCCTGGAAAACCAATTTCCAAACATTTACGCACTTCAAACATTGAATTAGCTTCAGCGTAAATACCCGCATCTTTAATCGCTTTGAGTACGCCCATGACTGAACAAGTTTTAGATGCATAGAAAATTTTGGTATTTGGATGTGCCTTAAATGCATCTTTAATTTCTTGAACGTTACGATCAATTTCTTTTTCAGAAAACACATAAAAAGGGGTTGGATATTTTTTGGCTAAATCGACTAAATCAATGCCATCAAAACAAAGTTTGCTACCTTCCGCACTAAAACGACGATCTTTGGTTATAAGATTGGTGCGTATTTTGTTATAATTAGACATAATTGTGTCAGACATATGACCTCCAGTTAATTAGTACATAAAAAAGTACACAATGAATAAGAAAAAAGGCTTTTCTCAGGTAATGCAATCAGCATGCCAACTTAAAAACAATTAAAAATCAATAAATTAAATATATAGGCATAGAAATAATATTAGTCATTTAGTAAAAAATATGTTTTTATGACGAATATTTGTCATTATTAGTGATGGTTGAACAAACTAAAGCTAGTTATATTTAGCAAATAATCCTAATTTCAAAGGTACGGATATCATGATAATCGATCCTGAATTATTAAAAGCATTAGAACTATTTAAACATTTTTTTGATTTAATGCATCAGCCAATGGCCATTATTGATAAAGAAGGTAAATATATTTATTACAATCAGGAAAGCGCAGATCTTGATGGTTACTCAGAAGAGCAAGCTATTGGTAAACCATTGCTCAAAGTCTATCCTAATTTGAAGAAAGAAGATAGTACAATGTTACAAGCATTACAACAAGGTAAGGAATATCAAGATAATTACCAATCTTACTATAATCATTTAGGTAAACTTGTTGATTATTTACATACTACAGTACCACTTTACAACAGTAAAAAAGAGATTATTGGTGCGGTAGAAATAGGCCGTAATTTATCTGATGTAAGGCAACTTCAAGATCAAGTCTTCACACTCAATAGAAAACTGTATCAAAATAAAGAACAACCTTTACCTGAAATTGTTTTTGTTTCGAATAAAATGCAGGATGTTATCGATCAAACTAATATTTTAGGTCGAAACGACGTTCCTGTACTGATTGTAGGTGAAACAGGCACGGGCAAAGAATTATTTGCTCGATTAATTCATCAAACCAGCCATCGCCGTGATAAGGCTTTTATTTCACTTAATTGTAGTGCATTACCGACAACGCTTATCGAAAGTACTTTGTTTGGAACCGTTAAAGGGGCATTTACGGGTGCTGAAAATCGACAAGGTTATTTAGAACTCGCCAACGGAGGCACACTATTTTTAGATGAACTTAATGCTATGCCTTTAGATATGCAAAGCAAATTATTACGATTTCTTCAGGAAAAAACCTATTGGCAATTAGGGGGGAATAAAGAGATACATTCAGATGTTCGAATTGTGGCAGCAATGAATGAATCCCCAGCGGAACTGTTACAAAGTGGTAAAATGCGCAGCGATCTTTTTTATCGCTTAAATGTTGGTTTAATTAAATTACCCGCTTTACGAGAACGAACAGAAGATATTCCGGTTTTAGCGCGTTATTTTATCGATAAACATAAAAATGATTTTAACGTTATTATTAGTGGTATTAGTGAACATGCACTTAAACAGTTAATGTCAGCACCATGGCCTGGCAATGTAAGAATGCTAGAGAATGCAATTGTACGAAGTATGGTATTACAAAGTGAACCGGGCGAATTACAACAAATAACCTTAGATGAAGAATTATTTGATATTAACAGCCCATATGCCGTAGTTGAAACAAATAATCAATCCGACAAAAATAATCCAACTACCCCACCTAACGGTAATAATTTAACTGAACAAGTGGAAAATTATGAACGTCAATTAATTATTGATGCATTAAATCAAGCCAATGGCAAAATTATTACTGCGGCTAAATTATTGAATATTTCCCGTACAACTTTACAATATAAAGTCAAAAAATATCATATTCAAATGGGCGTTATCGATAGTTAGATAACAATATAAAATCAATTAAAGCTTTGTGCGCAAGCAAATGCGCTACTCCAAGCCCACTGAAAATTATATCCACCTAGCCAACCAGCAACATCGACAACTTCGCCGATAAAATACAGGTTTGGTTGGGTATTGGCTGCCATTGTTTTAGATGAAAGTGCATCAGTACTCACGCCGCCTAAGGTCACTTCGGCTGTTCGATACCCTTCAGTACCATTTGGAATAATGCGCCACTGGGTTAACTTTTTATACAATTCAGACTGTTGTTTTGGATTAAGCTGCTTAACAATAGTGTCAGAAATGAAATTAAGTTGTATTAATACCTCAACCAATCTTTTAGGTAGAATTTGTGCTAAACAGTTTTTTAGACTTTGATTACGATTATTTTCCAGTAAAGGCTTAAATGCCGATTCAAACTCTAAATCAGGTAAAAGATTAATAACGATTTCTTCTCCTACTTGCCAATAACTCGAAATTTGTAGAATCGCCGGTCCTGACAATCCACGATGAGTAAAGAGTAGATTCTCTTTAAAACTGATTCGTTCATTAGATACTTCAACTAAAACAGCAATTCCTGATAACGAGGATAACACGTCTAACAAAGGCTTATGTAACGTAAATGGCACAAGCCCCGCTTTGACTGGCACAACAGGAATCGAAAATTTTTCGGCAATTTTATATCCAATAGCGGTCATACCTAGTGCTGGCATCGACTGTCCACCGGTTGCAATAATTAGTTTATCAGTATCAACAAAGCCTTGAGAAGTAGATAACTTAAATCCTTGCTGTTCAGCCTCCACATCTTCAAGTTGTGTTTTTAACATAAACTTAACTTGCCCTTTCTGGCACTCTTGAATAAGCATATCAACAATATCTTGAGCTGAATTATCACAAAATAACTGACCATGATCTTTTTCATGATAGGCAATATGATATTGATTAACGAGTTGGATAAAATCCCATTGGGAAAATCGTTTTAATGCAGATTTACAAAAGTGGCGGTTTTGCGAAATATAATGTTTTGCCTCAACATCGAGATTAGTAAAATTACATTTACCGCCACCAGACATTAATATTTTACGTCCTAATTTTTTACCATTATCAATGACTGTTACATCAAAGCCTTTTTGACCAAGTAATCCCGCACAAAAAAGCCCAGCAGCACCAGCACCGACAATTGTTATTTTGGTTTGCATAGTTGAATTATTGAAAATAAAGATAATAGATTATAACAATATTAATTTATCCATCCTAGCTATTAAATATTAGCATAATTTCATACTTAAACATCTAAATTTAGTTAAACTTATTTACAAAAATAACAATTATCATTGATATTAATTATATAATTTTTTTTGAGAATAAAAGCCATATACTTAATCATTACCTTAATAATCAACAAGCTACAAATCAATTATTAGCTTCATTAATAACTCTGATAGACCTTATTAAAAGATTGACTTATAAGTAATATTTATTTGACCAAAATACCTTTTTTCTTTAATTTCTTAGCCATTATGGGATTAATGCCTATACCTTCACAAAATATAAAAGCGATGATTTAGAGGCAATGATATGTTATATAACCAGCATCATGAAAAAGATAACTGCGGATTTGGTTTGATAGCCCATATTGAAGGGCAACCAAGTCACAAGGTGGTGCGTACAGCAATTCACGGATTGGCAAGAATGCAGCACCGTGGTGCCATTTTATCTGATGGTAAAACGGGCGATGGCTGTGGGCTTTTAATGCAAAAACCCGATCGATTTTTTAGGCTAGTAGCTGAAGATGCCAGATGGCGTTTAGCAACAAATTATGCTGTAGGCATGCTATTTTTAAGCCAAGATGAAGCCGAAGCTCAAGCTAGTCGTGAAATTGTTGAAGAAGAGTTAGCGGATGAAACTTTATCAATTTTAGGTTGGCGCGAAGTGCCAATTGATAAAAGTGTGTTGGGTGAAATTGCCCTGTCATCACTACCAAGAATTGAACAAGTCTTTGTTAATGCGCCTGCGGGTTGGACAAAAATTGATTTAGAGCGTCGTTTATATATGGTTAGGCGTCGCATAGAAAAACGTGTGCAAGATGATACGTTTTATGTCTGTAGTTTTTCAAATCAGGTCAATATCTATAAAGGTCTTTGCATGCCCAAAGATTTACCTCGATTCTATTTAGATTTGGCAGATATTCGTATGGAAACAGCAATCTGTTTATTCCATCAACGTTTTTCAACCAATACTGTACCACGTTGGCCACTTGCCCAGCCATTTAGACATTTAGCCCACAATGGTGAAATTAATACTATTGAGGGCAATCGCCAATGGGCCAAAGCGCGATCTTATAAATTTAAAACCCCGCTTATACCTGACTTACAAAATGCCGCGCCATTTGTGAATGTAACGGGTTCAGATTCAAGTTCACTTGATAATATGCTTGAATTATTCCTTGTTGGTGGGATGGATATAGTGCGTGCAATGCGTTTACTTGTTCCGCCAGCATGGCAAAACAATCCAGATATGAATGAAGATCTGCGTGCCTTTTTTGATTTTAACTCTATGCATATGGAACCATGGGATGGTCCAGCAGGCATTGTTATGTCGGATGGTCGTTATGCTGCTTGTAACTTAGATCGTAACGGTCTACGCCCTGCTCGTTATGTTATTACCACAGACAAACTCATTACCTGCGCATCGGAAATCGGTATTTGGGATTACCAACCAGATGAAGTGGTAACTAAAGGGCGCGTTGGTCCGGGCGAATTACTGGTGATTGATACCGAAGAAGGTCGCATTTTACAATCGTCCGAAACCGATAACGATTTACAAAAACGTCACCCATACAAAGAGTGGATGGCTAAGAATGTAAAACGTCTGGTTCCAGTTGAAGATCTTCCTGATGATGATATCGGCTCTCGTGATTATGATGATACGTTACTGGCGACTTACCAAAAACAATTTGGTTATAGCAATGAAGAACTTGATCAATGCATTCGCGTTTTAGGTGAAAATGGTCAAGAAGCAACAGGCTCTATGGGCGATGATACGCCATTTGCGGTATTATCAAGCCGTCCTCGCTTAATTTATGATTACTTCCGACAAAAATTTGCGCAAGTAACCAATCCACCTATCGATCCATTGCGTGAAGCGCACGTTATGTCACTTTCTACCAGTATTGGTCGTGAAATGAATGTGTTTGCCGAAGCGGAAGGACAAGCGCATCGTGTGGCATTTAAATATCCAGTTTTAGTGTATTCAGATTTTCAGCAGTTAACGACGTTAGAGTCAAAATACTATAAATCAGAAACGCTTGATATTACTTATGAAATTGATGGTAGCTTACGTGATGCAATTGAACAGCTTTGTGGTGATGCTGAAGCCAAAGTAAAAAATGGCACAGTATTGCTGATTCTATCAGATAAAAATATTGCAGCCGATCGCCTACCCATTCCTGCGCCAATGGCTGTTGGTGCCGTGCAACAACGTTTAGTTGAGAAAAATTTACGTTGCGATGCCAATATTATTGTTGAAACTGCAAGCTGTCGAGATCCACATCAGTTTGCTGTCTTACTAGGCTTTGGCGCAACTGCAATCTATCCATATTTAGCGTATGAAACTTTAGCGCAAATGGTTGATAAAGGTACGATTAATAAAACCTACCGTGAAGCCATACTTAATTATCGTAACGGGATTAATAAAGGTTTATATAAAATCATGTCCAAGATGGGCATTTCGACAGTCGCCTCTTACCGTTGTTCTAAACTGTTTGAAGCAGTTGGCTTACATAAGGATGTGGTAGAACTCTGTTTCCAAGGTGTCACAAGCCGAATTAGTGGTGCTAATTTTGATGATTTTGCTCAAGACCAATTCAACCTATCCAAAAAAGCGTGGTTACGTCGTAAACCATTAGAACAAGGTGGATTACTCAAATTTGTACATGGTGGCGAATACCACGCTTATAATCCAGATGTGGTGCAATCATTACAAAAAGCTGTAAATAATGGTAGTTATGAAGAGTATAAGCGTTATGCCGATATCGTCAATAATCGACCTGTTGCTACATTACGTGATTTATTAAAACTTAACCCACCAGAAAGTGGGGCTATTGCACTTAATGAAGTCGAACCTGAAGAGGCTTTATTTAAACGTTTTGATTCCGCTGCGATGTCAATTGGCGCGTTAAGTCCTGAAGCGCATGAATCTCTTGCAACCGCAATGAATACGTTAGGTGGTTTTTCAAACTCCGGAGAAGGCGGCGAAGATCCTGCTCGTTATAACAGTATAAAAGTGTCACGCATCAAACAAGTGGCTTCTGGTCGCTTTGGCGTTACACCAGGTTATTTAATGAGTGCGGATGTGATTCAAATTAAAGTGGCGCAAGGCGCAAAACCGGGTGAAGGAGGGCAATTGCCGGGTGATAAAGTCACACCTTATATTGCAAAATTACGTTTTTCAGTCCCTGGGGTAACATTAATTTCACCACCTCCTCACCACGATATTTATTCAATTGAAGATTTGGCACAACTTATTTTTGACCTGAAACAGATCAATCCAACAGCGATGATTTCAGTTAAATTAGTTTCGGAACCGGGTGTTGGAACAATTGCAACAGGGGTTGCTAAAGCTTATGCCGATTTAATCACGATTTCGGGTTACGATGGTGGTACCGGAGCCAGCCCATTAACATCTGTGAAATATGCCGGCTCGCCATGGGAATTAGGTCTGGTTGAAACACAACAATCGCTTGTTGCTAATGGTTTACGTCACAAAATACGCCTACAAGTTGACGGCGGCCTTAAAACGGGTGTTGATATTGTAAAAGCCGCTATTTTAGGGGCGGAAAGTTTTGGCTTTGGAACGGGGCCAATGGTTGCCTTAGGCTGTAAATATTTACGTATTTGCCATCTTAATAATTGTGCAACCGGCGTTGCGACTCAAGATGAGAAATTACGAAGTGAGCACTATCATGGATTACCTGAAAAAGCGATGAATTATTTCCGCTTTATTGCTCGTGATACGCGTGAAGTTATGGCTGAACTAGGTGTTAGTCGCATCATCGACTTAATTGGTCGTACTGATTTGCTGTTAGAACTCGATGGCATAACAGCTAAACAACAAAAACTTGATTTATCAGGATTACTCAAAACAGCGACACCGCTTGAAGGTAAACCGGTATATTGTATTGAGGATAATAAACCTTTTGACAAAGGACTACTTAATAAAGCGATCATAACCCAAGCACAAGAAGCAGTGGATAATCGTCAAAGCAAAAGTTTCTATTTTGAAATTCAAAATACCGATCGTTCAGTTGGGGCAAGTTTATCCGGCTATATTGCTAAAAAATATGGCGATCAAGGTTTAGTGACCGATCCTATCAACCTTAACTTTAATGGTACAGCCGGTCAAAGCTTTGGAGTATGGAATGCCGGTGGTGTGGATTTAACCCTTACAGGTGATGCTAATGACTATGTTGGTAAAGGCATGGCGGGCGGACGTATAGTCATTCGCCCCCCACAAGGTTCGGCATTTTTAAGCCATGAAGCAACCATTGCCGGTAATACCTGTTTATATGGTGCAACTGGCGGTAAATTATTTGCCGCAGGTCGTGCCGGTGAACGTTTTGCCGTACGTAATTCTGGTGCTATCAGTGTTGTTGAAGGCATCGGTGATAATGGCTGTGAATATATGACAGGCGGGATTGTTTGCGTACTTGGTAAAACTGGGGTTAACTTTGGTGCTGGTATGACTGGTGGATTTGCCTATATTTTAGATGCTGACGGTGATTTTCATAAACGTATCAATAAAGAGTTAGTCGAAATGCTAAATGTTGCTGATTATTCAATACATGAAGAGCACTTACGAGGCTTAATCATGGAGCATGCTCAACTTACTCACTCATCACGCGCTGAAGAAATTTTAGCTAATTGGCAAGATTTTGCTAAACAATTTGTTTTAGTTAAACCTAAATCGAGCGATGTAAAAGCGCTGCTTGGTCATCGTAGTCGTTCATCAGCAGAACTACGCGTTCAAGCACAGTAAGGAGAGCACGAAAATGAGTCAAAATGTTTATCAGTTTATCGATTTACAACGTGTCGATCCGCCAAAAAAACCGTTGAATATTCGTAAAATAGAATTTGTTGAAATTTACGAAGGATTTTCCCCTGCGCAATCTCAAGCCCAAGCCGATCGCTGTTTGGCTTGTGGTAACCCATATTGTGAATGGCGTTGCCCTGTGCATAACTATATTCCGAATTGGCTAAAATTAGTTAACGAAGGTAAAATTTTAGAGGCAGTTGAACTCTCTCATCAAACTAATAGTTTACCGGAAGTTTGTGGCCGTGTTTGCCCTCAAGATCGACTTTGTGAAGGATCATGCACCTTAAACGCAGAGTTTGGCGCTGTTACTATCGGTAATATTGAACGCTATATTACCGATGAAGCCTTTAAAATGGGCTGGAAACCTAACTTAACTAATGTTGAAAAAACCGGATTAAAAGTCGCCATTATTGGTGCGGGTCCTGCAGGACTTGCTTGCGCTGATGTTTTAGTACGTAATGGTGTAACACCGGTAGTTTTTGATCGTCATCCTGAAATTGGTGGGCTATTAACCTTTGGTATTCCTGCATTTAAATTGGATAAGGAAGTATTAATTAACCGTCGTAAAATTTTTACCGAGATGGGAGTTGAGTTTCGTCTAAATACCGAAGTAGGAAAAACAGTTCAATTATCTGAGTTACTTAATGAGTTTGATGCTGTTTTTATTGGAACAGGCACCTATCAATCAATGCGCGCAGGACTTGAAAATGAAGATGCTAACGGCGTTTATGATGCGTTACCATTTTTGATCGCCAATACTAAGCACATAATGCATCATGAACAAACCAAAGATACCCCATACATCGACATGAAAAATAAGCGTGTAGTTGTATTAGGTGGGGGAGATACAGCGATGGACTGTGTCCGCACTTCAATCCGCCAAGGTGCAACTAACGTGACTTGTGCCTATCGTCGGGATGAAGCCAATATGCCGGGTTCTAAACGCGAAGTCAAAAACGCCAAAGAGGAAGGGGTACAATTTCAATTTAATGTACAACCATTAAGTATAGAAATTAGCAATACCGGACACGTTACCGGCGTGAAAATGGTCAGGACTGAATTAGGTGAACCAGATGCTAAAGGCCGCCGCTCACCGGTTATTATTGAAGGTTCAGAATTTGTTCTTCCTGCTGATGCTGTAATTATGGCATTTGGCTTTAAACCCCATGCTATGCCATGGCTAGCCGAACATGGTGTTGATTTTGATGATAAAGGACGGATTATCGCTCCAGAAATGAAAGGTTATCAAACAACCAATGCCAAAATCTTTGCTGGCGGCGATGCAGTACGAGGCTCTGACTTAGTCGTCACTGCCATTAGCGAAGGACGCAAAGCAGCAGAAGGAATTTTAGATTATTTAGAAGTGTGATTGCGTTTTTAGATTAAATCCAAAGATTACCCCCACTTACGCAATGTTAAGTGGGGTTATTTTTTAGCAAAATCTTTAATTATCGGTGTAATCGATAAGGTTCATCCATCGTGACAAAACTGTGTTCTTTTAACGCTGCATTTATCCAATCTTGAATACCTTTAGTATAACAAATCGTTTCAATGTAATTAGCTAAAGTTGAGCTTGTCTGAATATGATAATTTTTTAATCTTAAGCATAAAGGTGCATAAAATCCATCAGCTATACTAAAATCACCAAATAAATAGCGATCATTTGATTTGTTAGAAGATAAAAAAGACGTTAATAAATCATCTAAGAACAAGAGCTCTTTTTTAACTTCGGGGTGATCACGTAAAATTATCTGCCCAACTTCTGGCAATTCAGCCTCGATATTCATGGGTAAATAATTTCGAATCGCTTGAAATCCCGAATGCATTTTTGCAACTAAGCTACGAGCCATTGCCCTACGTTTTATATCCGTTGGCCATAGTGCTAAATTGCGATGCTGTTCAGCTAAGTATTCACAAATCGCTAAAGAATCAGTAATGACAAGATCGTTATCAACAAGTATCGGAACAGTTCCAAATTTTGAAATGGATGATATCGTAGTTTTAAATATAGAATCTTCATCAAAACTATCAAATTTAACCAATTTTTCAGCAAAGGGAATATCAAAGTATTTCATCACCACCCAAGGCCGCATAGACCACGTAGAGTAGTTTTTATTGCCGATATAAAGTGTGTAATTCATTTTCAGCCATCCTTGGAATAAAGATTAAGTTTAGCTTTAGGCGCTAATCTTACTTAACCTTTTCATTAAGAATCTTAAACAATACACTTTATGAAGTTATAAATAAACCACATGCGTGCCTTTTTCAGGTTGGAAAGTCGCTTTACCAAACTCATCAAGAAAATAAGCAATATGATCAGTTTTATCACCCAATAAACGCCCTTTCACTTTATTCCAGGTCATTAGCACAATCATTGCATCGGGTTCACAGCAAATCAGCATAGGTTGTTCAAACTCTTCATTATAATAAAACTCGCCACCATATATTTTATGTGCGGTGAGTAATAGGTAGCATCCATACTCTTGAGCAATCATATTTAATTGTTCTTCAGGAATACTAAAGTTTTTTTCGGCAATTTCACTGATAATCATTTCTACAACAGTGATGCTCTTTTCAGAGTAATCAAGCTGATTAATGCTCCATGTTGGACTATGTAATATCGCATTTTGTGCCCATGCTTCTATTTCTTGATACAGTTCGTTTTTTTGTTCAGTCATTTTTATTTACTTCGCTATTTGATTTTTCTAATTGCTTAACACTTTGCCACGCGTCTTCCATTTGTTCAAGTGTTGCATCAACTAAAGCCAGATTTTTTTGTTTTAATAGTGATTCCACTTGTTTAAATCGACGAACAAACTTGTTATTTGCTTTTTGCGCGCAAAGTTCCGATTTAACTTTCAAATGACGTGCTAAATTAACCGTTGCAAAAATCAAATCGCCTAATTCTTCTTCAATTTTTCCTTGTTCAAGTGTTGATTTATTTAGCTCTTGCTCGACTTCAATTAGCTCTTCTTTTACTTTATCTAAGACAGGCTGCAACGCTAACCAATCAAAACCAACAGATGCACAGCGTTTTTGGATTTTCTCAGCTCTCATCAAAGCAGGAAGAGAATTAGGAATATCATCGAGTATCGAGAACTGTGCTCGCTCATTACGCTCTTGTTGTTTGAGCTGCTCCCAATTGGGTTTTGCAGCAGGATTATCTGAAAAGATATGTGGATGACGACGGACTAATTTATCAGCAACCGCATTGCAAATATCATCAAAATTAAACGCCTTTTGTTCGTCAGCCAAATCAGCATAAAAAACAATTTGAAATAACAGATCGCCTAATTCATTTTTCAGTTCTTGCATATCTTGTTGATCGATAGCCTCTAAAACTTCGTAAGTTTCTTCTAAAGTATAAGGCTTTAATGAGGTAAAAGTCTGTACGCGATCCCATTCACAACCATTAATCGGATCACGAAGTTGCTTTGTAATAGCTTGTAGACGCTTTAATCCATTCACGGTAGATATCTCAATTAAATTGATCTAAGCGCATATTGTAATATATTCACAATAAAACAGTTATTATTTTAATATTACTAACCTATTACTACTCAAAATATTCATAATAAATTCAAGCACAATTACACTAAAAAAAATTTAACAAGCAAAAAAAAATCCAAATAAGACAAACAAAAACAGATAAACAACAAATAAAGTAAATTTCAGTATATAATGTCGGTATGATAAATCAATTACATTAATAAAAATGAATAACTTACGTGAACTTACATTAAGAGGCACTATTCTAGGTGCCTTTATAACGATTATTTTTACTGCATCTAATGTCTATTTAGGTTTAAAAGTTGGATTAACATTTTCTTCTGCTATTCCAGCAGCCGTTATTTCTATGGCAATATTGAGGCTTTTTTCTGGCTCAACCATTTTAGAAAATAATATGGTGCAAACCCAAGCATCAGCAGCGGGTACCCTGTCTTCAATTATCTTTGTATTACCGGGATTATTAATGATTGGTTACTGGCAAGGTTTTCCGTTTTTACAAACCTTTGCCATATGTGCTGCAGGAGGGATGTTGGGCGTATTATTTTCAATCCCATTGCGTCATGTTATGGTAGTAAAAAGCACACTACCTTATCCCGAAGGAATCGCCGCTGCGGAAATTTTAAAAGCTGGCTCAAAATCAGGGGATAACGATACCAATGAAGGGCTGAAAGATATTTTAGTCGGTGGGGTCATCGCTTCTGTAGTCAGCGTTTGTACCAATGGTTTTCGATTACTATCTGAAAGTATCTCTTATTGGTTTACCGGTGGTAAATCAATCTTTCAATTACCAATGGGTTTTTCGTTAGCTTTACTTAGCGCAGGTTATTTGATTGGTATTATTTCGGGTATTGCTGTGTTAGTTGGGACAATTATTGGTTGGGGATTTGGTATTCCTATTTTAAGTCTTATAACCGATTATGATACTAATGAGCCTTTATCTAAAATTGCTATGGGACTTTGGGCAAAAGACATTCGCTACATTGGTGCGGGTACAATTGCAATTGCTGCAATATGGACATTATTAACATTAATCAAACCAGTTATTGAAGGCTTAAAAATATCATTCAGCACTTTACGTTCTGATGTTTCAGCGAATGATATCGCCGAAACAGATCGCGATCTCTCGCCTAAATCAATCTTTTTGATAATGGGTGGGATACTAATTATCTTAATCGTGACTTTTTATTCATTTATTTCTGGCAGTGGGTTATCAACAGGCGTTGCATGGGCATTAGTATTTTGTGCAGTGCTATTTGCTTTTATTATGGGCTTTTTAGTTGCTGCCGCTTGTGGTTACATGGCTGGACTAGTTGGCTCGTCCGCAAGTCCAATATCAGGCATTGCCATTGTCGCAGCTATTGTAATTTCGCTTATCTTATTAGGTTTAGGTGAAGCCAATGGTATGTTAGCATCCGTTGAAGGATCCAATTTTGCGACTGCGTTAGCACTATTTACTACCAGTTCAGTTTTAGCCGTTGCTTGTATTTCTAATGATAATTTACAAGATCTTAAAACAGGCTATCTTGTTAAAGCGACCCCTTGGAAACAACAGGTTGCTTTACTCATTGGTTGTGTGGTTGGTGCTATTGTTATCGCGCCTATTCTTGAGATTCTCTATAACGCATATGGTTTTACTGGGGCATTACCACGAGCAGATATGGATCAGTCACAAGTGTTAGCTGCGCCGCAAGCAACCTTAATAACAACTATCGCCAAAGGAATATTCTCTCATCAACTTGATTGGACCATGATTATAATCGGTTTGGCGGTTGGTACAATGATTATCATCATTGATTTAATTTTAGCAAAATCAAAATGTCGCTTCCGTTTACCTGCACTAGCGGTGGGCTTAGGTATCTATTTACCACCGACCATTACTATGCCAATCTTCGTGGGCACCATACTGTCGTGGTTAATTAAGCGTAGTGCTTATGCTAAGGCAAAAAAACAAAATTTAGATCCTCAAGCGCAATATAAAAAAGTTGATCGTAAAGCGGCGTTAATTGCTTCGGGATTAATTGTGGGTGAAAGTTTAGTTGGTGTGTTATTAGCGGTAGTGATTGTTATCAGTATTGCCAGTGGCGGTAGTGATGCACCACTGGCTATATCGGCTGACTTAGGTACATTACCACAATATTTGGGATTAGCGGTATTTGTGGCGATCTGTTTGTACTTTATTCGTCGATCGTTAACAGCAATCAAACAATCATAATAGAACTAAATAACGTTAAGCCCTTTAGCAATCATAAAGGGCTTTCATTTATCTGAAAGCCTTACCTACCTATCCCTCACATTGATATTGCAATCAATGATTTTCATGGTTATATCAACAATTTGTTGTGCAATTTTAGGCGTTAGATTATAAGGACTCATTACCATCTTGGTCATCCTATTTTGATTTTACTTGAACTTCAATTTTTGCTAGGATAGCGCATTTTATTTTGAATAATAGATCACTATATCATGATTATTTTTGATTCCATCCAAATTCGCCGAGGTGTTAATCTACTATTAGATAATGCTTCCGCTACTATTAATCCTAAACAAAAAGTGGGATTAGTTGGTAAAAATGGTTGTGGAAAATCCACCTTATTTTCGCTAATCAAAGGTGAAATTCAAGCAGACGGTGGTAGCTTGAGCATTCCTGCACAATGGCAACTTGCTTGGGTTAATCAAGAAACACCCGCTTTAGATGTGCCTGCTATTGAGTATGCTATTGATGGGGATCGAGAGTATCGCCAATTAGAACAGAAATTAGCCATTTCTAATCAAGAAAATAATGGTGAACAAATTGCAATTATTCATGAAAAACTCGATACCATTGATGCTTGGTCAATACAGGCAAGAGCTGCAACACTATTACATGGTTTAGGATTTTCTAACGAACAACTTCTGTTACCGGTTAAATCCTATTCGGGCGGTTGGCGAATGCGACTAAATTTGGCACAAGCGTTAATGTGTCGTTCTGATTTACTGCTACTGGACGAACCGACCAATCACCTTGATTTAGATGCTGTAATTTGGCTTGAAAAGTGGTTAAGTAATTATCAAGGTACACTAATTTTAATCTCACATGACCGCGATTTTTTAGATCCGCTAGTGAATAAAATTATTCACATCGAACAAAAGAAATTATTTGAATACACAGGCAATTATTCCTCATTTGAAACACAGCGCTCAGCAAAACTGGCACAACAACAATCATTATACGAAAGCCAACAACAGAAAGTCGCTCATTTGCAAAGTTATATCGACCGTTTTAGAGCTAAAGCAACCAAAGCGAAACAAGCGCAAAGTCGAATTAAAATGCTAGAAAAAATGGAACTGATAGCACCGGCTCATGTGGATAATCCTTTCCATTTTAATTTTAAACCTTCTGAATTTTTACCAAGTCCATTATTGATGATGGATAAAGTGGTTGCCGGCTATGGAGATAAAATTGTCCTTGAAAAAATTAAATTGAATCTTGTGCCAGGCTCAAGAATTGGTTTATTAGGACGCAATGGAGCGGGTAAGTCGACCTTAATTAAATTATTAGCGGGCGAACTACAACCTAAAGAAGGCCATATTAATTTAGCCAAAGGTGTTCAATTAGGCTATTTTGCTCAGCATCAGTTAGAGTATTTGCGTGGTGAAGAATCACCACTTTGGCATCTAACCAAACTTGCTGATCCTAAAATAACAGAACAAGAACTGCGTAACTATTTAGGTGGTTTTGATTTTCATGGTGATAAAGTCAATGAACCTGTAAAAACATTTTCAGGCGGTGAAAAAGCGCGATTAGTGTTAGCATTAATTGTTTGGCAAAAACCCAATTTATTGTTACTTGATGAACCCACTAACCATTTAGATTTAGATATGCGTCAGGCATTAACCGAGGCCCTTATTGATTTTGAAGGAGCTTTAGTTGTTGTATCACATGATCGTCATCTATTACGTTCAACAACTGATGAGTTTTATTTAGTCCACAATCATAAAGTCGAACCATTTAATGGCGATCTTGATGACTACCAAAAATGGCTTGCTGAAGAACAGAAAGCTGAAAATCAGCCTGAACCCGATCAAGATACGGCTAAAAAAGATAGTGTTCAAAATATTTCTTCGCAAGAGCGCAAAGAACAAAAACGTCGTGAAGCGGAATTAAGATCACAAATGCAGCCAATAAAAAAATTGTTGCAAAAAGAAGAGCAAGTTCTTGAACACCTGACAAAACAATTAAAAGCGATTGAAGAACAATTAGCTGATCCAACTATTTACGAAACAGAAAATAAATCACAATTAACCGAATTATTACTTAAACAGAGCCAACTTAAAGGTGATCAAGAAGAATCAGAGATGAAATGGTTAGATTTACAGCAGCAACTAGAAGATTTTAACTGTGAGGTTTAATATTGTTTTTTGACTTTTATTTTTGCTAATTAACATATAGCCATAATAATCTTTACTAAAAGAGCAATATTGAAACGTATTTTATTGTAAATGGCTAATTTTGAATATTGTAATAAAAGCAACCTCGCACACAAATATATCCTTGTTTGGTTGCTGTTGACTAAAGCAACCAATACAAAAGCAAATGATGTAAAAGATAAAATAAGATCGCCTTATGAAAGGTAGTCTTATACTTTATCCTTAGTAAAAAATAAAAAGAGTTAAACAAATCAAATTGTATTGCTAAAAATAATTTATTGAATTTGTCTAGGCAATTTACTCATCTAATACCAACATTCCTTTTCGATGAATTTTTAGATAAAATTCATCGCCGTCTTTTGGCTTTAAATTAAATGGAATTAACTTTTAAAAGTAAGATTTAATCATGCCAGTTAACTGAAATCTCATACAAAGACACCCTGCACACTATATTTTCGGCATGATATTTTTGGCAATCTTCAGCTTTTTTGGTCATCAACTCAATAGTTTCTAGTCTAATACCAACAATACACTGTGTTGATTTAAGTTTGATTTGATCTTGGCATTTCAGCTTTTAATCTAAAATTGAAATATAATCATAGTGATAATGTGCTAAGAAAATATTAGCACACCCATAAAATTAGTTTTTGATAAACCTAAATAGTTGGTAGCAAATTCCGTAACATCCCATTATCGGCATAACACAAGTCTAACAACAACAATCAGGGTAATAATTGATAATAAAAAGTTCGACCTATAACCATTATATGCTTAGCATATTCTAGCACTATGCGGTGCATAAATTACCCCTAAATGTCGTATTAACTCCAACAGCAATACCTAATAAAATTGCGTTAAAAATAACTCGAATAAATAGATCGTTGATAAAATATTAATAAATTGAAACGGTATAAATTTTTCTGTCCATGAACATCGTCAAAATATAGCCGGAGTTGGGTATACGGCACATACTAATATGGTAATTGTTATTATTGTTTTAATGACAAAGCAATCACCTTCCATTCCCTAAAAGCCAGCAAACTTATGCATCATCATCATTTCAAACCAAAAAATATTATTGCATAGCCTATACGAGGATAACAAACCATAAGATGGTTATAGTCAATACCATACAAAATAATGTATAAATAGCATAAAAATGAAAAATTTGATTTAAAACATAAAGTTAATTACACCATTATGAGCTATAAAAATATTTTTAAGTGAAGATACTTAATGAGAAGAGTAGCTAGTAGAAATATACTAATGAAGTAAAAATAGACAAAAAACTAAATGCAGTACAAATCATATCTGTCGGTGATGAACAAATTCACCTTTATGTTTATCCTATCATTTTATCGAAAGGATAAAACGTTGACGTGGATCCAAACAGGGCTATCTACGTCATTACATTTAAATAGCGAATAAAAAGTAGTAATTGTTATTTTTAAGGCAGATTTTTTGCATAAAAAAAATCACAGAATAATTTCTGTGATTTTTGTTGTCATTGAATTAAAAATATTCAAATAAATTAGCTTTTTTCTACTTGGCTAAAATCAAGCTCAACAGGTGTTGAACGACCAAAAATAGAAACTGAAACTTTTAGGCGACTTTTTTCGTAATCAACTTCTTCAACCACACCATTAAAGTCAGCAAATGGCCCTTCATTAACACGCACAAGCTCACCCGGTTCAAACAACGTTTTAGGGCGAGGTTTGTCACCGACTTGTTGTAAGCGATTCATAATTGCATCAACTTCACGTTGACTGATCGGTGCTGGTCTATCCGATGTACCACCAATAAAGCCCATAGTTCTTGGTACACTTTTGACCAAATGCCAAGTCGCATCGTTCATTATCATTTCAACTAGTACGTAACCTGGGAAGAATTTACGTTCACTCTTACGGCGTTGACCACTTTTCATCTCAACGACTTCTTCTGTAGGAACTAATACTTCGCCAAATGCGTCTTCCATATTATGTAATTTGATATATTCACGTAATGATTGTGCAACACGCGCTTCATAACCTGAGTAAGCTTGAATGACATACCAACGTTTTTGTTGTGCTTCGCTCATATTAACGTCCTATTGATGTTAAATAAAAGACTATTGAACGGAATAAAGAATCCATTCCCCAAAGTGCTAAGCCGACAATCACAGTAATTGCAGCAATGAGTAAAGTTGTTTGTACGGTCTCTTTACGTGTTGGCCAAACTACCTTTCTTAGCTCTTTTCTAGATTCTTGTAAAAACACATAAAATGCCTTACCTTTATTTGTTGTAAAGGCAATAAATAAAGTTAACAACGAAATTACAACAACCGCAATAATTCGTACAATAGTATTTGGTTGATATATATCATTAGGTCCAGCAAAATAGAAATTCCCCCAGACAATAAACGCAATCAGTACTAGAACTAAACCCCATTTGAATTTGTCTAGATTCGTGTTTGTATCTTGACTCTCGTTACTTACTAGCATATAAAACCTATGATTATGTTATTTATAATAATATCTATTTTCCAAAATGCTCTTTAAAGAAAAACATTTTGCTAAACAGACTAGATAAGAAAGGGTATCAAACGACACCCTTCTTATTGTCGCTAGTGTATAAAATTATTTAATAACTTTAGCAACAACACCCGCACCAACAGTACGGCCACCTTCACGAATCGCAAAACGTAAACCTTCTGCCA